>JBEVKW010000201.1:0-10145 GCA_040509495.1 Chitinophagaceae bacterium | reverse complement strand
TTGCGGCTATTCGTGCTGCATTCGCATTATTGTTTGTCCCACCAAACCCTTCCGATCAGGAGATCTCCCCCCGGCACTGCATCATGTGCCACCTTATAGTTGGTGGGGTTAGTATTTGCTTCGGACAATGGGTAAGGAAAACGTCTTGGCACCGTTCCGTTGGTTACGTTGCCAGGGTAAACCACCGGTGTAAGATTCGGGAATCCAGTCCTTCTCCAGTTACTCCATCCCTCGTAGAAATCGAACATGGTTGCTGTCAGAGCGTAGTACTGAGTGTTGATCATTTCAAGACCGCTTCCTGCTACATAAGGATGTGCGGTGAGATAGTTATCGGCAGCAGTTGCAGAAATTGCCGCAGCCCCGTCATAAGGCGCCATGTAAGTAATAGCAGCTTTCACTCCATTATTGTAATATGTCGCTGCAGCTCCAATGCCAGGAATACCCGTGAGTCTTGCGGCAGCGTCAGCCAGCAGCAATTCGGATTCGCCATAAGTAAAAACAAATGTCGGAGCATCCAACTTATTAAGCAGCGAACTTGGTTTGGAATAAGCAGCTATGGTTGTATAACCTGGTGCTGAGGAGATGTCTCTTCCGGCAACGCCGCTGAGATCGTAGCCATTCGGCATACCTTTCTGATTGGCAGGCGTCCGGTCGCCATTGTTCACCTGAGCGATCACTCCAAGTCTCGGATCATCGTTATCCTTCATGAAATCGATCAGCTTCTTTGACCATTTGACATAGTCGGCTTCAGGCTGTCCCTGTAATACCTGGAAGTTACGGTTGACAGTTGGGCGTCCGCCTGATTCATCATGAACCAGGTAGGCGTTATCATCATTGCTTTGCATCGTTTTGCCAATCGCTTTGGCAACAGTAGCCTGAGCTTTGGCCGGGTCAACTTTTGACAACCGCATTCCGGCACGCAGCATCAGGGAATAAGCCAGCTTTTTCCATTTCTCGATCTGATCTGTTTTACCCCGGTAGAACGCATCACCATTTGGTTTATCCGCTGCCGGATCGAGCGCAATGGCTGCTTCTTCATATTCTTTAATAATATCATTGTAGATATCCTGTTGTTTATCGTACACCGGGAAATAGGTGCCGCTGTAATAGCCAAGTCCAGCTGCAGAGTATGGCACATCTCCATAGAGATCGGAGATCCTCTGCAGGATCATTGCCCGCATGATACGTCCTATCTGATGAAGGTTTTTGTACTGTGCCTTGTTCCGGGTAAGTTCAACCAGATCTGCAACCGGCTTCACCTGCTCAGGATAAGCAACAAACCAGTAGGCTGCCGTGTAGTCTGCATTCAGGATGTACTTATCGCCCGCCCAGTAACCGATCACGGTAGACAACTGTTGCATCATGGTGGATGAATAGATCAGGTTGCCACGCCAGGTTTCATAGCTGAAATCAAAGCTGCCGGTATAGGCAAGCTGAGCTGTTGTCAGCAGGTAATTGGGTTCAAAGTTGGTTGGGTTATACGCCGTTGGGTCCGTGTTCAATTCGTCAAAGTCTTTTGTACAACTCGTGTACAATGTCACGGTGGCGGAAAACAAACCAAGCAGTTTTATAAATTTGTTTTTCATCCGTATAATGTTTTATTGGTTCAGCTGCTTCGCAGCTGGTAATCGTTAAGTCGCCTAGAATTTTAAGTTGAGGTTTGCGCCAAAGCTTCTAACCGGAGGCACGCCTCCAAGTTCAAGGCCCTGCGTATAACCTGAATAGCTTGCTTCAGGATCGATATTATCTGTTTTCTTCATCAGGATCAGCAGGTTTCTTCCTACGAGACTGAGGCTGGCTCCTTTAATGGTTTTCCCAAACCATTTCTTCGGTAATGTATAACCGAGAGTGAACTGACGGAACTTGATAAAGCTCGCATCATACACAAACAATTTAGACACGTTACCTGCCAGTTCAGTATAATAAGCCTGTGCGTTTGTTGGTGTACCACCCGGGTTGGGGTTGAAATTGTTTTCACGGTTTTCGAGTGTATTTTGATGAAGACCGAAGAAGTATCCGTAGTAATCAGTTGCGGAGAACAGTTTCCCTCCGAATTTACCATCGATGAGGAAACCAAGGGTAAAATTATTAAAGGAGAATTCGTTATTCCAACCCATCGTGTATTTGTGATAGGCAGAACCCCATGGTTTCAGATCTCCTCTTGCAGGTACACCGTTTGCACCGAGTACAACTTTCCCTGCAGCATCATACTGGTAATCGAATGCCATCACCTGGTTGGCCGGAGAGCCAACAATATGGCGGGTGAAACCAAAACCGGTACGGGAAGTACCTACCGCCAGTTCAGCCTGTCCCGCAGTAAGCGAAACAACTTCATTTTTATTGATAGAGCCGTTCACGGAGCTCGTCCAGCCAAAATTTGCTGATTTATCAAATGGTTTTGCTGTCACCAAAAATTCAAAACCTTTATTTCTCAATTCGCCGATATTCAGGATCACACCTGTATAGCCGGATGTATTGGAGGCTGGTGATTCGAAGATCTCATTCTTCGACTTCTTATCGTACCATGCCACATCAAGTGTCAGCTTATTGCCCAGGAAGCCCAGTTCCGCACCTATTTCGATCTCACTTGCACTTGATGGGCGGAGTTTTGCATTGGGGATCGATGTATTAGTGATGTTCCCTAATGGAAGTCCGTTCAGTTGCTGAGGGAACAAACCATAGTTCAGCAAAGTCTGGTAGGGTCTTGTCGCCTGGCCCACATTCGCCCAACCCAAACGGAGTTTACCGTAGTTAATCCAGGTTGGTTTAATGAATTGCGTGAACAGGAAAGATGCGTTAACAGATGGGTAGAATACATCAAGATCACTGGATGGGGCGAGCGTCGAGAACCAGTCATTTCTTCCTGAGGCATTCAGGAAGAGAAAGCCTTTGTAATCGAAGTCAAGTGTAGCATATACCGATTGAACTTCCTGGCGGAAATCGGTATACTCTATCGTTTTATTTTTTGCATTCAGGATGGTGTAAACATAAGGAACAGCGAAATCAGTTCCTCCTTCGGTCGTTCCTTCCGCACGTGCTTTCATCAGATTGGCACCGGCATTGGCGGTGATATTCAGGTCCTCCCCGACTTTGAATGATTTCCCTGCGAGAACATCGACATTCAATTCAGAAACACGGTTGAAGTTCTCTGTGATATTTCTGAAAGCCTGTGCATAGTATCCCGTTCCGTTGGGTACAACACCCGTGTATCGGTCATAGTAAAAATCTCGGCCCGCACGTCCCTGGATAAAGAAGCCGTTGTCGAAAGTATATCTCGCGCTTACGACACCGATCAATCGGTTGCGCGTGGTATTATTGATGAACTTATCAGCGGCAAACCACGGATTGGTTGCGTAGTTATTATTGGTAAAGAGCAATTCGCTTCCGTCCGCTTTTGTACCAGGCTTGAGGGTATTGATGTTCAGGCTTGAGGGAAGGAACATCGCCTGGAAGTTCGCGTTACCTGCGCCATCAGCCAGTATCGGACGGTTCCGCGCTTTGTCCATGACGTAGTTCGCTTTTACGTCTATCGTAAGATTTCTGCTTACAGAATAGCTTGTTGCAAAATTCAGCGTATTGCGGTTAAGTCCGGAGTTAGGTATCACCGCGCTGTTATGAAGATTGCTTGCGGAGAAACGAACAGAGCCTCCTTCAAAAGCTTTACCGAATGATATGGTGTTGGTGAGCGTGCTGCCTGTACGATAAAATCGCCCGATATTTCCTTTTTGCGCTGAATAAGGCCTTGTCTGACCATCGAATTGAATTACGCCGGAACCATCCAGTTTTGCTCCCCAGCTTGAGTTGCCGGCATCGAAGGCAGCTATGGCCGTTGTGGGTTTTAAACCATTGGTGCCATTACCGTATTCATATTGCCAGTCGGTAATATCCATCACCTTATCTGCTGTGTAGTTGGAGTTGAATTCGATCGTTCCTTTGCCGCTGCCCGACTTTGTGGTGATCAGGATAACACCTGCTTTTGCTCTCGAACCGTAAAGGGCTGCTGCAGCTGCACCTTTCAGGATTGAAAAGGATTCAATATCATCAGGATTTATATTTTGAATACCATCCCCATAGTCCGGAGAGTTATAGTATTGTCCTTTTGTATTTGCAAGATCATTACCGGTAGCCAGATTGTTAGTCATCGGGATGCCGTTGATAACATAAAGCGGCTGATTATCTCCTGACAAACTTGATACTCCGCGTATGATCACGCTGGTTGATGCTCCTGGTCCACCGGAGACGGAGCTGACGTTCACACCCGCTACTTTTCCGATCAGTGAGTTTGCTACGTTTGTTTCGCGGGCCTGCGTAAGATCGCTGCCTTTAACTTCCGTTACAGAATAGCCCAGTGCCTTGCGTTCTTTTTTTATGCCGAGTGCCGTAACAACTACTTCCGTCATTTGTGTGGCACCGGGAGCAAGTGCGATCGAAAGCTGAGCATCATTGCCGACGGTGATGGCCTGCTCGGCGTACCCCACGTAAGAGATCAGCAGTACATCGCCTTTCTTTGCGTCGATCACAAAATCACCATTGACATTTGTTGTAGTTCCTTTGTTCGTGCCTTTCAGTGAAACGCTTACGCCGGGAAGCGGCGCACCTTTATCATCAGTGATCTTTCCGGTGATGGGATCGAAGATCATCTTTTTGCTTACTGAAGGAGTTTCGGGATTGAAGTTGAGATGTTGAAGGTTTTCTTCAACAACCTTCTCTTTTTCTTTTACGATCACAAAAGTGTTGTCGGAAACTTTCGTGTATTTAAGTCCGGTATTTTTTAATAGTTCATCCAGTATCCTTTCAACGGATGCGTTAACGTCCTTTACCGGGCTAACAAGTTTGTTGCCGAGGCTTTGCTCGGAGAAAAGGAAATAAGTTCCTTTCCTTTTGTTCAGATCTTTCAGAACATTGAAAAGTGTTTTCTTTTCGCCAGTTTCCTGTTTCGGTTCCTGTTGTGTGTATGAAGGAATTCTTTGAGAAGAGTTGGAGGCAAAGGAAATTCCATTGCTTTGCGCGGAACCGTCCAGGCTGACCAATAGTTGGGCAATCATCAAACACCCCAGCATTCGGTAAAAGGGCCTTGAATGTCTCATTGTTGCAGTTTTATTTGTTTAGCGATATGCTATACCTCAGGCAATTGGACAATTACGTAATCCGCGCCATTAGCGTAACTGTCGGAACCGTTAAGGTTTTGATATCAGGATCTCCCCGTCCTTGCGGGAGATCCTGTAATCGTTCGTTGCTTCTATTGAACGTAGCAGTACATCCAGATTGTTGTTTGGCATCATCCCCCCGAGTGTGTTAGCGTCGGGTACCGAATCATCCACTGTCACTTTGATGCCGTAGTGTTCCTGTATTATGCGAGCCGCTTCCCTGACAGGAGTACCGTCAAACAGTATCCTGTTATCTTTCCATGCAAGAATGCGTTCTTCGTTCGCTGTTTTCTTTTCAAGGGTTTTATGATCGATCTGTACAAAGTCACCGGGAGCCATTTTGATTTCTTCGCCTGTTGCCGTTCGGATCGTTACACTTCCTTCAGTCAGCAGCACGTTTGTTTTATTATCTCTTGTCCAGACATTGAACTGAGTTCCGGTTACGATGACGTCCAGATCGTTCGTATGTACTACAAACCGGTCTTTTTTGACTGTCTTTTTTACATGGAAGAAAGCTTCACCGTTAAGCCATATCTCCCGGTCTTTGCCCTCTTTCCAGTCTTTGCTGAGCGTAGCGCAGCTATTGGCATTTAACACCATCGTCGAGCCATCCGGTAACTGGTGACTGGCGATCTGACCGTATTGTGTACTAACAGAAGGATCTTTGGTAAGATATTTCCAGACGGGGAATGCAGCGGCGAGCAACAGCACGGCAGCAGCCACACTGATCCAGCGTTTAAACCGGTTGCGGGTCAATGACACGATGCGTCCCTGCTGTTTTTCATCACCGATCCGGTTTTCAAGTTTTGCATATGCTTCGGCGATCTCGTGTGCCGGAACGGCCGCTTCCTTTATCCGTACATCCTTCATAAAAGCAACAGCTTCATTCACCAGTTCAGCCTGTAAAGGATTTGCAGTAAGCCATTCCTCCCATCCTGCTACGTGCTTTCCTGCAAACCAATTCTGGAAATCCTCATTTTCGATTACATCTTCGACCCGTTGAAAGCTCCTGCTCATATTTCTTTTTGTTATAAAAATACCGGGTGCCGCCCGGATTTGTTTTGTAATGTGAAATTTTAAAAAAAATCTTCCACAGGCCGTTCAGCCATGTTCCGCTCTTTATTGATTGTTGATTTTTAAAGCCTATTTTGCAGGAAATCTATTCACAACGTTTGCGAATTGAGCACCCTCATATTACACTTTGGCATGCGCTGAAGAATGGAGACCGGGATGCACTTGCCCAGCTTTTTACCGCCTACTACCCATTACTCATCAGGTATGGAAGCAAGATCTGCGCGGATAAAGGTTTACTGGAAGACAGCATCCAGGATCTGTTTGCAGAGATCTGGCAAAGTAAGTCGCGTTCAGAAATTCAATCTGTTCAGGCTTACCTGCTCAAGGCATTAAAATATAAATTGTATAAAAAGCAACGTTTCCCTCATTCCACCACACTCAACGAAAATGATCCCGGCGAAATGCTGTTTGAAGTGAGTCATGATAACTTCATGATCGAACAACAGGAAGACTTCAACAAAAAACAGCGCATCATCGATGCACTGAAAAAATTATCCAACCGTCAGCGCGAGATCATCTACTTAAAGATCTACCAGGAACTCAGCTATGAAGAGATCAGCGATATCATGAACATCAACTACCAGGTAGCACGTAACCTGATGAGCCAGGCTATCAAGGCGCTGAAGAAGACTTTGCTCATGCTGGTGGGATGGGTGTTGTGAGTGAGAGGTTTGGTATGTTTCATAGGTTCCTTCGGTTTCCTAGATTCCGCGCTACAGACTTAAATAGTTAAGTTGATAAAGTGCGCTTACTATTACCTGTCATCTATAGAATGAAAGTGGCGTAATAAACCTATCAAATCTAACAAACCTATCAACCCCTCCTACCTGTCCCCCAAACTAACACCCGTACTGCGTTTTCTTGCAGGTTAAATCTTTACATTCTCCGTTTAAAACCAGCGATTTGACCCTATGAGAATGGTTACATTTTAATATCTTTGACCACTCAATTCAGATAGGAAAATAACCACTATGGCAAAAAAAGCAGCTGCAATGGATCTTTCAGACAGCTTTGAAAAAATCCCCGTTAAAGTATTTCCTGATCCTAAGAAAGGATCTGCGGCAGTAGCCGTGGAAATTGCAAATTTGATCAGATCGAAACAGCAGCAGAAACAGTCTTGCGTATTAGGACTTGCAACTGGCTCCACTCCAAAATCTCTTTATGCGGAACTCGTAAGAATGCATAAAGAAGAAGGTCTGAGCTTTAAAAATGTGATCACATTTAACCTGGATGAATATTATCCGATAGAAACAGATGCCCTGCAAAGCTATAACCGCTTTATGAAGGCAAATCTTTTCGATCATGTTGATATTTTACCGGAAAACATTCACATTCCCAATGGCGAAATAAATAAAGAAGAGATCAAATCGCATTGCATTCAATACGAAAAAAAGATTGAAGCAGCGGGAGGAATAGATCTGCAAATACTGGGGATCGGCACCAATGGACATATCGGTTTCAACGAACCGGGCTCTGGCATTTATTCCCGTACGCGACTGATCACCCTGGATAATTCGACCCGGATTGCCAATGCATACGAGTTTGCGAATATCTCACAGGTTCCCCGTCTGGCGATCACTATGGGTATCGGAACGATCTTAAAAGCGAAAAAGGTAATCCTTCTGGCCTGGGGACCTTCCAAAGCGCCTGTCATCAAACAGGCCGTTGAAGATGATGATTCCGAACACGTGCCTGCCTCACTGTTGCAGAACCACGACGATGTTACTTTCTTCGTCGATGAAGCCGCCGCCGCTGAGCTCACCCGTAACAAAACACCGTGGCTGACCGGCGATTGCGAATGGACTTCACTGATGATCAAAAAAGCGGTGGTGAACATGGCGCTTAAGCTGAAAAAGCCGGTATTAAGCCTGACAAACAGCGATTATAACGAATTTGGCCTGAGCGATCTGCTGGTAGAAAAAGGTGATGCTTACGAGATCAACCTTCAGGTTTACTATATGCTGCGCGACTCTATCACGGGCTGGCCTGGTGGAAAACCTGATGCAGTGATCCCTGCGCATCCTGAACGCTCAGAACCCTATCCAAAACGCGTGATCATCTTCTCCCCGCACCCGGATGATGATATTATCAGCATGGGCGGTACCTTTCAGCGGCTGCATGACCAGGGACATGATGTCCATGTGGGTTACCAGACCTCGGGCAATATTGCCGTGACCGACGAATTTGTTACCCGTTTCCTGGATTTCGCAGTCGGCTTTGAAGAGATCGTAGGTATTGACACAAAGACATCAGGAAGAATTCTTGAAGAAGCACGGGAGTTCATTGCTTCCAAAAAGTCAAACCAAGTGGATACGCCCACCATCCGCAGCATAAAAGGATTGATCCGCCGGTGTGAAGCGAAAGCAACCTGCAGGTATGTAGGCATCCCGGACAAGAATATTCATTTCCAAAATCTTCCGTTCTACGAGACAGGAACGATCGAAAAGAATCCCATGGGCGAAAAAGACGTGGAGATCACGATCGAACTGCTGCGCAAGGTAAAACCGCACCAGGTTTACTGTGCCGGTGATTTTGCTGATCCGCACGGCACTCACCTCGTTTGCTTTAACGTGGTCCTGGAAGCATTGAGACGTATCAAAGCGGCTGGCGACGAATGGATCAATGATTGCTGGCTTTGGCTTTATAAAGGAGCATGGCAGGAATGGAATATAGAGGAGATCGAAATGGCCATCCCTATGAGCCCTGACCAAGTGGTGAAAAAGCGTTTTGGCATCTTCATCCACCAGTCGCAGAAAGACATGGTCCCATTCCAGGGTAGCGATTCCCGCGAATTCTGGCAGCGCGCCGAAGCCCGTAATGCCGCAACTGCCCGTATTTATGCCGATCTCGGCCTGACGCATTATGCTGCAATGGAAGCTTTTGTAAGATGGCATTATTAAGCAGGAAGAAATTTCGGCTGGATCGTTGACCGTTCGCCCGGTGAACGGGGAGTGAATTGAAAGATATTAAAGCAGAAGCGCCCGGGAACGGAAGGCTTCTGCTTTTTTGTTATGCATCTGGCGGATCGCAATGAAGGGTCAGCGGACAACCATCCATAACGGGACTTTGCCCCCAGGAAAAAAAGCTTTATTTTGGCCCAAAATAAACCACTATGTCACTATTCAAATCTAGTAATCCTACGTTGCAGGAGAAGTCGTACGAAGGAACCATTTTCCAGGGAATAGGCACAGGTCAGGCGATGTCCGTAAAGGGCACGATGAATAAGCTTGGCTTTCTTTTGCTGGCGATGGGCGTAACAACAGTTTATTCATGGAATCAGGCGATAAAAGGCGAAAATGTCATGCCGCTGATCATTGCTGGTGTAGCGGGCGGGTTAGTGCTTGCGATCATTATGATGTTTAAAAAGGAATGGTCTCCGTTCCTCGCTCCCGTATATGCATTGATGGAAGGTTTGTTCGTCGGCGCTGTAAGCGCGTATTATGACTTTGCGGCGCCGGGCCTGCCAATGCAGGCGGTTGCACTTACGCTCATCGTGGCACTGGTAATGTTCCTTATCTATCGCTACCGGATCATTCGGGTGACAGGCCGTTTCCGCATGGTGATCACCATAGCGACCGCAGCACTCGCGATTTTCTACCTGATCCAGTGGATCACCTATCTTGCAATGGGATCACCGATCGGGTCATTCACCAATGCTTCAACACCTCTTGGAATCGGTTTTTCCATTCTGGTTGTTGGCCTCGCCTCTTTTAACCTGCTCCTTAACTTCGATACGATCGAAAAAGGCGTGGAAGCCCGTGCCGCTAAATACATGGAGTGGTATAGTGCATTCGGCTTGCTGGTTACGCTGGTATGGTTGTATCTGGAGATCCTTCGTTTACTGTCAAAGCTCAGAGACTAGTTCGCAACAATAGGCGTAGCCAGTCAGTATTGGCCTATACTCGTAATGCCATACATTTTACA
>JBEVKW010000200.1:0-7860 GCA_040509495.1 Chitinophagaceae bacterium | reverse complement strand
TTCAGCACCAGATTCCTGATCTCGCTGATCGGAATTCTCTCCTGTTCCATACTGTCACGATAGCGAACGGTTACGGTATTGTCTTCTTTTGTCTGGTGATCAACCGTTACGCAGAATGGAGTACCCAATGCGTCCATGCGACGGTATCTCTTGCCAATAGAATCTTTCTCTTCGTAGAAACTTTTAAAATGAGGTTTACACTCATCCATAATATTTTTCGCAATTTCCGGTAACCCGTCTTTTTTGGTCAATGGAAGAACGGCCAGTTTAATGGGAGAAAGTTTCGCCGGAAGTTTCAACACAACCCTGCTATCAGCTTTCTCTGCCGTACTGAGATCCTGCTCTTCATATGCATGACTCATTATAAGTAAGAACATCCTGTCAAGACCAATCGAGGTTTCAATCACATAAGGAATATAGTTTCCAAAAGGCTTTCCCGTTGACGGATCAACATCATTATCGAAATACTGCATTTTCTTCTTGCTGAACTTCTCATGCTGACTCAGATCAAAATCACCTCTTGAATGAATTCCTTCCACTTCTTTAAACCCGATCGGGAAGTTGAATTCAATATCGCAGGCTTCTTTTGCATAGTGCGCGAGCTTCACGTGATCGTGGTAACGATAACTTTCGGGAGAAATCCCAAGGCTCAGGTGCCATTGCAGCCGTGCTTCTTTCCAGTATTTATACCATTCGCCTTCTGTGCCGGGGCGAACAAAGAACTGCATTTCCATTTGCTCGAATTCCCTCATACGGAAAACGAACTGGCGGGCAACGATCTCATTCCTGAAGGCCTTACCGATCTGTGCAATACCGAACGGTACTTTCATCCTGCCTGTTTTCTGCACGTTCAGGAAGTTCACAAAGATCCCTTGGGCCGTTTCCGGGCGCAGGTACACGGTGTTATCCTCGCCTTCCTCGGCCGCTACTGACCCGAATTCGGTGGAGAACATCAGGTTGAACTGACGGATATCCGTCCAGCTAGCAGTTCCGCTGATAGAGCAGGTAATATTATAATCGGTAATGAGCTTCTTTAACCCGGTAAAATCATCTTTTCCCAGCAAGCGTTCCATCTCATCCAGCATTCCCTGTGCCTCATCGTTGCGGCCATCTGCCACCATCTTGTCGGCATGTGCCTCGATCAGGTGATCCACGCGGTAGCGTTTTTTGCTGTCTTTATTATCGATCATCGGATCGTTGAAATTGTCGACGTGGCCGCTGGCTTTCCAGGTGGTTGGGTGCATAAAAATCGCTGCGTCGATGCCGACGATATTGTCATGCAGCTGGGTCATACTCTTCCACCAGTAATCGCGGATATTCTTTTTCAGTTCACTGCCCATCTGGCCGTAATCATATACCGCCTGCAGCCCATCATATATTTCACTGCTGGGAAAAATAAAACCGTACTCTTTACAATGCGAAATGATCGCCTGAAACCTGTTCGAATCGTTTGCCATAATATGTATTTAATCAATGCGCCGTATACGCAGGCGCGGATCTGCCCCGGGCAGTTGCAGCCCGGCGCTGACAACTTGTGTCAAGGCTCGGGCAGCGGGGCAAAAATAAGCTAAGAGTACAAAGGGAAAAAAGGAAACTGTACAACAGATGGAAATTAGTCAGTATGATCATCCGGATATAGGGCCTGGCGGTCAGCTTTTGATCTCCGGGTTTGGAGAAGGTGCAGCCACCTGTTCTTTAATGGCGTCACGCTCGGCAGTGGCCTTTTGAATATCTTTTTCCGACTCTACTTCTACCTGTTCCACCCATACCGCATAATTATTCGGATAGATCTTAGAACCGCTTTCGACAGCGTAAGCACGGGTAAAGGCTGCCCCAAAATATAGGATCGCGGCTGAATAATATACCCACAATAACACGATAATGATCGAACCCGCAGCTCCGTATGCAGAAGACATCTTGCTTGTGCCGAGATAATAAGCGATCAGGAAACGACCGATCATGAATAGAGCCGCCGTGGTAAATGCTCCGGCCCGGACGTGTTTCCACTTGATCCTTGCATCAGGCAGTACCTTGAATATAAGACCGAAAAGAAAGGAAACGATCCCAAAGGTCAGCAGCATGTTAAATATGTAAACGATCACCACTTCTGTCTGCGGGAAGGCCTGCGTCAAACGGTTGATGAGCAGATCCAGTACGCCATTGATGATCAGGGAAACCAATAACAGAAATCCGAGTGAGACAATGATCGAAAAAGACAGTAGCCGGTTGATGATGATCTTCAGCAAACCCGTGCCCTTCTTCGGTTTGGCCTTGAGGTGCCATATCTGGTTGATAGAATCCTGTATCTCTCCAAATACGCTCGTAGCACCGATCACCAGCGTAATGATACCTACCACTGTTGCGAAACCGCTATCAGTGGAGAGGCTTGCATTCCGGATGGTCTCCTGGATCTGCAGGGCTGCATCCGGCCCAACGAACGAAGCGATCTGCTCATATACTGAACCCTCCACCGCATCCTGGCCCCAGAAAATATCCGACACCCAGATGATAATGATCAGCAGACCCGGCAGCGAAAAAACCGTATAATAGGCCAGTGCCGCACTTAATTTTAAAACCTTATTGCTGAAAAAATCAGCAAATGCCTGTTTGATGCTATTCCAGACTCTTTTTGCCATACCGATATAAGGAAAAAAATGATGCCAAAAGCGATGAAGGCTAGCAACCGGTGGATGATAGCCGACTTCCGATTGAACGTTCAACTCCTGCATCATGGGTTTACAACCCCTGGTAAGTGCGCCCCGGTGAAAGACATTTTAGCATGTGCAACCGGTCAAAAAACCATCTGCCATCGCCCTCCTGTCTTATAGCTTTGTGTTCTCCTTATGCCTCGTTCCATCTCTTCCGGTCTTCTTCTCTATATTTTTCACCCAGGCTTTTTCCAGGTCGATACCTGTCTGATTGGCCAGGCATACAAGCACCCACAGTACATCCGCCATCTCATCTCCGAGATCACGGTTCTTATCCGATTCTTTGAATGACTGATCACCATATTGCCTTGCCATCAACCGTGCAAGTTCACCTACTTCTTCGGTCAGTATCGCCATATTCGTTAACTCACTGAAGTATCTTACACCAATTGTCTTTATCCAATGATCTACATCCTGCTGCGCCTGCTGAATAGTCATAACAAAACTTTTAGATTTCTTTTGCAATATAGCATGATTCTTGCCGTTTTACCCACCTTCCCGCAATCATTACCTGCCATCCAAACACCAAAAATGTATGCATCATGCTAACCCTGATCAAAAAAATATTGCCCGTTGTTGCGCTGCTGCTGTCTGCACTAGCAATAGAAGCACAACCCATACTGGCAGCCACAACAGAGAAGAGCAAGCCGGCTAAACCTTATCGCATCCTCACATCCGGCAAGCAGATCACTATTAAAAGCAATAAAGATATCAGGAACATCATGGTATGGTCTTCCAACGGCAACCGGATCCTCGAACAAAAAGAGATCAATGCAGACAGTTACATTTTCCGTCTCACTGTCAACGAAAAAATATTGTTCATTAGAATACAGCTCACTGACGGGAAAGTATATTCCGAACGCCTCGGCATACGCTGATGCAACGAATTTTTTAATGCATTTCTTCCTTGAGCTTTATCCCTAAGAGCTACCAACCCTCAAAGTACTCCATATTCGGGCGTGAACATTCGCTGCCCTGGCAGCCATTCGCGTTTCGCGTTATTCGCGGCTTTTAGTGTCTATAAGGATCGTCACCGGACCATCATTCAACAATTCCACCTGCATATCTGCCCCGAAACTGCCCGTTCCGATCTCTTTACCTAGATCGGTAGTAAGTTGTTTGATCATGGCTTCGTATAAGGGAATCGCATGATCAGGTTTGCTGGCGCGGATATAGGAAGGCCGGTTTCCTTTTTTTGTGGAAGCGTGAAGTGTGAACTGACTGACAAGCAGGATCTCCCCGCCATTTTCTTTTACAGAAACGTTCATCACACCCTGATCATCATTGAATATGCGTAAGTTGACGATCTTTCCGCTTAGCCATTGTATATCTTCTGTTGTGTCGGCATCTTCGACGCCGAGAAGTACCAAAAGTCCGCCACCAATAGCCGACTTCTGTTTGCCCCCAATGGTGATGCATGCATTTTTTACCCGTTGAATAACAGCCCGCATAAAACGTATCTTTATGCCTTCAAAAATAGACGCCACAGCGTAAATGACCATGATCGATCTTAAAAAAGAAATAAGTTTTCAAACCACCCGGAGCGGGGGAAAAGGCGGCCAGAATGTAAACAAGGTCGAAACTGCTGTGATTGCTTCATGGGAAATTGCCAATTCAATGCTTGTCGGCGAACAACAAAAGGCCATCATTGCTGAAAAACTGTCCAATCGGATCAATGCCGAGGGACTATTGCAGGTAAAGGCCCAGACGCATCGAACACAATTGTCCAACAAAGACGAGGCTGTTAAAAAGATCAACGACCTTGTGCAGCAGGCGCTCACCAAAAAGAAAGCACGCATCGCAACCAAGGTCAGCAAAGCTGCCAAAGAACGAAGAATAGAATCCAAGAAAAGAAAAGCCGAAATAAAATCAGGCAGGCAGAAGTTCAGGGATTTTTGACAACAGGACGGCCCGTATCTGATCGACTGATGGCCGAAATGTGGACTGACTGACCAATGCTGCGGCAAACGCCTAACTGCCTGTCGTTTTTTCCCGAATGCTATCGATAAAGTGAGGAACATCTTATCTGCCATATTATCCATTGCCGGCATTGTTATACTGCTTCCATACCTGCTCGGCGGATGCAGCAAAAACGATAACCCGAATAATCTTAGCTTTCTTCAGTTGGAGGTCCCCGAAGGATTCCCCGAACCTGTATATGATTTTGCTGACAACCCATTGACCAAAGAAGGGTTTGAACTTGGACGCAAGCTGTTTTATGACGGCCGGCTTTCCATAGACGGACTTCACCCCTGCTCTTCCTGCCATCAGCAGATCGCCGCATTCGGTACGTATGAGCATGACCGGAGCCATGGTGTGAACAACTCACATACACTCCGCAATGCACCGGTGCTTTTCAATCTCATTTGGCAAAACAGTTATCATTGGGATGGTGAATTCAGTTCCCTGTTCTCAGAAGCATCCCACCCGATCAATGGTCATCTTGAAATGGGAGAAACATTCAATGGCGTGATCGATAAGCTGCAAAAGGACGCTGAGTACAGGAACATGTTCCGGAAAGTATTCCGCACAGCATTCATCAACCCGGAAAACATGCTAAAGGCGCTCGCTCAATTTACCGGCTTCATGACGTCCTTCCATTCTAAATATGATCGCGTGAAGAAAGGCGAAGCCACTTTTACGGCAAGCGAAGCAGCCGGCTATGCATTATTTCAAACAAACTGCGCAGGCTGCCACCCAGAGCCGATGTTCACTGACTATAGCTTCCGCAATATTGGCTTGCCAGTTGATCCGTTTCTGAATGACTATGGGCGACTTCGTATAACAGGGCAGCCCCTGGATTCGTTGAAGTTTAAAGTTCCAACGCTGCGCAATGTCTATATCTCTTCAAACTACATGCACGACGGTCGCTTTAATACTCTTGCCCAGTGCCTCAATCATTATCGCACAGGCGTACAAAAAAGTCCAAGCCTGGATCCTGTGCTTACAAACGGCATTGCGTTGACCAGTGCGGAAGCCAGTAATGTCGCGGTGTTCCTAAGGACGCTGACAGATTCAAGTTTTCTGCAGGATCCGCGGTTTTCGCATCCCTGAGCAACAGTTCCGTTCGAAGATGGCCAAACCGGGAGATCCCGCGCTGCGTTTCACCTGAAGCGTCAACACCATTGCCAGGTGGTCAACATTGTAATCGCTGAAAAGTCTGCTGCAAATTTCTGCAACCTGGGCCATCGGCCATCCTCCATCTGCTATCGATCCTTCAGCATTAATTAGCGCTTAACATCGTCCCATTGCCAATAAATCCTCCAAATCACCGTTCTTTGTGCATCTATAAAAAAGACATTATCTCTTGAGCGGCATTAAAAAACTGGCAGGACAAACTCTTTGGTACGGCGTTCCCACGATCGCCAGCCGTTTTTTAGGCTACCTCATGAACCTGTCTTTACCGTTATTGTTTGCACAACCAGCTACCACTGCGGATCTGACACAGGTCTATGCAATTATTCCTTTTTTGAATGTATTGTTCACTTACGGGCTCGAAACGGCTTATTTCCGGTTTTCGCAAGAGGGAGATAAGAAAAAACTATACGATACTTTATCTGTATCACTGATTGCTTCAACGATCCTGTTCACGATCGTGTTGCTTTTATTTAAGAATACGATCGCCCGCTGGGCAAGCCTGGAGAATCATCCTGAATATATAACACTGATGGCCGGCATTATTTTTTTCGACGCCATCTCCACGCTCGCGTTTGCCCGGCTTCGCCAGGAAAATCGTCCGAAAAGATATGCATTCGCAAGAATTGCCGGCGTTGTGATGAATATCGCGGTAGTGATCCTCTTCCTTGGTTTCATTCACAAATATGTGCAAACCCACCGCAATAGTTTTCTGGGAACGATCTATAATGAAAATAACCGGATCAGCTATTACCTGGTAGGAAATCTCTGCGGAAGCATTCTTACGTTCTTTATATTAAAGAAAGAGTTCACCGAGATCCGTTTACGCTTTGATAGTGCATTATGGAAAAAGGTGATGCATTACGCCTATCCGCTGGTGATCGTGGGGATGGGTGGCATGGTGAATGATATGCTAAGCCGCCTGATCTATCAGCATGTGGTGGACCTGCCGGAACACGAAGCCAAAACGCAACTCGGTCTGTTTGGCCAGATCTATCGGATCGCCGTGCTTGTCACGATCATGATCCAGGCATTCCGGATGGCAGCGGAACCATTTTTCTTCAGCCGGTCCAAAGAAGAAAACCCGCAACGTACGTATGCGCGGGTGATGAAATTTTTCGTGATCGCCTGCTGCTTCATGTTTTTGTTCATCAGCCTCTACATCGATGTTTTTGCATGGTTCTTCGAAGCGATCGATAAACCGGCCTGGATGGTTGGACTTAATATCGTCCCTCTGCTTGCCCTGGGAAATATCTTTCTCGGGATCTATTACAACCTTAGTATCTGGTATAAACTTTCGAATAAAAATATGAGCGGGGCATTTATCACACTTGCCGGCGCTGCATTGACGATCATACTGAATATATTGCTGATCCCGCGACTGTATTATCTTGGCGCCGCTATCGCAACGTTCAGCTGTTACCTTTTTATGATGGTGGTGAGCTACATCATGGGGCAAAAGCATTACCCCGTTCCTTATCCACGTAAAAAACTGATCACGTACATCGTGTTGGTTGTATTGCTTTATTTGATACACCTCGGGTTGGTATATCTATGGCCAAACCGCTGGTTCAACCTGGCAACCGCTACCCTTTTGTTAGGATCTTTCGCCTGGCTGATCGTCAGGGTAGAGGAAAAGGAATTGAAGAATATACCGGTGGTGGGGAAATTGCTTTATAAGTAACCCGGACCGGGAATGTAAGGGCCCCTAAATCTCTCCCGAAGGGCTACCGTGTACCCAAAACTATTCTAATGATAGCCTGGCGTAGTTTTCCCGCAGATGACGCAGATTTTGTCCTTACTATTGCTGAATTATCACTCGCTATGTCAACGCTGTCTATATTAAAGTGCGCAGATATGCAGATAATTACCCTTTGTCAGTGACTAATCTGCGCATCTGCGTACGCAAATCTGACACGGCTTCTTATTTGAAACGATGTTTCGATAATAGGGAGGCAAAAATCTGCGCCATCTGCGGGAAACTTACGCCAGTCAAATTGCTTAAAAGATGTGGGTA
>JBEVKW010000199.1:0-20713 GCA_040509495.1 Chitinophagaceae bacterium | reverse complement strand
ATTGGTTTAAAAATATTAAAATCGAGGTAACAACCCCGATTTTAATATTTACACAGTTTTTGAGATAGTGTCTGTCGAATCGTGGCACCGGAATATATTCTTTGCACCATTGCGTTACTCCTACGCCAATGAACGCGCTATTCTTTCGTCATGCATAGTCGTTCATCATATCATTTTACGCCCAGCCTGTTCCAGAATGCCTCCAGGTAAGTTTCTCCAACCGGCAGATAAGTGTCTCCAATCACTGCCCGCTTTCTTTCCACCGACCCGATCTTATCTACCGAAATAATATACGACTTATGGATCCGCATAAATTTTCCTGAATCAAGTGT
The DNA here is from genome assembly GCA_040509495.1 of Chitinophagaceae bacterium. Taxonomy (GTDB): domain Bacteria; phylum Bacteroidota; class Bacteroidia; order Chitinophagales; family Chitinophagaceae; genus Terrimonas_A. Next base: position 20,381 of record JBEVKW010000199.1, on the reverse strand, counting down.
TTCTTCAAAACTCCGCAAACTCTGTAACGTTAAGATCTTTCCCGAGGTTGTGTGTATCGCAACATAATCACGAAGGCTCTCGAGGTACAAAATATCTTTTAGCTCGATCTTCACCATTTTGTATTCCGACTTCACAAAGATATAGTCGGCTTTTGCAGTTTCCACTGTTGATTTTGTACCGCTCAGTCGTTCTCTCGCGCGTTGCACAGCGGTCATAAAACGTTCCAGCGAAAAAGGTTTCAGCAGATAATCCACCACATCGTGATCAAATGCCTGTAGCGCATATTCTTCATAAGCCGTTGTCAGGATCACCCTGCATTTCCCATTCAATACTTTCATGAATTGAATACCCGTTAGTTCGGGCATTTGTATATCCAGGAAGACAAGATCCACCCCGCCGCTCTGCGCAAGCTTCAATCCTTCAAATACATCGCTTCCCGCCAGCACGACTTCCAGATCAGGAACTTTTGAAGCATAGTCCTTCAGCAGCTTCACTGCCAGTGGTTCGTCATCGATGATAAGGCATTTCATAATGATAAAGTTAAAAATTCAATACCAGGTGTGCCGTGTAATAGCCGTCTGCTGTTTGGTAGGTCAGCACATGTTTACCCGGATAAAGCAGTTCCAGTCTGCGTTTTACATTGTCCATCCCGATGCCGCCGGATTCGTCTTTGTTTCTTGTGCTGACTTTATTTCGGATCTCGAAATCCATTTGTGCTGAAGATACGTTCAGCCGTATGGTCAGGGCGTCATTTCTGAAATCACCGTGTTTGAAAGCGTTTTCGATAAAAGGTATCAACAGGTATGGTGGGATCCATTGTTGATCAGTATCGCCGCTCACGGTAAGATCCAATGTCAATTCGTGATCAAAACGCAGCTTCTGTAATGTTATGAAATTTTCGATATAACTCCACTCCCTGCTGACCGACACGAGTTCTTTTTTTTCATAAAGGATGTATCGCATCAGCTCCGATAATTGCAACATGGCATTTGGCGCTTTCGGCGATTGCTCGTAAACGAGTGAGTAAATATTGTTGAGCGTATTGAAAAGGAAATGCGGGTTTACCTGTGAGCGGAGAAAAAGCAATTCGGCTTCTTTATTTTGTTGAAGCAACTCGGCCTGTTTCCGTTGATTACTCACCTGGTTATCCAGCAGGAAAGCTGAAATGCCAACACCAATGCAAACTGCTCCAAAGTAAATATTATCCAGCATATATCGCCAGACACCGTATTTCTCCGGGTAATTTCTCAAGCCCTCCAGGAACATTGGATACACAATTTCTTCAATAGTGTAACGCAGCAGAGCAAATACAAAGATCATCAGTACCGAAGCGATGAAGAATAACAGGTATCGCTTTTTTACAAATAACCGCATGCCGATCCAGTGCATCAGGGCCAGCGTGATCGTTGAATAGATCAATTGCGAGAAATGAAAGGGGGAAAACACCGATCTCAACGTAATGGGTTGTCCATCCCTGAGCGAGACAGTTGCATCAAGCCCCCAGATCAGCACGATCAGGATGCAGGCGTAGAGAATGATTCGTTGTTTTTTTGTCATACCGCAAAATAACTCTGCTGATCCGGGATTTCCGGGCTTTGTCTGCCAATCCGATTTTTTTGTCTGCCAATCAGTGACTGCCGATCGGCCATGGGTTGGCAGACAAATTCAAACCTCTTGCAGATTGCAGTTTTTCAGGCAGTTGTAAAAGTCAAATTTTGACAAAAATTACGAATTATGAAACAGATATCGGTGATCGTGTCTCTGCTGACCTTGTTGTTCAGCTCAACTTATGCTCAGAAAATCGACTGGAATAAAATGAAAGCAATGGACCCGGATATGATCCTGCAGGGGGGCAATCGCAAACCTACTGAAGTCTTGCTGCTGGGCACTTATCATTTTGACTATCCAAATCTTGATGCGCATATTACAGACTCTTCGCTCCAGGTTGACATCCTGTCTGATAAAAAACAAAGAGAAGTGAAGGAACTGGTACAGGTGATCGAACGTTTCAAGCCTACGCGCATCTATATCGAATCGAGAAAACAATCTTTTCATGACTCATTGTACAATGAATACCTGCAAGGCAGGTACACACTCGGAAGAGACGAGATCTACCAGCTGGCATACCGCGTGGGAAAAGATATGAAGGTGAATAAAGTACATGCCGTAGATGCCAGCAGCTTTCTTGGGGAAAATGAAAAGAAGTACACCTGGATAGACAGTATGAGTAACAATATGGTGCCGGTTGATTCTGTAAGGGATCAATACTGGAACCGCATGTACAGTAAGTTCTATACGATCGGTGATACGCTTGAAAAGAAACTGACCCTGCTGGAAAACTTTATCCTGATGGCAGAGCCGCAAACATTGAAGCGTATGCAGGGCAATTATTTCACCGGCGGCTTCAATACACAGGGCAATGAAGGTCCCGATTTTATTTCGATGTGGTGGTTCAGCCGTAACCTGCGCATCTTTAACAATATTCTTAAAACAAAGCCGAAGTCTGAAGACAGGATACTTGTGCTGTTTGGGAACGGGCACGTGTCAACACTGAAACACTGTTTTGAATCGAGTCCGGAATTCAAGATTGTTGAACTGAAATCTTTGCTCAGATAAGATGAGGAAGTGAAATAAATTTCATTCCGGTTGAGCAGGTTTAGTTTGTTGCCTGTTATTAAAATGCCAGAGCCGGCACCTATCCATTGAGAGAAGGTCCCGGCTCTGGCATTTTAAGATTGTATCAGCTCTTAGCACGCGGGTGATGACACGATTCTGATCGGTAATGAAACCGGTTACTCAAGGATCGGCCTCAGCCAGCGTTGCATGTCTTCTGTCGGCATTTCTTTGCGTGTCACGTAATCGGTAAACTGGTCCTGCTGGATCTTCCCCACGCCGAAATACTGGCTTTGTGGGTGACTGAAATACCAGCCGCAAACAGATGAAGCAGGATACATTGCGAGTGATTCTGTAAGATGGATGCCGGTGACTTCTTCGCCGCCCAGCAGCTCGAACAGCTTGTATTTTTCAGTATGATCAGGGCATGCAGGATAACCCGGTGCCGGACGAATACCGACGTATTCTTCTTTGATCAATTGATCGTTGCTGAGTGTTTCATCTTTCACATAACCCCAGAATTCTTTTCTTGTACGCTCATGCAAACATTCGGCGAATGCTTCGGCAAAACGATCTGCCAGGGCCTGGAGCATGATCTTGTTATAATCATCCAGCTCTTTCTCAAAACGCTTGATATGTGTTTCGATGCCTTTGATCGTTACAGAAAATGAACCGATATGATCCGGTGCTGGATGCTCGATCCCGGCAGGACGGATAAAGTCTGCAAGGCTCAGGTTCGGCTGACCCGGTGCTTTTTTGATCTGCTGACGAAGGAACTGAAGGTTGATAGCAGTATCACCGTTCTTTACTTCCACTGTATCCGGAGCTGTTTTTTTTGCTTCCCAGAAACCAATGACGCCCTGCGCTGACAGCCATTTTTCATTCACGATCTTATCCAGCAGTGCGTTGGCGTCTTTGTAAAGTTTGGTAGCTTCTTCCCCAACTTTTTTGTCTGTCAGGATATCCGGAAAACTTCCATGTAATTCCCAGGAAATAAAGAATGGTTTCCAGTCAATGTATGTTCTCAGTTCAGCGAGATCATAGTCCTCAAACACTTTCCTGCCGATGAATTGCGGTGTGGCTGGCGTAAACGCGTTCCAGTCAATCTTTACGCAGTTTGCCTGGGCATCTTTAAAAGAGAGATAATCTTTGACAACTTTCTTATTCTCGAAATCTGTTTTCAGTTTGATGTATTCCTGTTTTGTTTTGTCCAGGAAGTTTGCTTTCTGCTCAGAGAGGAGAGAACCGGCAACAGTCACGCTACGGCTTGCGTCGAGAACGTGGACAACGCCGTTGTCATACTGAGGCGCTATCTTCACAGCAGTGTGCATCCGTGAAGTGGTAGCACCACCGATCAGCAATGGTTGCTGCATACCGCGGCGTTTCATTTCGTGTGCGACGTTGACCATTTCATCAAGAGATGGTGTGATCAAACCGCTCAGCCCGATAATGTCTGCCTTCTCTTTTTCAGCTGTATCAAGTATTTTATCCGTTGGTACCATTACGCCCATATCTACTATATCGTAGCCATTGCAGCCAAGTACCACGCCAACGATGTTCTTGCCGATATCATGCACATCACCTTTTACGGTTGCAAGCAGGATCTTTTTTACATTACCGTTCAGGGCGTTCGGGTTGTTCTTTTTTTCTTCTTCGATGAATGGTGTGAGCCATGCCACTGATTTTTTCATTACGCGGGCACTCTTCACCACCTGCGGAAGGAACATTTTTCCCGCGCCGAAAAGATCGCCCACCACGCCCATTCCATCCATCAATGGGCCTTCAATTACTTCAAGCGGCCGCGGATATTTTTGCCTGGCTTCTTCCGTATCATGATCGATATAATCGGTAATGCCGTTAACAAGTGCATGTTTCAGTCTTTCTTCAACGGAAGTTGTTCTCCAAGCCTCGTCCTTTACTTCTACTTTTCCTTTGGCTTTTACCGTTTCGGCGAATGTGATCAGTTTTTCAGTGGCCTCATTATTTTCATTATTGCGGTTCAGGATCACATCTTCGCACAGCTCGCGGAGCTGTGGTTCGATCTCATCATATACCACCATCTGGCCTGCATTGACAATGCCCATATTCATTCCCACTTTGATTGCGTGGTAAAGGAATACGGCGTGCATTGCTTCGCGAACCGGTTCATTCCCGCGGAAAGAGAAGGAAAGATTACTTACACCACCGCTGATACTGGTAAGCGGCATAAGTTCTTTGATACGTTTTGTGGCTTTGATGAAGTCAACGCCATAGTTATTATGTTCTTCCAAACCTGTCGCTACGGCAAAGATGTTCGGGTCAAAGATGATATCCTGGGGATCGATGCCAACCTGTTCGGTCAGGATCTTATAGGCACGATGACAGATCTCGACTTTGCGGTCTTCTGTATCCGCCTGACCGGCTTCATCAAATGCCATTACAACAACTGCTGCGCCATAGCTTTGGCAGATCGTTGCCTGTTCAATAAATTTCGCTTCTCCTTCTTTCATCGAGATGGAGTTAACGATGCATTTTCCCTGTACACATTTCAATCCTGCTTCGATGATCTCAAACTTTGAGCTGTCAACCATGATGGGAACCTTTGCGATATCAGGTTCGCTCTGGATCAGGTTGATGAAGTTTGTCATGGCCGGAACGCCATCCAGCAACGCGTCATCCATATTGATATCGATCACCTGTGCGCCGCTTTCAACCTGTTGACGTGCTACGGCAAGTGCTTCTTCAAATTTGTTTTCGCGTATCAACCGTGCGAACTTCTTTGAACCGGTTACGTTGGTACGCTCACCGATATTGATGAAGTTTGTTTCGGGACGGATGATAAGGGGTTCAAGACCCGATAATCGGAGATAAGGTTTTATATGAATCTGGTCTGACATGCTGTTTGAGGTCAAAAGTTAAAGTAAAGATTAAAAAACATCGGAATGGTCAGTGTTCTTTAACGGAGGGTATTTGTATTGGGAGTATTAAAGCGTTGTTTCAAGTACCGGTAATTTTCTTGGCTGAACGTTCTTTACGTGTTCCGCAATATGACGGATGTGATCTGGTGTTGTGCCGCAGCAACCGCCAACAATATTCACGTATCCTTCTTTTGCCCAATCTTCGAGGAAGTGGCCGGTATCTGCAGGATCTTCATCATACTCACCCATTGCATTGGGTAAACCCGCATTCGGATAAGCGGATGTATAGCAGGAAGCGATCTGTGAAAGCTCTGTGATGTGCGGGCGCATTTCTTTCGCTCCTAAAGCGCAATTCAGTCCAATACTTAATGGCTTCGCATGTGCTACAGATGTGTAGAAGGCTTCGAGTGTTTGACCGCTCAATGTTCTGCCGGATGCATCCGTGATCGTTCCACTGATCATCACCGGCAATGACGGTATTTGTGTATCCCGGAAAAACTTCTTGATGGCGAAAATGGCTCCTTTTGCATTCAGCGTATCGAAGATGGTTTCAACCAGCAGGATATCAACGCCACCATCTACCAGGCCCTTCACCTGTTCGTAATAGGCATCTACAACCTCATCAAATGTAACAGCGCGGAATCCGGGGTTGTTCACATCCGGAGAGAGGGAAAGCGTTTTATTCAAAGGGCCGATAGCACCCGCAACCCAGGCTTTTTTGCCGGATTGACGAACAGCTTCACGCGCGCATTTGGCGGCGGCCACGTTGAGTTCATAAGCCAGCGACTGCATCTCATAGTCGGCCATCGCTATGAACGTACTGCTGAATGTATTGGTTTCAATAATATCAGCTCCGGCATCAATATATTGTTTATGTATTTCCGTAATAATCTCCGGGCGGGTGAGGCAAAGCAGGTCATTATTGCCTTTGAGATCAAGATGCCAGTCTTTAAACCGCTCTCCCCGATAATCTTCTTCGTTAAGCTTGTATCGCTGGATCATTGTGCCCATTGCACCGTCGATAATAAGAATACGCTTTTCTAATTCCTGACGAATATCCATAGTTATTTCGTTTAATATGAGGCCAGTGTCTGGCACAGCACAGTTTGTGAATTTCTCACTGGCAAATCATTGTCCGAATCATAAACGTTGGGAAACTAACTATATGCGGGAGTTTCTTGGCGTTTATTAGTTCAGTTTTTGGACAGGCCGAACAATAAACAAATCCGCCTGTGGGTGGCAAAGCTACTACAAGTAATAGTAATATCAAAGTTCGGTGACCGATGTCTCCCGGCCGTACTGGTGCGATAGTGGATATTCAGGCTTTCCGGCTGGCCATTGACGAAGACGGATGCCATATTACCGGCTTACATACTTGTCTACCGGAAGCCTGTTTTGCAGGCTTCTGGCCAGTGTCATTTCATCGGCATATTCCAGCTCACCGCCGAACGCAATACCGCGGGCGATTGTTGTGATGCGGAGCGGCGTGGCGGCCGGAGATTGGGTGCTTCCAAGCTTTTTCTGAATGTAATAGATGGTTGTATCTCCCTGGATAGTAGGGTTTAAGGCAAAAATAAGCTCTGCAGTCTGTTCTTTTTCGACCCGGTGTATCAATGCTTCAATGGTAAGCTGGTCTGGTCCGATCCCATCAAGAGGCGAGATAACGCCTCCCAGAACATGATAAACGCCATTATATTGCTGTGTGCTTTCAATCGCGATCACATCGCGAATATTTTCAACAATGCAGATCATCTCGGATTTACGCATGGAGTTCGCGCAGATGGAGCAAATATCACCGTCGGCAACATTGAAGCAGCGCTGGCAGAATTTGATCTCGCTGCGCATTCTTGCCATTACTTCGCTGAAATGATGAACATCACCTGTATCCTGTTTCAATAAATGCAATACTAACCGCAGTGCTGTTTTTTTCCCAATACCCGGCAGCTTCGCGAATTCGTTAACAGCATTTTCCAAAAGAGATGAAGAGAATTGCATCGTGCAAAGATACTGGTTCTGGGTGATCGGTGACCGTTTCAATAGCCATGAACGATGGCTGTTGGCCACGCTTATAGCGGGCGCTCCGGTATGAAATCAGCAATTTTTTAAACGGCCTGAAGATCCGCAGATAACGGGTCATCTTTGAAATAGCCAGCCGTCTGCTATCGCAATGATCAGGGATGAAATTTCTTCACTACCGGGATCACCGCTGGCCGCGTGGAGGCACACCGGGTCTTCCGGCAGGTACACCCGCAGCAGGGGCCGGTGGCGCAAGGATATCTATCTCCGCTTCATTATCCCAATTAGCTTTCACCACGATCTTCCTCTCAACAGGTTTTACCAGTTCTGGTTGAACATGTTTGCCGAAGAAAGCTCCCGGATCCCATACACCATTCTTATTACGGTCTTCCAGGATCCGCAATGTATATTCTCCGGGCATGAATAGATTTTGCGTGAAATTCACTGAAGTGAGTGGATAAGAACCCTTCAGCTCGCTACTGGCAAAGAACAGTAAGACAGGATTCTTAGAGAGATCTAGATTTCTGAACCGGAGAGAAACCTTTCCATAGTCGGCTGTTTTCCGGGAAGTGAATTCAAGCGTATCACCCTTCAGCAGTTGCTGACCGAGCGTATCTGTTGCGAATTCCTTTTCGATGACGAGGTTATAGGCTGTATTTTCTTTCCAGGGATAACGAAGCGAGGCAATCTTACGGGAAGAGTCCAGCGACCAGTTGAATCCGCTCAGCGGCGTGAAGGTACTGTCAGTACTGAAATGCACTTTACTGGTATCGAAGTCGCGCAGCGGCGTCTCGAATACAAGGCTGAAATCAGTCAGCAGATCCTGTTTTCCTTCCTGAAGTTTATTGGTCATTTTCAGCCGCTTGTCGCCTGGTTTAGGTTTTGCGTTACCTGTGGCAGGTGCTGCGGACTGGGTTTTGGGTAAGGAGTACGCGTAGAGCGTTACGGGCGTTTCGTGTCTCCCCATGATGATCGAAGAATCGGCAAAGGCAAACAGTGTTTCGGGATTGGTGTATGTGTATGTTCCTTCGCTTTTGATCGCGTACAGGTAAAAGACTCCCGGAGGCAGATTCCTGAATCGGAAACTGCCGGTATTATCCACGCGGGTAATGTATCTTGGTTTTTGGTGATAGACGGCGGAGTCATCAGCACTGCGGTGTAACATGACCGTCAGGGTGGTGTCAATAGCGCCGGATTCAGCCAGGATCACCTTTCCGGAAAGCTGAAGAGAGTCGAAGTACGTACCTGTCGAGAACACGTAGGTATAGTTCCGCATGATATTGCCCTCGTTCACATCTTTAATCGAATTGCCGAAATTGATGGAATAGGTTGTATTCGGCTCAAGCGTATCCCGCAATCTTACCGACATGGTATTCAGCTTGCGTGTTATGTTTGGCGGGCTGGATGGCATCGGAGACATGATCAGGTTTTGCTGCGCATTATCGAGATCAATGTATTCGTCAAATACAAAGTCGATCCTGTCCCGGTTGAACTTAAAACTGGAATCTGCAGGTGTCACCCGTCTAAGGACTGGCGGCAATGTATCCTTTGGACCTCCCTGTGGCGGGACGATATTGGCGCAGCCTGGCCCTGTGACGGTGCCGGTGATCAGCACCAGTGCCATTGCCGCGAGAGATAAAAAACTCCTGTAATTCATGCGGGTGCAAACTTACCCCGTTTGACGGGAAGAAAGTTCAAAAGTTTGAAGGTTTAAGAGTTTGATAGGATTCGGGTTACATTTCCGGGAATTGACCGGGCTGTGGCGTTACCAGGGCGATGGCCGATGGCCGATGACCGATGGCCGGGCGTCGCACTTAATTAAAGCTATTGCTGCTAATAAGTATAGCCTATTGCGGATAATAGATGTTTGTATTTCGGCCATCGGCCATCTGCCATCGGCCATCTGCCCTCGGCCAGCCGCGGCATCATTCTTCCTCTTCCACCTCGTGCAGAGCTACTGCCAAACTATTCGTTTTAACAAAATTGCACCAGTGGCAATCTTCGCTTCCGCAGCCGGTATAAAAATCATGCTGCTGGATCTTTTGCCAGGTATCCTCGATCTGCTTTGACACAGCCTCTATATCGGCAGGAGTGATCACCAGCTTCTGCCGGCGATAATTTTTCTTCTTATCCGGCTCAATAAAATCAAATTCTGTGCTTGTAACCTTCCAGTCTTTTTGTTCATAGTTATCGACAAGGATCTTGTAAAAAACGGCCTGGCGCCAGTAGTCGCCGCCATTCGGATCTTTTTCAGAAGGTCCTTTTAACTTGGGCAAAGCCTTGTCCGGATCGCCGGTCTTATAATCCACTACATTGACCGACTTGCCTTCAAATTCCAGCTTATCGAGTTTTCCTTTGAGCGGCACACCTTTTACCACCACGTTCCGGATATTCCTTTCAATCGCAACAACGCGGTTGAACTGGTGGATGTAGGTGTCGTAATAATTTGACAGTACCAGCTGGCCATATTCCATCCTGCGGTCAAACTGTTCACGCGTAAAGCTTTCGCGGTGCCTGCGCATATACCATTCGAAATCGGAGATAAACTCCTGCTGCGAAGGAAATGTGTCTTTATTGTCCTGCATTTTGCGAAACAGTTGCTCTAATGCATGGTGAACGGATGACCCAAACTCTGTTGCCTCATTTTTGGGCGAAGGAATGCGCACAAGATTTTTAAAGTAAAATTCAAGCGGGCATTTAAGATAGTTATTCAGCGCTGTAACATTCATCACAAATTTTTCCAGCATATTGTTGATGAAGTCGTGTTCTATCTTTTCAATTTCGGGAGCCATTTTTGCCGTGAAATGAAGTGCCGCAAACTCTGCAAGAATAGCTGGGTCAAGAAATACCTTCTCAACTGGTAGTTCATGCTGGGCCTGTATCTCGGCAAGGAACATGGATGGTTCGAGTTCTTTTCCATCGTTCCTGAACCGGCTGTAGGATAAGAATAAATGCTGTTCAGCTCTTGTCAGTGCGACGTAAAAAAGCCGGCGAAGTTCTTCGCTTTCATTGCTGCCGGCAACTGTAGCCTGATCAAATATATTGTCTGGCATTTTATACCCGCCCCCGGGTTTTCTCTTTTTTTCCCAGGAAGATGCATTACAGTTGGCCAGGAATACGTATTCAAACTCAAGTCCTTTTGAACCATGGGCAGTCAGCAGGTTCACTCCTTTTTCACTTCCGCTTACCTGTACCATTGGCAATTTGATCTCTTCCGTTTCCATCATATCGATCAGCGTTACGAGATGGTTTAATGTCATCAGCGGTGAACGATGTGTTTCTTCTTTAATGAAATCGAAAAATCCGGTGAGCACCTGCAATTGCCAGTGTTTGTCGGGCAGTTGCATTATTGTATGAAGTACACCTGCTTCGCGGATAACGTTTTCAAACAGGATCTGTAATGTTGTGTTGGATACATCGGCGATAAGTTTTTCCAGTACCGTAGACGCTTTTACTAATCCTGCATGCAGCGGCGGTGTGAAGAGATCGCGGGGCGGCATTTTTACTTTTTCAGCCAGCAACTGACGGATGGAAGTTCGGGAGCCTGCTGATCGTTTGCTGGCTACTTCCACACTGAGCCGGGCAATTTCAATGGGAGGAATGCCGAACCAGTCAAAGTGAAGGATCTCAAACAGCATTTCATCGCCACCGTAAGAAATATCATGTTCGGAAGCAAGATACCTCAGCAGCAGGACAAGCTTTTGAGCCAAAGGTAATTCAAGGATGTTGAGGTGGCGTTTGCTGTAAACCGGCACATTAAGCAGTTTGAAATATTGTGCAAGATCTTCACCATACCTGTTCTCTTTATAAATAACGGCGATCCTGCCGGGAAGAATTTCTTTTGCGAGTAATGACTGTACCTGCCGCGTGATGCCGATCATTTCCTGCTTCTGTGTCTCGTATTCATGCACCATCGGCGGATGCAGGAGCTGGCTGATCTTTGCATTGCTTGATAACAGATCCTTGCTTAGTCCGTCGATCTGTTTGACCAGTCGTTCGTCATTCCGGTTAATGAGCGTTTTGGAGATATCAAGAATTGGTTGTGTTGAACGATAGTTTGCTGTCAGTACAACGGTGCGCAGGCTTTCGCGGTAGCTGTTTGCAAAGTCGAGCATATTAGCGACGTTCGCTCCCTGGAAGCGATAGATGCTCTGATCGTCATCTCCCACCACGAATACATTTGGTGTATCCCAGTAACTGATGAGCAGTTCCACCAAACGGTTTTGGGTGCCGCTTGTGTCCTGGAATTCGTCAACGAGTATATACTGAAAACGTTCCTGGTAATTAACGAGCAGGTTTTTATTTTCTTCAAATGCGAGGATCACCCAGTTGATCATATCATCAAAATCATACCGGTTGCGTTTGCGCATCAGGTGCTGGAAGTTATCAAATTCATTAACGGCTGCCTTCAGCTTATCCATCCGTTCTTTTTCTTCGTCGAGCTTATCCTGTTTCAGATCGCCGGCATTGAATTCCTTGTACTTTCTTTTATAAATAAATTCATCGCGTGTGGGCAGGTCTGCGAGATAGTTGTCGATTTTTTGTTGAATAAAAGCAGGTGTCCATCCTTCCCGTTTCATGGTGCTGAATAGAGATTGCAGGTTATTCACTTCAAAGTAAACATCTCCCCGGTAACGTTTCAGCGGGTGATTTTTAGGAAAGCCATCGATCAGTTCTTTGAACAACTGTATTTTTTCCAGATCTGAGATAGGATCGAGTGCCGTTTTCTCGAACAGGGAAAGATTTTCCTGAATAACGTCATTGCAAAATGCGTGAAAGGTGTAGATGTTCACCTTGTATGCATCCGGCCCAATGAATTGCAGCAGGCGTTTGCGCATGGCTACCACGCCCGCATCGGTATAGGTAAGACAAAGAATATTTTCTGGTTGGGAATCAGTTTCGAGTAATATTTTCCCGATCCGGCTGGCAAGGATCTGCGTTTTACCTGTGCCCGGGCCGGCGATAACCATTACCGGCCCTTCTATAGTGTCAACCGCCTTGCGTTGCTGCTCATTCAGCTGCGCATAGGCCTTGTTGAATTGTTCGTAGAGTGAAGGTTGTGACATGGAATAAAGGTAGGAGGTTTTAGGATGGGAGAGAAGGTTTGGAGGATTTCAGCAGTTTAACGGTTGAACAGTTCAACAGTTGAATGGCTGGGCCGGAACTTTCAAACTATTAAACGTTCAGCGAACTGAACTTTGTACGAAGTTTGATGTTGCAGAAGTATGCCTGCACAAGTAATTAAAACCGTACAAAAGATACCGGCGGAGCTGGATGAGCTTTGGTCGTTTTTTTCTGATCCTGCCAACCTGGCGAAGATCACGCCGCCGTCAATGGACTTCAGGGTCACATCCGTTCATCATAGCGAAAGCATTTATGCGGGGCAGGTCATCGAGTACAGGGTGAAACCTTTACTCGGTATCTCGGTTTACTGGATGACAGAGATCACACATGTTAAGGCTGGCGAATACTTTGTGGATGAGCAGCGAAAGGGACCATATTCACTGTGGCATCACCAGCATCATTTCAGGAAGATCGAAGGGGGTGTGGAAATGACGGATATCGTCCATTACCGTATTCCATTTGGAATGATCGGAAAATTGGCGGATAAACTGTTTGTGAAGAATAAGTTGAAGGGGATCTTTGAATACCGCAGGGAGGTGATTGAAAAAATGTTCGGCGGGTGGCAGGATGCCCGGTAACCAGATAGAACCGGTTGTCCGGGATGATCAGTAGATCACTTCAAACTTTCCAGGATCGCTTTGGCACTTTCCTTTACTTTTTCTTTCAATTTTGCGGGCTGTAAGATCTCTGCATAATTGCCGAAGGTCAGGTACCAGTGCGCAAAGCTGCTGAGTGATGCGGTCAGGAAAGTCATTTCCACTTTCTCTCCCACTTCTTTTTGTGATACAAACCCGCTGTAATATTTCTGATCTTCCAGGTAAGGCAATGTTTTTTTGTCTACCCGGATGATCACCTGTGTAAGATCCATTTCATGGCTCCATTCCTTCATGTAAGCTTTCAGTGTGGGATGCGCCTGATCAAATACCTGGTCGGTTTCCCGGATGTCTTTCATGCGATCCAGCCGGAAATCCCGGTAGTCTTTCCTGAGACGGCAGTATGCGATGAGGTGCCAGTAACCATCCAGGTAAAATACGCCGACCGGCTCTACCATCCTGTCTGTTTTTTCCTGGCTGTGTTGTGCGAAGTATTTGATGGAGATCACATTTTTACCTGCGATGCTTTTTAAGATGGTCTGGATCGGATTCACCTCAAAAGCTGCATGACGATTCCTGCGGCTCCTGTAAACCTGGATATGCTCATCAAGATTTTCCAGGAAATCTTTCTCGGTTCCCCTCAACACTGCGCGGATCTTATACATTGCCGATTTAAAACTTTCATCAGTAGAGGCATCAGCAAGTTTTTCGATCAGTTTTTCAGCTGTAAGAAAAGCAGTGGCTTCTTCCCGTGTGAACATGACAGGCGGTAAGCGATATCCATCCATGATGGAATAGCCCACCCCGGCTTCTCCCAGCACCGGGATGCCGGCTTCTTCAAGCGTTTTCACATCGCGGTAAACCGTGCGTAAACTGATACTGAAACGGTCGGCGATATCCTGCGCCTTTACCACTTTTCGTGATTGAAGCTGGATGAGGATTGCTGTGACCCGGTCGATGCGATTCAAGAGATGTAGTTTTGAAGAACGTAAAAGTAAGCAGTTTGAAAGGTTCCCGGATCAAAAGTTTGAAAGCCCAAAGGTTTGATCGGTTCATCGTTTGCGCCATTCTCACAGGCGCAAACGATGGTATGATATCAACGATCAAACCCTTGAACCATCAGATGTTTATACTCACTTAATGCCCGCTCTTTTCTTCAACTCTGCTACGGTCATGCTGATCATTCTGCCAATAGGTTTTCCATTTCTGTAGCTGATCACCCGTAAAAGAGAGGCATCCTTTGGAACGGTCAATGGTTCTTTGTAAGATGGATAGAATTCATCTGGGTAAGAGTTGTCGAAACTGTAATGTAATGTCAGTCCCCCGATCTCCGGGATCAATTCGACTGACACATTTGTTGAGTCAACTTTCTTTACTTTGAAATCGGGGTCATACATGCTCGGTGCGTACTTGATCTTTGCTATGTCGAAGCGTCGGAATTGTGCTTCGATCTTTGGAATGAACGCATTCCAGTTTTTTTTATCTTTTGGGCTCCAAAGGACTTCCGACAGGGCAAATGCACGGGGCCAGATCATATACTGCACCTGGCGGATATTATACACCTGTTCTGTCCACAGATTTCCCTGTCCTCCCTTGATCCATTTCGGATCCACGCCTTCAGGCAGTGGCTCGAACTGGTATGTTTTCTTTAACCGAAGGGATGCATATACGGGTGGCTCCATCGTCACATCGCTTTGCATGTAATCGAGGTAAGCGAATTCCGTAGGGGTCATCACCACTTCATGTCCCTGTTTGGCGGCTTCAGCACCATGCTGCATATTTCTCCAGCTCATCACGGCAGCATTAGGAGCAAGCCCACCCTGCAGGATCTCGTCCCAGCCGATCATCTTCTTTCCTTTGCTGTTGATGATCTTTTCCATCCGTTTCACAAAATAGCTTTGTACTTCGTCAAGATTCGCCAGTTTTTCTTTTTGCATCAAGGTTTTTATCGCTTCAGATTTCTCCCAGAAGTTGCGTGCCGTTTCATCGCCGCCCATATGTATATATTCAAAAGGGAAGATCTGTGCGATTTCCGTAAATACCTTATCCATGAAATCATATACCTTCTCGTTAGCCGGGCAAAGTGAATTGTCAACTGTTCCATAAAAATGCCCGCCCGGAGGCCAGATCATAAATTGTTCTCCTGAGTTGACAACATATGTTCCGGGAGTGCAGGTGAGTTCGGGATAAGCGGCGATAGCTGCCATGCTGTGACCGGGCACATCTATCTCGGGAAGGATATTGATCTGCCGGTCTTTCGCATACTGAACGATCTCACGGATATCAGCCTGGGTATAAAACCCGCCATAGTCGCGCGGTTCATCTGCAGCAGGAACAGAGAATTTTCCGAAAGTGCCGGTTTTGTTGACGCGCCATGCTCCAACTTCGGTAAGCTTTGGTAAACTTTTGATCTCAACACGCCAACCCTGGTCATCTGTCAGATGCCAGTGAAGGACGTTGAATTTATAGCGGGACATCTGATCGATGAATTTCTTCACGTCTTCTTTGGGAAAGAAATGGCGGGAAACGTCAAGCATCAGTCCTCTCCAGCCGAAACGCGGATGGTCACTGATCCTTACCACAGGGATCTCCCATTTTGCAGAGGTCACCGATGCTGATTCGATTTCTTTCGGAAGTAACTGCAATAATGTCTGGATGCCATAGAAGATGCCGGAAGGATCTTTTGCCTTCAATGAAACGGTAGTTGCCGTTACTTCAAGCTGGTATCCCTCTTTCGGAATAGCTGTATCCTGTGTAAGCAGGAGAGCGATGGTGTTTTTGTTCGATTGATTCTGAGCGAGCAAACCGGTTGTGATCGTGAATCCTGTTGCCTGCTTCAGTCGTGAAGCCAGCATCTTCGCGACCGTATCGAGCGAAGGCGGGGCATACAAAACCTTTACCGATGCAGTTAATGCAAAGCTTCCCGTACCGCGCACTACTGACACAGGTTCCGGGATAAGTGCAAGTTCATTTTCCTGGGAAAAAACAATATTGTCAAGAGTTGCTGATAATAAAACAAACAGTATCTTTTTCATATGATGATTAAGTGCGCTGATTTATGTAAATGTAATGCCGTTCGGTGTGAAGATCACGCAGATCTTACAATACAATAAATGAAGTCCTGCGTTGCCCGGGATATTCATCCGTCGTGAAGCGCAGAAGACGCAGCGCTGATCATCCTTGCAGGCAACGACTGCGCGATCTGCTCTGCCGATTAATAAGATCAATCGTATAAAATAACTTCCAGACAAAGAAAGATAAAATCTATGTAATCTGCGGTGACCTGCCTGGCTGGACTAATCAATCTGTCCGGACAATAGCTCCGGTCCGCCCGTGAACTGTTACTGAACACCATGCGTATCAAAAGCGGACGGTAACCAAGCCTCTTCGAATGGATTTCAGGTTGATAAACAAGCGCTTATCGTTCTGGCATTTTCTTCGTAAAAGATCCTGCGAAACCATTGCATCCAGATCAACAATCATTGATATATGTTTAAGAACTATTTCAAAACAGCGTGGAGAAACCTTGTGAAGAACAGGTTTTATTCTATTATTACTATTGCCGGGCTTACCGCAGGACTTTGCGTGGGGATCATGATCCTGCTGTGGGTGCAGGATGAGAGGGGGTATGATGCCTTCCACTCAAAATCGGCCAACCTTTATAAGCTTGAAAACAGGGTTGGCACCGGCAGCAGCATTCAGATCTGGCAGAATACAGCATCTCCCATTGGTAAACTCGCGGCAGAAGAATTGCCGGAGGTAAAGGGTTTTGCACGGATCTGTTATAATTATTTCTACGACCAGTTCAAAACCGGTGAGAAGACGATTTATCAGAAGGATAGTTATTTCGTAGATCCATCTTTTTTTAATCTGTTTGATTTTGGATTGATCAAGGGAAATAAGGCAAATCCTTTTCCCGACAATCAATCGGTTGTTTTGACAGAATCAACGGCGAAGAAGTATTTCGGAGAGAGTGATCCGATCGGAAAGGTGCTGACGTCGGAAGATACCACGCAGTTCACTGTTACAGGGGTGATCGCCGATTTCCCCCGTAATTCTGCCTTTAATTACGAAATGATGTTTCCCATTTCCCTGTATGCAAGCAAATTGTATGGTCCAGGTAAGAAAAATGGGATGACGCTTGATACAGACTTCAGCGATTATAATTATAACACCTTCCTGTTGCTGAGTCCGACGGTTTCATTGAGCGACCTGAGCACAAAACTCCGCAATATCCATCTTCGTATACGGCCGGAGGATACAGACGTAGCCTATCTTACTTTACCCGTCGCAAAAATGCACTTGTATAAATCCGATGGAACGGAGGCCGGCATGGAAACGGTAAGGATGTTTACCATTATCGCGATCCTGATACTGGTGATCGCCTGCATCAATTATGTAAATCTTTCTACGGCCAGGGCGATGCTTCGATCAAAAGAAGTTAGTCTCCGGAAGATCATTGGCGCAGGTAAAATGCAGTTATTCCTTCAGTTTGTGCTGGAAACGGTTCTACTGTTCTTTATCGCCGCTGCGGCGGCGGTAGCATTGATACCATTGTTGTTGCCTGTTTTTAACAGCATATCCGGTAAACAGCTTCAGTTCGATATCGGGAATTTGGATATGTGGCTGGTGATCGGCGGGTGCGTGCTGGCAACCCTGATCGTATCAAGTATCTATCCTGCCTTATTACTTTCTTCTTTCGAACCATTAAAAGCGTTGAAAGGCAAAGCAGCATTACGTATCAATGATGTTGTTTTCCGTAAAGCGCTGGTCGTAGTGCAATTTGCTTTTTCGGTGATCCTGATCGCCGGCACATTCGTGATCGGACGGCAGTTGAATTTTATCCGCTCCAAACAATTGGGGTATGATAAAGAAAACGTCCTGTCCTTTAATATGCGTTATATGGGAAAACATTATGACGCAGTGAAAGCAAACCTGCTGAAGCAGTCGGGTGTGTTAGACATAACAAGATCAAACAACGAAGAGATCGTTAGTTATAACGGGCAAACCGGCAATAATGATTTTGATGGGAAGCAGGTAGGTGAAACGCTGATGGTTTATCCGGTGCCGGTAGACAAAGATTATATCCCGTTCTTCAAAATTGAAATGGCTGCGGGAAAGAACTTCTCAGGGCTTCCTGCTGATTCCATGCATTTTATATTAAATGAAACGGCAGTGCGTAATGCACGGATCAAAGATCCGATCGGTAAAAGATTTAAGCTTCGCGAAGTTGATGGGATCATTACAGGAGTAGTGAAAGATTTTCATTTCGCCTCCATGAAAAAATCGATCGAGCCGGTTGTATTTTACTACAGACCTGATCAGTTTTACAGGATGCATATCAAAACCACTGGCAAGGATGCGGCAAAAGTGATCGCGGCAGCCGGGGTAGAATGGAAAAAGTATAATCCGCAGTATCCATTTGAATATAAGTTCCTGGATGATAGCTTTAACCAGCTGTATCAATCAGAAACGCGTACAGGTTCCCTCTTCAATATTTTCGCAGGTATTGCCATTTTCATTTCCTGCCTGGGATTGCTTGGCCTGACTGCCTATACTGCGCAATTGCGTACACGTGAGATCGGTGTACGGAAAGTGCTGGGCGCCTCTGTATCGGGAATGGTACTGCTGCTGGCAAAAGATTTTCTTCGCCTGGTAATGGTTGGAATCATAGTGGCCATTCCTGTTGCATGGTTTGTGATGAATAAATGGATGCAGGACTTCGCTTACAGAACTGACCTGAGCTGGACCGTATTCCTGATCTCGGGGTTACTGGCTGTGCTGATTGCATTAGTAACGATCAGCTTCCAGTCGGTGAAAGCGGCACTGGTCAACCCGGTGAAGTCGTTGAAGCAGGCGGATTAAGAAGTGGATGAAAAGTTTAAAGGTTTAATCGTTTAGAAATTGCGCATCGCGATCAACTTCTAAACGATTAAACCTTTAAACTTTTTTACTCTGTCTGCCCGTATTATCCCGGCATTCTTGAGATATATTTTTCGATCTGTTTGATCTGATCAACGATCTGTGGAGTGGTTGGTTTCAGCGCTTTTGCTTTACGGAAGAAATCTTTGCTGGCGCGGAATTCTCTTTTGTTCATCATGATGCTGCACATCTGCAGGTAAGCAGCGGCTTCATTTTCTTTATCCGGAAGACCTTTGCGGATGGCACCGCGGATATATGATTCAGCTTGTTTCAGGTCATTTTTCTGCATGGCGATCATTCCCATCTGGAGCATGCTGGCCCCTTCAGCTTCTTTCATCGGCATACCGAGATCGAGGCCTTTCTTCATCATTTTTTCTGCGCCGTCAAAATCCTGTTTCATCATCGCGATGTTTCCTTTCAGTGTGTAGTACACAGACCGGATAGGTTTGTACAGGAGGTTGGGGAACTGTATAGACGCCAGTACTTTTTCCGCGCCGTCCATATCGCCGCTTTCCATGTATTCCTGGATGAGGCGGAGTGGTCCGAAGAAGAAATGACCGAGGATCAGGATCAATCCAATAAAATAGAGAGGGAATGCAGGCCAGAAGCCGGCTGCATAGTTAACATAGCCACCGAGTACGGCAAGCACAATGCCTATCCAGAGGCGATACTTGATCAATAGGTTGTAAAACTTCATAAGGCCGCAAAGATAATACGCGAATGAACACGAATGAACATGAATGGCCCCGAATAACGGGGTTCAATACTAACTGATGGAAGATTCCAGTTTGGGCGGCGGGGCTATCATTCTTTGAGGAAGTGTTTTAAACCACAACTACATAACACATTCGATTTGAATCTATTCGCGTTTATTCGATGCCATTCGGGCTTATTCGTGTTTATTGGCGTCATTGATTTCGAGCCAGTAGCCATCCGGATCCCGGAACCAGATCTGTTTCACTCCGTCCGGGCGGGTGGTAACGGCTGAGATGGTGCCTGCCCAGTCTTCGAATGCCACATGATGTTTGTTAAGGCTTTTGATAAAATCATCGATGGACCGGACAGAAAAACAGAGATGGGTATTCTTATTATGGGTAGTTGCTGCGGCAGCTCCGCTGATGATATGCAACTGGCTTCCAGCACCAATGCTGAACCAGGTATGCCGGCCATCATGAAATGGCTCGGGAATAGTGTCCAGGCCGATCACCTGTTGAT
>JBEVKW010000198.1:0-37539 GCA_040509495.1 Chitinophagaceae bacterium | reverse complement strand
CAATTTCTAAACCCAAAATCAAGCTTATGTTATCCAACGTCGGTCTTAATCGTCTTATCATTCTTGGTTTTATGGCAATGGTAGGTTTTGCCCTGGCTAAAAGCATCCAATCGGGAAGTAATCTCGGTCTTGTGCTTTGCATCACCAGCCTTGGTGCCGCAGTTTATTTCTTATACCTGCTGGCGAAGATGAAGCAGGAAATGGAAGCGGAGGAAAATAGATGATCGTATTGAAGTATGCCTGCGAATGGACACACTTCCATGGCTCGACGGCCGAAGTAACGGTATGATAAAATCTAAAGTCAGGTATTCACCTTACAGAGCCAGACTTCGGCCAATGTCCATCCGCCGCCCACACCGGGCACACCTCTTCCAATCACTTATTTAAGTATAGCCATGATTTCTTTTTCCAGCTCTTCTTCCGAAAATTCCTTTTCGTAGAAGCGCCGGTAATTCTTTCTTGTATGGATAAATAAGGTAGCCGGAATAGCTCCAGACCATTTGGGATCTACTTTTGGACAGAAATAATCTGCATTGGTTTCATCGAGCCAAACAGCAGGGTTTTGTATTTTCCGTTTGGCTATAAAACTGTCTACCCTCGACGGATAATCATCCTGCATATCAAGCGAAACAAACAGCAGTTTTACGCCTTTATCTTTGTATTTCGCGGCGAGCTTTTCAAATGCCGGCATTTCTGCTATGCAGGGAATACAATAGGTTGCCCAGAAATTAATGATCATCGGCGAGCTGCTTTCCGTGATCATTTTTTCCAGCTCGGTGATCTTGATACTTTTCGTGTGCTGCGCTTCTGTACTTGTGAAGAAAATCAAACAGAGACAAGTCAGCAACCAGTATTTTGCACGCATAGATTATTTTTTAAATTACGATCAATCCTCTTCTTCCTTTTCTGCTTCCGCTCTTGCTCTCCACCCTTTCCATTCTTCCATCAGATGGTTGTATTGTTCATCGGCGATCCTACGCTGATCATAAAAACCGGCTTCATTTTTTTGCCTGAAAGCTTCGTAGAGTGTCACTGCGCAGGCTACACTGATATTCAGCGACTGAATAATTCCAACCTGCGGAATAATAAAGTTGCCGTCCGCTAATGCACGCATTTCATCCGTTACGCCGCTATGTTCATTGCCGAACACCAGCGCAATGCTTTCCGTGAAATCGATCCGATGCAAACTTATCGCGTCACTGCTCAGATGCGTTGTCAGGATGCGTTTATACCGGGAACGGAGTTGTGAAACGCAGGCATTAAGATCTTCAAATTGATGAACGGTTAACCATTTCGCCGCGCTCGATGAACTTTTGCTTCCCCATTTTTTATGCCTGGGAATACGTGTATTGAGAATGTAAACATCCTGCACACCCACTGCATCACAGGTACGCATCACAGCAGAAATATTGTGAGGGTCAAACACATTTTCCAGCACGATCGTGAGATCAGGCTGCCGCTGAGATAGAACTGATTCAAACTTCGCTTTTCTTTCAGGGGTCATACGGCGAAATTACGGGTTTGGAACGATGGTTGTTTAATGGTGATGGATCAGTAGCAGGCAGGCTGCCTCACTCCTGTTCCGTGGATCTCCGTCCGGCATTCCGGGTTTTTACTAAAAACCGGTTATGAGACATATTGATCCTAAACGGTTTGCGATAGTTTTTTTATCTTGCTCTTATATCAAGCCAATTTGCTATGAAAAGAATTATCAGAAAGGTTTTAAAAATTACAGGTATTGTTCTATTGGTGCTGATCGCTGCTGCGTTCATCATTCCGATCGTTTTCAAGAAACAGATCACCAACCTGGTCAAGAAAGAGATCAATAATAATCTTACTGCGAGCGTCGATTTTAAGGACGTCAGTATTTCCCTGTTCCGCCATTTTCCTAAAGTATCTATCGGACTGGAAGATCTTTCCGTTGTTGGCACGAACGAATTTGCCGGCGATACCCTCGTGTCGGCTGAGAACATTGACGTCTCTGCCAACCTGATCAGTGTGATCAAAGGAAAGGATATCCAGGTTTCGGGGATCTTCCTGGAGTCACCAAGAATTCATGCACTGGTAACCAAAGACGGAAAGGCGAACTGGGACATTACAAAACCATCTTCCGATACCGCCACGTCAGCAGACACATCGGCCACGGCATTCAAGATGAGTCTCAGCAGGTACGAGATCAACAACGGTTATATCTATTATGAAGATAAGACCGCCGATATGAGCGCTGAGATCAACGGATTGAACCATTCAGGCAGCGGCGATTTTACGCAGGACGTATTTACCCTCTCTACCACCACAAAAGCAGATGGTGTAACCTTCACCTATGCCGGCGTACCATATCTTGCCCAAACGCAGACAGGCGTTGGTGCAGACATTGAAATAGACAACAGAACAAGTAAATACACCTTTAAAACGGATGATATCAACCTGAATAACCTGAAGCTTTCCGCCAACGGTTTTTTCCAACTCGTAAATGATTCCACTTACAATATGGATATCAACTTTAAATCACCTTCCAATGATTTTAAAGATATCCTCTCCATGATCCCGGCAGTATATAAGAATGATTTTGATAAGATCAAAACTACCGGCAGCGCAGCATTCAATGGTTTTGTAAAAGGCACTTACAGCCCGGTACAGTTACCTGCTTACGATGTGAACCTCGAGATAAAAGATGGTTTCTTTCAATATCCGGATCTTCCCAAGCCGGTAAAAAATATCCAGATCGCCCTGCAGGCAAGCAATAAGGATGGCCAGATGGATAATACCGTGATCAATCTTTCACAAGGGCATCTTGAAATGGGGAATGATCCGTTTGATTTCAGATTCATCTTCAAAAATCCAATGACCGTTCAGTATATCGATGCCATAGCAAAAGGTAAACTGGACCTGTCACAGGTAACGCAATTTGTAAAGCTGGAAGGGAACACAAAACTTGCAGGGATCATCGGCGCAGACATTTTTGCCAAAGGCTCGATGGCGGCATTGCAGGCCCAGCAGGGAGATTTCAGTGCCGGCGGTTTCCTCGATATTCAAAAACTTTTCTACTCTTCCGACGCATTTCCTCAACCGATACAGAACGGGAACATGAAGATCCAGGTCGGTAATTCCGGAGGCGCTGCCGATAATACGGAAGTGAACATCAGCTCAGGCCATGTGGAAGTGGGCAAAGACCCGATCGACTTTACACTGAACCTGAAGAAACCCATGTCTTCGATCGATTTTAATGGAACCGCGAAAGGAAGTTTTAACCTCGATCATGTAAAACAGTTTGTGCAGTTTGAGCCCGGTACCACTGTAACAGGTTTACTGGATGCGGCACTCAGTTTTGCGGGAAATAAAACTGCGATCGATAAAGGAGAATACGATAAGATCAACTTGTCTGGTACTACCAGTCTCAATAAATTCAGGTACGCATCCAAAGATTATCCAGGCGGCGTAGTGATCAATACTACACAGCTCAATTTTAATCCAAAGACCGTTTCTCTTGCAAATCTGTCAGGTTCTTATCTGAATGCTAACTTTACTGCAAGCGGTGTATTGAACAATCTGATCGGTTACGCTATAAAGAACGAACCATTGCAGGGAACGATCAACGTAGGAGTCGATAAAATGAACCTGAACGACTGGATGGGAACTACTGCGACCAATGGAACGGAAAGTACGCCCGCGGCTTCATCATCAGAGCCTTTTCTTGTTCCCGCAGGGCTTGATCTTGTATTGAATGCGAAAGCAGGCCAGGTCACTTACGACAATGTGAACTACAATAATATCAATGGCGCCATCGCGCTTGCGGATGAAACCGTAAAGCTGCAGAACGTTTCGGCAAATGCACTTGATGGTCAAATGACGTTTAACGGATCGTATTCTACCAAAGTAAATAAGAAAGATCCCGCGATCTCCTTGAGCTATGATGTAAAAGATATAGATATTCAAAAAGCGTTCACCTCCTTCGTTACCGTAAAGCAACTGATGCCAATCGGGCAATTCCTTGCAGGCAAACTTAGTTCGCAATTATCAGTCACCGGCAACCTGGGTGGCAATATGATGCCGCAATTAAATAGTCTTACCGGTAAAGGAAATCTTCTTTTGCTTGAAGGCGCATTAAAGAAATTCGCGCCACTGGAAAAGATCGCGACAACGCTGCAGATCGCGGAACTTCAGTCGATCACCTTGAAAGACATCAGGAACTCCATTGAATTTGCCAATGGTAAAGTGCTGGTAAAACCGTTTACGATCAAGGTAAAAGATATTGAAATGCAGATCGGCGGTACGCACTCTTTCGATCAGTCGATCGACTATATCGTTGCCATGAAAGTGCCGCGAAAATATCTCGGCACACAGGGAAATAACCTGATCAACGGCCTCGTGACGCAGGCTAATAATAAAGGACTTGATGTAAAAATGAGTGAACTGATCGATCTGAACATCAAGATGGGCGGAAGCCTGACCAACCCGTCTATCAAAACGGACCTCAAGCAGGTGGCAGGCGATGCTGTCGCCGATCTGAAACAGCAGGCGCAGGATTTTGCACAGCAAAAAATCGACAGCGCCAAACAAACATTGAAGGATACGATTACAGCTGTTAAAAACCAGGTGGTAAATGACCTGAAAGAAGATCTCAAAAACAAACTACTCGGCAACAAGGACAGCACACAAAAAGCGGCCAATCTCGATAGCACGAAGAAAAATGCGGAGAAAACGATCAAGAATACACTCAATAACCTGCTGAAGAAAAAGAAAGACGACAAAAAGGAAGAGAATAAGCAACAACCTTAATAGAGTTGAGCGATAAAAAAAAGAGGATGATAACGAATATCATCCTCTTTTTTTCTTGATCAGGTAAGCGCTTGCTTTGCCTGTAAAATGTAACCGGGTAATTAATTCGCCGCTCTTCTTGATGCACCTCCCCTGGCCTGATCATCAGTCACGGTACCGTTGGTAATGAACTTGATCATTTCACCAGCGGCTGTTGTACCTGGAAGCCCTGTCAGCAATATCGTATACACTTTATTCTGCTCTACGGTCAGCGTACGGTCTGCATCTACACCGCCACTGCTGTTAACGTCAATGCTTACAGAACCGGGCGTCACTGCCACAAAATCAGACACGGAAGCATACGGAGCAGCTTGCCTGTTCACTACGTCGGTACCATTGGCTTTGATCACCACACTAGGTAGCTGCGTAGAATCGATGATCGCATTTACAAACCTGATGTATGCACTGCCATTTGCAGTTAGCGAATCAAAATTGTCGTGAACGATTACATTCCGGTACTTCGTTCCCGCACCTATCGTAAAGGCTGAATAATACTTCTCTACCTCAAGCGCAGCAGTTGCCGAGGCCAGTGGTTGAGAAGAAGGTGAACCCGATGCATACACGTCCAATGTACGGCTGCCCGGAAATACGGGGAGATAGCCTCCTGTGAAATTCGTGTAAGGAAGCGGGAAATTGGTCAGGCTATTACCATTCAATGTAAATACCAATGCTGGCTGATCTGGCGCGAGATTGAATGCCATCAGACCTGCCGCTGGTTGCGTTTGACCATCACCGTCATTGTTCTTTGAACACGAGACAAAAACGGTTGCAGCGGTAGCTGCCAAAGCGATCGTTAAGATTCCTGAACGGAAATTGGAAAAAAATGATTTCATGATACAACTCCTTTTTGGTTAATGAATAACAGATGTTGGAGCAGTATTACAGTTTGGCTGAAAGGTTGTAGGATAATGATCAATACAACCTGTTGGAAGGAAGTGCAAAGTTAGCTCCAAAGGTCACAGTGAAGCGTTAAAAAACCTATAAGGAAACGCAAAAGCCATACCCGCGTCAGAACGCATATATGGCTTTTTAGAAGAATATTACTAATTCCACAGGATCTGACTATTCCGCAAGCAAATGATCAACTTCTTGATTGAATTCTTTTACAAACTCGGCATAAAACTTACCAGTGGCAGGGCCCGTATATCCGGTGTGGATTTTTGATACTTCTCCTTTCCTATTGATGAAAATAGTTGTGGGAAAGGAAAGGAATGTATTTAAAGAAGGCAGGGAATTAGCCACCAACTGTTTGTCAGCCAGCCCCCCAAAAACCTGGTCATAACGAATATCAAATTTCTTTTTATAGCGCCCGATCGCATTTTTTACAAATGCGGGATCATCTTTTCGTTCATAATGAATGGCTACGATCTCAACGCCGCGTGACTTATTTTTCTTATACCACGGAGAAAGAAAAGCAGTTTCATCCATACAGTTCGGACACCAGGAGCCCGTGATCGCAACGATCACCGCTTTGCCTTTATATTTTTCATCTGACAGTGAGATCTTCTTTCCATTGATATCAGGAAATGAAAAATCGAAACGGCTGTATCCCTGTTTGAGGTAAGTAAGTGAATAGAGATCCGGCAGTTTGGCTTCGTCATTTTCGCGACCGGTAAATTGCCTTGCACTGCGGGCAGTAACTTGTTCTCCGGTGAGCGTACCATCACTATTGAACGTTCCCTGGTAATAGGATACACCTGAACCGATAAAGGATGAGAGATAGAATTTATTACCGTCTACGATTCCGTCGAGGTACCTGGAATCTCCTGTGATGCTTAAAAAGGTGGCGCTGAGCTTGCGTCCATTCTGGGTAAACAGACCGACCGTACTGTCTTTGCTTCCGGACACAATATCGTAGGTGCCG
This sequence comes from Chitinophagaceae bacterium, assembly GCA_040509495.1. GTDB lineage: Bacteria > Bacteroidota > Bacteroidia > Chitinophagales > Chitinophagaceae > Terrimonas_A. Next base: position 30,857 of record JBEVKW010000198.1, on the reverse strand, counting down.
GAAATATCACCGGTCGGCTCTGAACCGTTTAACGGAAAGCGGTATAACTTTCCTTTTTCCGCTGTCACTTTCATCGGCGTACCCGAACCATCGATCTTGCGTAATACACCGTCAAGCTTGTTGCCATTTATCTTAAAAGCGAGTTCATTGTCGAACTGATCGAGAGAAATATACAGTGAGTCTCTTTCCTTTTTCAATCTCCCTCCGTCAAAACGTTCAGCGGCATTGATAAAAAAGACTTTCGCATCGGTGACAGACTTACCGGTGATCTCAAAATTGAATGGTGCTTCGATGCCGTCGCGTAGCTGAAATACACCTCTCCATTTTCCGAATGGCGAAAATGTTTGCGCGATCAATGATGGGGAAGCAGCTATTAATCCGATAAAGAATACTAAAACAGATTTTTTCATTTTAACGAAGCGTATTTTTTGCCCTTAACTAATTGATATACTACTCAACAAACGTTTGCGTAAACAGTTTAGCTGAAATGTTAAAGAATGGCAGACCATGAAACAAGATGGTAAATTGCTTGTGATTAAAATTTAGTCTACTAAATTTGTGGACAAAGAAAATCCTTATACGCTGGATTGCCAAAAAAAATCAGATGCTGGTCCAACTACTTTTTTAATTATTTGTACATACGCTAAACCCATTTTATGTTGCTGTTGAAATCTACACTAACCGCTTTATTGTTTCCTCTTCTGTTGTTACCGGTACCTGGCCAGCAGAGAAAGATTGAGACACCGGTTGAGATCCGTGGTGTTGTAACCAATGCAGAGACCGGTAAGCCTATCCAGGGCATGTACCTTTTTGTAACCGAGGGTGAGGAAGAGGCGTTAACCAATGCAAAGGGCGAGTTCAGGATCAAAACATGGAAGGCGCTGCCATTGGTGCTTACCAGCCAGAACCAGGAATATCATACCGTGAAGTTGAAAGTATCGCAACCCGAAACGGTAGTGAATGTGAAGCTTAAAAAGAAATAGTAAGTAATTTTTCCTGATTGTTTATAACTCGTTCATTTCTATAGTGGAAATTTAGACCTGATACGGTATTTTTGGACCACTCCGGGCATTAGCCTTGATCAGTGATTCAACGCATTTACATGACGAAAAAAGTATCCGCGTCGGGGAAGCGGGTTTGGAAGACGCCTGACGGGCATTCTCCGATAGCCAGTTTATTTAATTCAATCTATCCGGTACCAAAAGAAGCAACTGACCTGATAGACGAACAAACTTTTCCTGTCCAGGTGGCAAGAGGAAAATTTCTCGTAAAACCTGGCGATACACAACCCCATCTTTACCTTATCCTGAAAGGGGTGATCCGTGCTTTTATCAAGGAAGACGGCAAGGAGATCACTACGTGGATCAATGAGGAGAATGAGATCGTCACTTCGATCCGTAACCTGGGGCTTACCATATCTTCCCCCGAATATCTGCAGGCGATCGAAAATTCTTCGCTCATAGCCATGCCTTATACACTCGTGGAGCATCTTTATGAGCATTTTCTCGAATCTAATATTATCGGCCGCAAGATCCTGGAGGATAACTACCGGGGAGCGGAAGAGAGGGCTTATATCTGCAGGATCGCTTCTGCTGAAAAAAAGTACCAGCATTTTATCAAAACGCGGGCAGGACTCGCTAACAGGATCTCCCTCAAATACATCGCGTCCTATCTCAACATGACAATAGAAACGTTGAGCCGCGTAAGAAGCCGCCTGGCGGAATAAAGCTTTTGACAATTATCAAAAAAATCCAGGGCAGAAATGCGCAGGGTCGCTGATTTTTGCAAGTGTATTTACTTGTAATATAGTGGTTTACACCTATTTTCCGGCAGCAAAATTCCGCAGCGGTTGGAATGAGCTACTACTGCAAAACGTCTACTTATTAGAGAAAATTCGTTTTTTTGATAATAGCCAGTTCAGTAACCAACAGACTGTTTTACGAGAATAAGTGCTTTGTGTGTGAACCGTTTACAAGCCTTATACATTTTGCATTTATTCCGGAAAGCATCTATCGTCTTTACTGAACTACTATAGCGGCCTGGGTGATCAGTGAAAACTTATTTACTCAAAGCCACCATCCTCCACTGAATGTCCCGTCTGTAAAGACGGGATATTTTTTTCAAACAGAAAGCATTCATAACAGCTTTCTTCTTCCCGCAAGCAAGGATAAGACAAAGGATATCGTGATGGATCTGGTAAGCAGAAGGAGACGTGTCAGCGTGAATCATAACTGGAACAGCTCATGAAGCTTATCTGCCACTGCTTTTACAAGTTTGGCGTCCGGGGGATTGGACATATGCTCAGGTGACAAGACAGCCCGGTAGTGACGCTCTTCATCGGGTTCGAAGTATACATGTGCACCGCCGATATTAACCATCATCCGGTGAGTGAACCGGCTGAGCTTATGAAACTCGGCGTCAAATACTTTCTTTTCGTTATTGTAGGTCAATTCAAGTATAAATGAATCCTGCATGACTGTCTTTTTTGTAAAGCTCCTGCATCCTTTCAGCATTTCCATGAGGATTTCCTCCGAAATCATGCGCTTTTTCACCATTTACTCAGCCGGGATGCTACCCACTAAATGGTATTGTCACCTGTAGGCCTTCTTCGTATCCTTGCACTGGTTTTTCATAGGAAATTGGATTAAAAACGGGGCAGGATTTCTATCCAGCCCCTTTTTTTATGCGAATATGGTCAGGAGTTATTTCACCTTAACTTCAGGATTCACGGCGTACGGCAATTTTTCTCCCTTCAGGCCGGCGATCACGTTCTCTGCTGCCCGCCGCGCCATTCCTTCCCTGGCTTCAATGGTCGCTGAACCAATATGCGGTAAGATCGCTGTGTTCGGAAATTGCAGTAAGGGATCATCCGCCGCCATCGGCTCGGGGTTGGTAACATCCAGACCCGCTCCCCAGATAGTACCTGATTCCAGCGCATCTTTCAACGCTTTTTCATCATGAATTCCTCCACGGGCTGTATTGATAAAGATGGCGTTCGATCTCATCTTCGAGAACGCTTCCTGGTTAAACATGCCTTTTGTTTCCGGTGTGAGCGCTGTGTGCACAGATAATACATCGCTCTGTGAAAGCAATTCCTCAAAGCTAACCCGGGTGGCGTCGAGCGCTTGCTCTGCTTCCGGATTGGAAGAACGGTTATGATAGATCACCTTCATCTCATAAGCGCCTTTGCATCGTTTGGCCATTTCAAAACCGATCTTGCCCAAACCAAGTATGCCGAGGGTTTTGCCATACAACTCAATACCAAGGTCTGCAGTCGGGTCGTAATAGTTCCACTGACCTTTCATTATCCTCTTATGGTGAAAAAAAGCCTTTCGTGAAGTTGCCAGCATAAGCAGGAATGCTGTATCTGCGGTTGCGGCACTTAATACGCCTGGGGTATTGCCGACAGGAATGCCAAGCTGGGTTGCGGCAGCAACGTCGATCCTGTCAAACCCCACGGAATAGAGGGAGATCACTTTCAAATGAGCAGCTGCCTGCAGGAATTCTTTATCCAGATGCTCGTGGCCAACACTCAGCAGCGCATCCTGCTGTGAACAGGCCTCGATCAGTTCCTGTTTGCTCATGTTTCTGCGATCAGGAAACTGCGTTACCGTTAAGCCGGCTTTCTCCATTAGTTCTGTTGCTATTGCTGGAATAGCACGGCTGATAAAAACTTTCATGTTAGAGTAGTATTTCGTCGGGTTGCCCGTTTTATCTATCAATCACCTGTCATCTTCCGTCACCTGCCTGTTACTACAACGATCGTGCATCTTTTGTTGGATCAGTACAGATCTTTTCTATGGTACACGCATTGTAGCCAAATTAGTCCAGTATAAGAACAATAATGCTATAAATATTATCCAGGATCATTTCATCTACGTTTGCTGATCTGGAAGAAGCTCGAGATCGCCCAGCGTATAGGCTGGCCAGGCGCCGCGATGTGAAGCCACAAACGCGCCGAGCCTGGATGCAAAGTTCAATGCGGCAGAGATACTGTCCTGCTGCAAACGACGATGAAGAAAGCCTGCCAGGAAAGCGTCTCCACTACCTACCGTATCGGCAACGTTCACTTTATAACCCGGGTGTTCGTATAAAGAATCTTCATGAAAAACGGCCGCCCCGTCTGCCCCCATCGTTACAATGACAGTATCAAGGTTAAATCTTTGCTGCAACCAGTTCATCCGGTCCCTGAGATCGCCGTTGATATTCCACCATCCGGATAGCAGATCAAGTTCATCGGTATTCAGCTTCGCGATCGCAGCATGCTGCAGCAGTTGTCCGATCAGCGATTCCCCGAAAAAGGGCTGCCTTAAATTAATATCCACCACATTGGTCTTTGCTGCTGTCAGAAAAGTAAGCAAGGTCTGTTGTGATGCCGTATTCCGTGCCGCAAGGCTGCCGCAAATAAAATAAGATGATGCTCTTACTTTCTCCATGGCATTGGGATCTGCCTCAATAAAATCCCATGCCGACGGCGCTACGATCTCATATTTCATATCACCTTTCTCATCCGCAATACCGTATACCATCCCGGTGGGGTGATTGATATCAGTTTGTAACAAACTTGCATCGATTTGTTTTTCGCTGAGTATATTTCTAAGCGCTGCTCCTTTTTCATCATTGCCCACCCTTGTGATCAGCACAGGTGATTCCTGCAGCTGGTGCAGATGATACGCTACATTCATCGGGGCACCGCCAGGAACAGTCCCTCCGGGTAAAATATCCCACAGTATTTCTCCAAAGCAAACCACTTTCGACCGGTTGTTATCCATCGGCGTAAGATTTCTATAAAAATAAAGCTATCCGGTGAATCTCCGTACACAAAACATCTGCGTTTACAATGTATACCTCGTGATGATCATGATCCGGCTGCAACATTTATGTTGATTAGGGCGAAGAGCATTGCTATCCCCCTGTAATAAAAAAAGCAGGTAACATTTGTTACCTGCTTCCTGTCAACCACTATCATTCTAATTACTCATTCTTCTTTTCACATCATCAATCCCTGTCTGACGGTTTTTCGCGGCTTTTACATTCTTATTGCCGAATTTATAAGTGAAGTTCAGCTTGATAAATCTTGTTTCAGGCATGCTTTTAGTCATTGCCTGTACCCCGTACGATGCAACGCTATAACGCTGCTTGTTACTGTTAAAAATATCTGTAACGGAGATCCCAAGGGTAGCCTTTTTCTGCAGTAAGGTGCGCGAAAATCCAAGTGATGCAAAAAACTGTGAGCTGAACTGGTAGGCGCCAAACTGCATTGGCGAATAATAGGCGGCTGACATCTCTCCTCTCCATGCTTTGCCCAGGGATACCATATTGCTGCTGTTCAAAAATACTCCCAGGGCTGCATTGTTCAGGTCCGTTGCTGCGGGAGCATTGTATTTCGCATATAATCCGCCCAGGGAATTGCTGGTGGTCAGTTTTCCCTGCAACAATGACTTTGTATACGAAATGTTCAGGCTAAGCTGATCCGCACTGGCAATGTTTTCGAAAGTGCTGATCATTGCGTCTCCGTTAGCTGTTTTCTTGTAAACCTCCGCCAGCGCATCTGTAAAATGTCCGTAGTCAACAGAAGCCATCCATTCATTGCCATATGTCCATCCTAACGAAAAGTTATCGGAAAATGAAGGCCTGATAAAAGGATTACCCTGGTAAAATGCATATTGGTTCTGGTAAACAATGAATGGATTGACGATATCAAAACCGAAACGTTCAATTCTTCTGCGGTAAGAAAAACTGTATTGCTGCTGCTCTGATTGATTAAACGATACAGACAAGCTCGGGAAAAGGCTGATATAATCATTATCGCTTTCCTGTTTTAATGTTACTGAATAGCCATTGGCATTTGTATATTCCATCCGCAGCCCCGCTTCCACATCGAACTTACCATTGCTGCCTGATGCCGATGCGTAAGCTGCGTACACATTTTCTTTATAGATAAACCGATTTGATTTCTGCACATCATTCTCCCAGTTGCCGTTTGCATTTTTTTCCCAATGGGATGTATTATCGGTTCTTGTCAGTACAGCTTTTGCACCTGCTTCATACCTGATCTTGTTTGCCTTGAAGGCGTAATCTGCCGAGAAGGACTGTATCTTATTATCCGCCGGGGCACTGGCGCGTAACAGGTAGGGATGCGCATATTCATGTCGCTTTGCATCGTAATAGCGGGTAGAGAACTCGTCGTTTCTTGCTTTATTGAAGTTGAAATGATCTGCATTGAGCGACAGATCTCCTGTTTTACCGATTCTGGTCTTATAGTATATGTTTGCCGAAATGGTCGACACCTCACTCCTGCCTTCATTCGCGACGGTTGATGATGAATCCGCGGAAGTTACAGAGATATTCTGGCTGTTCTTATTTCTGTCTGTAAAAACGCCTCTTACAAGTATTCCTGCAGTGCTTTTTTTGTTAAGCGTGTAATCAAGGCCCGCTTTGGCTGAATGACTGTTTATTTTATCGAAAGAACGCTGTTCATCGTTGATCGAGAAGAGTTGATTAAAAGAGCGGTCTGTACGGGTGACACTCCTTGTTTTGTTTTGAAGATAATCGTAACTGCCATAGATGTTCAGGGCAGACGTACGATGATTCAATGATAAGCCACTGTTCAGCCTTGGATAGCGGCCTGCTCCAGCACCAGCAGTCAATACGCCATTCGTTCCAAGTTCTTTGCTTTTCGCCAGGATGATATTGATCACCGGGCCTCCGTTTGCTTCATATTTTGCCGATGGATTGGGGATCACTTCCACCCTTTCTACTGTATTGGCGGGCATCGAGCTGAGGTAATTCTTCAGTTCTTCCCCACCAAGTCTTGCCGGTTTGTCATTGATATAAACTGTTACATTTTTGCCGCGGAATTGCAGCTGTTGAAAATCCGTTATCCCGGGCGCTTTCTTCACTGCATCATAGGCGTTGCCACCGGCAACGATCGGACTTTGCGCTACGTTCACGGTGATCTTATCATTTTTTTGTTCGATAAATGGCTTTGCAGAAGAAACAGTGACGCCGGCCATTTCCTTTTGCTCCGGCATAAGGTAAACTGACAGAACGGTATTTGACGGCTTCACCGATGTAAGTATTTCCTTGCGGTATCCTGAATAGCGGATATTAAGTTCATAGGCGGCACTGCTGTCCAGGCCTGCAAAACGGAAAGATCCTTTCTCCGCGTTTACCGTTGTGATCTCCCTGCCGCCCTGACCGATCGTAACAGTAGCATTTGCGAGCAGGTGACCGCTCAGGCTGTCTATGATGATCCCGGAAATGCTTTGCGCATGCGCACCGGATGAAATAGCAATGGAAAAAGCCAGCAGAAGAATGATTTTGTTGATGTGTTGCATAACCTGTGTTTTTGTGGTTGATGGAACAAAGCAACGAATGCGACGGCCGGAAAAAAAGTGCTCCTCTTCCAAATGCCTCTTGTTTTCGGCATAAAAAAAAAGCCTTCGTTTTGTCGAATGAATCCCCTGTTTTGTCGAAACCTGTTTCGACGAAACCGCTGGAAAAGGATAGTTTTGGAAATATGAACCGGATCAAACGAATGGGCTTTGGTAGCCGCTATATTTCTTTTTATGAATTGCTGATATGGCTGATATATGTGTGCGTATTTAAATACTCAGACTATGCATCGAGTTCTCATTTACCTCGGCTGCGGGCCAACTTTCCCTTCCCCGAACTGATCATCTTTGCCATCGCTACTACAGTGTATGTGATTCCCTTCTACCGGTGGCTGGGACCAATGTTCTTAAAAAAGAAATGGACCATCGGTCTGTTCTTCTTTACACTTTTCTATTTCCTGTTTGTTGCAAAGTGGACAAACCTGATGGTAAGCTACCTGTTCCTGCAGAACAATCATAGCGAAGTGATGCAGTTGTTCTATGAAAAGGAATATCAATGGTACCTTAACTCTGTAGGCGTGAGGGGGTATAAATTAACGGAAACGATGTTTGATCTGCTCGCATTTGTTTCTGTCATGTTTACGCGCTATGCTTTCGAAACCGAGCAAAAGAAACACGCGCTGGAAAAGGACAATCTTGTATTGCAACTGGAAACATTAAAGGCGCAGCTTCATCCGCATTTTCTTTTCAATACGCTCAATAGCATTTATGGAATGAGTCTTTCCGGCGAACCCGATACTCCTGAATACATCCTGCGGCTGTCAGATATGATGCGTTATATCCTTTACGATTGCCAGCAAAGCAATGTGCCGTTGGAAAAAGATCTTGAGTTCCTGGATAACTACCTGGAGATGGAAAAAAAGCGGTATCCACATGCAAACATTCAGTTTTTTGTTGAAAATGAAGCGAGCGGTCAACATAAGATCGCGCCTTTGCTGCTGATCCCGTTCCTGGAAAACAGTTTTAAACACGGGTCGCACCGGGTGATGGATAGCGGATATATTGAAGGAAAACTTGTAATTAGCGATCAGGAACTGGAGTTTGAGCTTTCCAATAGTATAATTTTGACAACGCCGCAGCAAAAAACTGCATATGGTGGTGTCGGTATTGAAAATGTCAAAAAGCGGCTCGCACTTTATTACCCGGGACGTCATACACTGAAGATCGGAGAAGACCAGTCAACCTATTCTGTAAAATTGAAAATCGTACTCACCAAATGATCAAATGCCTGATTACGGACGATGAAGTGATAGCACAGCAGATCCTGGAAAAATTTATACTGAAGACAGAAGGACTGACGCTTGTTGCGAAATGCCGCAACGCGATGGAAGCATTTGCCAAACTGGAACAGCACAGCATTGACCTGATGTTCCTTGATATCGAAATGCCCCTTGTGAACGGCATAGCCTTTCTTAAAACACTCACACATCCGCCAAAGGTGATCTTCACGACTGCATATGCAGAATATGCTTTACAGGGATACGAGCTGAATGTGGTGGACTACCTGCTGAAGCCATTTTCTTATGATCGGTTTTTACAGGCGGTCAATAAAGTAAAAACCGCAGCAACGCCTGTCGTTAAAGAAGAAGCATCCAGGGAAGCGGAACACTTGATGGTGAAAGAAAAAGAAGGCTTATTAAAGATCCCGTTTGCCGATATTCTGTATATCGAAGGATCTCGTGATTATATGAAGATCTTTACGGTATCGCGTCAGTACCTTGTACATCTGACCATGAAAAAACTGGAAGAGACGTTACCTTCCTCACAATTTGTCCGGACACACAAATCTTATATCGTGTCGCTCAGCAAGATCCGGGCGATCAGGGCCGGTGAGCTGGTACTGAATGAACAGCTGACGATCCCTGTCAGTCCCAACTACAAAGAGCAGGTTGTGAAGAGCTTCTCGGGAAGTTGATAGTGGTTTCAATTGAGGCGGCCCTCTTCGACTCTTCGCTTCACTTAGAAGGCTGGCGCAGGCTTCCCGCAGATTCCGCAGGTACCCTTCGACCCTTACGAAAATTTTGGCATTAGATCTCCCTAAAAACCTCTCCCGGTCGGCGTTTTGCCTTATCTTGAGGGTATCATAACCGGTTTGCCGCGTTGTGTTATGTGAACTGCCAATCTGCGAATGAATGAATGCTCTGAAACGCATACACCTGTACCCACTGATTTCTTTTCTGATCTGGTTCATAGCCAGCTTCGTAACCACATGCGAAATTGCAGCGCAGACCCATCGGCTACGTATGGCAGTCGGCGGAGACTCTTCCTACATTGTTCCCTATGCAACCATAAAAGTTCAGCAGGAGAAACTGACCACTGATTCGCTGGGTCAACTCGAACTGAACCTCGCCCCGGGAATTTACACACTGTCAATTTCCGCTGTCGGGTATTATAATGAGACAAGCCAGGTCAGACTTTACAGTGATACAACCCTGCAATTTCTTCTTCGCACCAGGCAGAGCATGCTGGGTAATGTAACTGTATCAGCCAACAGGCATGTAGTGAAAAACCAGATGAGTGTTCAATCCATCAACATCGAACAATTAAAAAAACTTCCGGTAATACTGGGCGAGATAGATCCGCTGAAAACGATCACCCTGCTTCCCGGTATTAAAAGTGGCGGAGAGGCCAGTGCTGGGATCTATGTGCGTGGCGGTGGTCCCGATCAGAACCTGATCCTGCTGGATGGCATTCCTGTTTATAATCCCAATCACCTCCTGGGCTTTTTCAGCATTTTCAATGGTGAAGCCATCCGCAATATTGAGGTTATTAAGGGCGGCATGCCTGCGGAATACGGCGGACGATTAAGCAGTGTGATCAATGTTGAAACGAGGTCAGGCAATAAAGATTCGGTCAAAGGAAGCGGTGGCATCGGACTCATCTCTTCAAGGCTCTCAGTTGAAGGACCGCTGATCAAGGGCAGATCAGGCTTTATCGTCAGCGCAAGACGCACGTATATCGACCAGGTTGGGCGGCTCGTTGCAAAAAGCAGGATCGGCGATAACGGCTACTACTTTTATGATATCAATGCAAAGGCTGATTATGTGATCAATAAGAACAACACCATTGATCTCACTTTTTATAATGGCACGGATGATTTTTCTTATGTCGATAATGACGATAATGATGGCCGAGATCGCTATTTCAATGGCAACTGGGGAAATACACTGATTGGCCTGAGCTGGAAACAACAGGTCAGTAAAAAACTGAAACATGATTTTTCCGCGATCTATAACCAGTTCAACCTCGACAGCCGCATTACGTATGCAACAACCACTTTTGCCTTCGCGTCGGGATTGAAAGATTATCAGCTTAAGAGCGACTGGACATACAATGTTAGAAGTTTTATGAAATGGAAATGGGGCGCTCAGTATGTGTGGCACAATTTCCGTCCGGGTGCGGGAGGCGTTACCTCTGGTATCCAGGAGTTCAAATCAAGGCTGAATGATCAGTATGCGCGTGAAGCGGCTGCTTATTTCGGTACGGACATCCGCATTTCACCCACGATCAATATTGTTGCCGGTCTTCGGTATAGTTATTTTGACCAGGTTGGTCCAACAGAACAGGTGATCTATGATGCTGACGGCGTTCCAACCGGCGAAGTGCAACGCTATGAACGCGGCGAGAGCATTGCCAGGTATCATTATCCCGAACCGCGCGTTAATATCCTGTACAGGCTGAACGCCATTTCAAGTCTGAAAGCATCCTATACCCGTACCGTGCAATACCTGCATCTTGCCACGACCAGTGCAGCGACCTTCCCGAGTGATCTCTGGGTGCCCAGCAGCAGGCTGATCAGGCCCGGTATTGCCGAACAGGCTGCGATCGGTTATTTCCGCGAGATCAATAATGGTGTGTATGAATTCAGTGCAGAAGCTTATTACAAGACGATGTCAAACCAGCTTGAATTCAGACCTGGAGCTCAGTTGCTGCTGAACCAGAATATCGAAAGTGAAATGATCTTTGGAACGGGAAAGGCGTATGGACTTGAATTGTTCTTGCAGAAGAGACGCGGGCAGCTTACCGGATGGATCGGGTATACGATCAGTCGGACTGAACGGACTTTTCCTGATCTGAATGAAGGCAAACCTTTCCCTTATCGGTATGATCGTACGCATGATCTTAGCATTGTGGCGAATTACAGGCTTTCACCCAAATGGGAAGCTTCCGGAGTATTTGTTTATGGTACAGGCAATGCGCTGACCATGCCTGTCGGCCGGTTCACTTATAATGTAGGATATGACTCTTACCGCAGCGGGCCAATCTTTACTAACGTGAATCAATACAGCGGTATCAATGATTACAGGATGCCGGCTTATCACAGAATGGATATCGCGTTTACCTACACACCAAAGCCCGACAGTAAAAAGCGATTTAAAAGCAGCTGGAATTTCAGCCTGTATAATTTGTACAACCGCTATAATCCTTATTTCATTTACCTGGATACAGATGACAGCGAACGGACCATCCAGGGAAAGAAAGTGTTTTTATTTCCTATCATACCGGGCGTAACCTGGAACTTTAAATTCTGACCATGAAGAAACCGATCAATAAGAAGTTCGCGGGCGTGTTATTGTCCTTTTCGATCGTAACACTGTTTTCATGTGAACGTGACTTTGACGTAAAGTTGTCTTCCGGTAAACCGATGCTTGTTGTAGAAGCTTATATCAACAACCTGATGCCGGAATATAATTATGTAGTGCTAAGCCGAAGCCAGGATTATTATGCACCTGATTTCAGAAGCCTGATCGTGGCGGGCGCGAAAGTAAGTATCACGGAGGGTGAATTGGCAACTGACGGCCGGTCATATACCTGGAACCAGGCGTCAAAAGTCATCTTATCAGAAACGACCGATCCCCGCATACCAGACAGCCTGCGCCGCGGGTTTTATTTCGATCCACGCATCTTTACCAATCCTTCACAGGCATTAAAAGGACAAACTGGAAAGTACTACCTGCTGGAGATCGAAGCCGACGGCAACAGCTATTCTGCCATTACGGGATTGCTTCAGCCTGTAGTGCTGGACAGCATCACCAGCGGATATCACTTTATCGACGAAGAAGATGAGAACAAGTTAAAGGCACGTATCACCGCGCATTACCAGGACCCGGATACGATCGGTAACACGCAGATGTATTACTGGCGGTATTACTCGAACCGGGAAAATTTCGGATGGGCCAGTCTTGGCCGCAATCGCCGCGCCCGTGGTGATGACGATTTGACGAACGGACAGTACATCCGGCTTACGCAAAACCAGGAATTTGAAGTGGGCGATAGCGTGGAATACTTCCTGGTAAGTGTAGAAAGAAAGGTGTATAATTTTTGGGAGAGCTTTGATAAAGCCCGTGATAATGAAGGCCCGTTTTCGACTCCGGTGACATTGCTGAATACAATCAACGGAGAGAACGTAGTGGGATGTTTCAGCGGCTTCAGTATCAGTTTGAAGACAGCGGTGGTAAGATGAACTTCTGGACCCGCATTGCGCCAGCGACGCCGCGTCTCCTTATCGAAAAAGGAAGTGAAAAACATCGTAACCTCTCTTTGGTTCGATCCTTGTAATTTGATCTGTAAACTTCCGTATGTATCAGAAAATTACAACCCCTCATCACCTGAATATGCTCAAAACCGGTATTCAACTGGTTCAATATCCCCTGGAAGGATTGTCAACCGATGAGCTGGACCTTTCAGATCCTGAAGCGCATCTGCTGTACGAGATCTGCGCAATTGAAGCGGACAATATAAAGATAAAGCCTGCAAACGCGCAGGTTGACTGCGATCCCGTTCCTTCAGTTGCGCATGATGATGCAGCCGTTCAGTTGGAGGTGATCGTGATACCGGCCGCGCAACTGATCAGTGATGGGAACTGGTGGATTGAGGAGATGTTATAACTGAACGGGTAAACGACTTTTTCGGATTTACTCATCAGCCCACGACTAAATCGTGGGCTGAAAAATAACAGTGATCGACGAGCGCACTGATTCAGCCCGGCCAGTCCGGCTATCAGACATGCTTCGAATAATTCACCATCCAGTTCACCCCGAACTTATCTATAAAGCTGCCAAAATAATCGCCCCAGAACATGTCCGCGATTGGCATTTCGACCTTTCCGCCGGCGGAAAGTCCACTAAACAGACGGTCAGCATCTTCACGGCTGTCGGTATGAATGGAAATATTTACATTGTTACCGATCAGGAACCCCTCGCCCATCCCTGGTCCGCAGTCGGATGCCATGAGTGTAACTTGTTCAGTGATCGGCAGGGCAATATGCATAAGGCGGTTCTTCTCGTTTTCCGTAAGATTTTCCGTCCCCGGCGCGTCGCTCATCCGGCTGACGGAACTGAACTCTCCACCCAATACTGATTTGTAAAAATTAAAAGCTTCTTCGGCATTGCCGTCAAAAATGAGATAAGGATTGACTTTCATGATGCAGGTTTTATGTTAGCGTGAGTGTTCCGATGTGAGAACAGTGTAAAATTAACGATTGACTGTATTGCACACCCCGGGCGGAAATGACAAAAACGGGGCAAATTGCGACATGATCCCTGCATCCTTCCCGCGGATACAGATTTAGGTCATCTCACCGCCATTTGTATAAAGTAGTGATCAGCTTTACCCGGAATTTTATATATTAAGGTTACAAACCTTAACCATGAAAAATATTCTTTTCGGCTGTTGCGTCCTGCTGGCGATGGCTTCCGGTATCCGTTGCAATTCTAAAGCGCTGTCGTTAAAACAACAGATCGAACAGTTGAACGCCAAACGCGCTGCGGCACTTGCCGGCAAAGATCTACCTCTCCTCATGAGCCTGTATAACAAAGAGGCTGTTTGCATGCCGGAGTATCACGCAACATTATTTGACCGGTCAGCGATTGAACAATACTTCAAACAATGGATGTCTTCTGTGAAAAGCAGCGCTTTCCGTTCACAAACGGCTGAACTGCTGGAACAAGGCAGTGATTTACTGGAGACCGGCACTTTTACGGACACGCTTATCCGCACCATCAATGACACGTTAATATATGCAGGTAAATATTTTCGCCACTGGAAGCTGAACTCCGGAAAAGAGCCGGAGATATACGCAGAGATCTGGGGTGGACGCTTTTGGTTTGACCGTGCCAAATTCCCCTTTGCCGGCAATGGTGATCCCGTAAGCATCAAACCATACAACACCGGCAGCGACGAGGAAAAACAAGTGATCAGCAGGAATCAATTACTTGGCAACCTCGTCAGGCAACGCAAAGGTGGAGAACACGCTGCTTTATTTGCTAACGATGCCGTTTACATGCCTTACTACACCCCTGCCCTCAAAGGGATGGACGATATCCGGGAGTACTTCATCGACCATGAAAAACCAGGCGATGTTACGATCGATTCCATCAGCCTCGTCACAGGAAGGGTTACCGTCATCAACGATCTGATCATGGAGCATGGTTTTTACGGCGTCAAATGGACAACTCCGGACAGATCATCCGGTGTTGTCACCGGAAAGAGTTTGAACCTATGGAAGAAAATGCCTGACGGTAAACTGATGATGTACCGGCAGATGGTGAATCACAATTAGCATCACGTATGGCCGCCAGGTGCAAAGGATCAAGATTTTTACCGGCGTAAGAGCAGCGTGGCGAAAACAGCCGGAGATCACGTTGTATTTCGCCACCGCGTTCCTCTTATTTCCGAGCTCAGTTTTGAATGAGTTTATAAAGTCCTGCTCCATGTGAATTAATAGAGGGAGCAAAAGATGTTGCGCTTCCTGTGGTTGTTTTGCCTGTCCACAGATCGACCAGTTGAAACTTTCCGGTGATGCCTAACTGTTGCAGATCCACTTCAACTTTTGCGGCCTGCTTTTCTTTATTGAATACGGCGAGATATTTTGTTTTCTTATTCGTACCGTCTGCCGCCCATGCTGCTTTAGATGCATCATTGAACAAAGGCCGGTTATTGCTGCTTTTATTCAATACCTCCAGTACACGTTTGTTGGTGAGCAGTGAAAGGGTGAACGCATCATTATCAGGAAGGTTGCCTCCAAACATCAATGGTGAGCGGAAAATGCACCATAAACTCATCAGTGTATATTGTTCATCTCTGGTAAAGTTTGCCATACGTGGATTGCCTCTTTCTGCACGGATCCCAATGCGGCCGAGGGGCAGCATGTCGCCATCAGGCCATGCACCTGGTGCGCGCCATTTATTCCAGCGGTCAAACACCTCGAAATGTTCTTCGAGCTGTTTCCAGTTATCCCAGAAATCACCAACCGTTCTCCACATGTTTGCGTTCGCCTGCACATGTGATGCATGGTCGATCGGTGTTTCACCGGGCGACGTACTGAGTACGATCTTTCTTCCTGTACGTTCGATCGCTTTCCTGATCATTTCGACTTCTTCTGTAAAATAGATCGGCGAAGAAAGATCATCCACCTTTACAAAATCGAGTCCCCACGAAGCATACAATTCAAATATTGAGTTGTAATACTCCTGTGCGCCGCTTTTGCCGGGCACAATAGTATACATATCCTTCAGCCATTTGCATTGATCTTTCTCTGAATAGATATCCTTTGCAGTTGCCGAAGAACCCTTGATCGGCAGATTGCGTTTAACTGCTTCAACCGGTATGCCGCGCATGATATGTATACCGAACTTCAGGCCTTTGCTATGCAGGTAATCGGCCAGCGGCTTAAAGCCCTTTCCATTGGCTGCGGAAGGGAACCGGTTCTCTGCCGGTTGGAAACGGCCGTATTCGTCTATTGAATACAGCGGATCCTTTTCATTATATCCATGTGCTTTATCGTTGCCAACATACCAGCGGATATCCACGACGATATAATTCCATCCGGATTGCTTCAGGTTTTTCGCCATGTAATCAGCATTGGCCTTTACTTCAGCTTCAACGACGGTTGGACCAAAACAGTCCCAGCTATTCCAACCCATAGGAGGAGTAGCGGCCCATTTATGGAATTCTTTTACCTGTGCCTGCACCATAAGGGAAGCAGCAACAGCAAACAGCAAAAACAGTTTTTTCATATAACAGTTTTAAAAATGATGGTCTTCTATTCGTTCAATAAGAAATGTCGATCTTCTTTTTATTGGTCAGCACTACCTCTACTTTAGCTGCATTTCCTGATACATTGATTGTTCTTACAGGAAGTAACTCCTGGTCGGAGAATTTCTGTCCCGATCTTTTCCATAGCATTAGTGTAGCAAAAATGGTGGGTGTACCGCCAGTCGTTATAACACCGGCATTGATCACTTTACTTTGCTCTGCCTGCGGATGAACGCCAGATGTAGCGATCGCTTTCATTTCCTGCCAGCCTGCCAGGTTTACCATTGCCAGTTGATACTCGCCATTATCAATGATCTGCACGTTATATCCTTTAACTTTCCGTGTTGATTCTTTTATCGCTCCCTTTAGCTGTGGTAACGCATAATGGCCCAGCCTCATTTCCACAGCTTCACTGCTGTTGTTTCTATCCACGCGAAGAATACCGTTTGGGAGCGGCACATCAGCGAGATTGAATTTTACGTTCTCGTTCGTTTCCAGCACCACGTCTCTATAGTAAACACCATTGTCAAACTTTTTGAAGTCATAGAGCCGAAAAGGCTCCCACTCATCTTTACTATTATGAATGATATAGTTCATCGCCACAACGCCATGTACGCTGTCGGCCTGCCACGGGAATGCGCTGTTATAAGAAAGCCGGTTATAATTTTCGCTGGCGCGGAATGGCTCATTGGCTTTGATCGCTTTCACCTTGCACCATGCACGGATCTCGGAAGCGCCGATCGCGGGGTAGTCAGTGATCAGGATACGCGAACTATCCTGGAACCGGTTATACACTGCCGTCTTCTTCATGTTCGCCTTCCAGTCGCCCTCATTCTCTGTGGCCGTCCAGAACGGATTATCTTCCGGGATCAATAATGCGAGAAAGGCCTTACCCATCCAGAATACACTTCCGCGGCAACTGTACGGTTGAACAGCCGGTTCGAATGAACCATAAAAACCAAGAGTGGGAATGCTGTCTTTCATCAATCCCGGCGATTCGAGGAACTGCAGCATTATTCCTGATGCGATCCTTCTCATCCAGCCATAGTTCACGCCAGTATCCTTTACCATTCCCATCAGGGGAAATGGGATAGCTGAAGCGAAGCGATATGGCATGCTTCTTCCCCACATGATCATTTCACCATTGCGGCTGAACAGGTAAGGATAATTATTCTTTACATCACGGAAGTTAGTTTCAAATTTGTCGGCATATTCAGGATAATATTTCCTGCCGAAGAACTCAGACCACACCGGGCCATACATCTGGAATGCCCACATACTGTAGTAGTCGTACGCTGGTGCATCATTATACCAGCCATTGCCGCGATAGTGTGCCAGGGATTTATCGAGGTATTCAACCAGCAGCTTTTCATTCACGCTGTAACCTTTGCTTTTGAAAAAGCTAAGGACGAAAATGTTGAAGAACTTCCAGTTTGAACCGACGGTTGGACCATCTCCATAACTAAGCATTGTTTCTGCCAGCGCATCTTTCTTTTCTTTGGATAAGGGTTCCCACAGGATTTCCGGTGCAACGAATAGCGAAACTGCAAGCGCTCCGAATTCAACCAGGATCTGGCTTGGACCTCCATTCTTTCCGCGCTTACGTATATAGGACGGGCTGGTAGAGTCTATGAGCAAACCGATCTGGTAACGGTAATAATCGGCAACCTTTATTTTGTTTACCGTTAACGATGAATCTTCTCTTAAAAGCGGTGCAGCGATGAACAATGTGCGGCATAGCCCTTCGAGCTTTTCGGTGGGAACCTGTCCGGGATTACGCGGGTATGATTTACCCGGCTGCTTTGGAAACTTCATCGGGTCATCCTGCTGGTGGATATAACTGAAAGCACCTGTGAGCAGGTATTTCGCTGCATCTATCCAGTGTTGCCGCGTCATTCCCGTAAATGGACTCAGCTTAAGATCGGGTTTATCAATGTTGAATACTTCCTGGCCAAACATCCGCAATTGCGCCGATGTTATTATTGCAATGATGAATATTCCCCTTAATACCTTGAACATCGTTTGATTTTTCTTTTCAGCAGGAAGAATAACTGATTCTTCTCTGATTATAAAATATTTAAGTCTTCAGGCTTCTAAGCAGTCTTTCCGCCCACGTATTATTGTTACCCTGTATAAGAAGTCAACCTGCTGGAATGAATTCTTCCGGCACAGTTTATTTCTGCTGGTACACACGCACATAGTCCACTTCAAATTTTTGTGGAAAGTTCGTACCCGCGTGATCGCCGCCATTCATGCCGCCCATTGCCAGATCAAGCAGCATATAATGCGGTTGTTTGAAAGGATGAAATCCTGATCCGTCTTTGTTGACCAGTTTATCCATTGTCACTTTGTTCAGTAACTGGTCGTCGATATACAGCGCGATGAATTCTTCCGTCCAGTCCATGCGCCAGATATGGAACTGATCCGCCCATTTTTTTCCACCGAGTGAATCGGTGCTGAATGTCTTACTGTGCCATTCCGTTTTCCTGTTCTCTCCTCGGAGGGCAATATTGGCGAGCAGTTTACCACGATAGTATTCCATGATGTCTATTTCACCGTTGGCAGGCCATGGTTTGTCTACGCCCAGTGTCCACCACGCCGGCCACATGCCTTTGCTGATATCGATCCTGGCGCGGAGTTCAAACCGTCCGTATTGCCAGCTTTGCTTGCCACGGGTGATGATACAGGCGGATGTATAGTCAATGTCTTTGCGTTTTTTCCGCCAGTCTTTGCTGCCTTCTTCGTAGCGCGGGTTGGGTTTGGTTTCCTTTCTGGCTTCGAGGATCAGCAGGCCGTTCGTAATGTATGCATTGTCTTCCTGGTACCATTGGAGCTCTTCATTCCGGACAAACCCTTTTTCATAACCCCAGTTGCTGGTGTCAGGTTTGCCGTTTTTGTTGAATTCGTCTGACCAGACGAGGTGATAGCCGTCGGGACTTGTTGCGGGAACTTTGGACTGCGTTTTACAGCCTGCTATCAGCGAAACGAGGACAATGCCGGCTATTGCGGTTACAAATGGCGAGCGATTCATTGCGTGTGTTTAATGATCAGCAAAATACGACGCGGGTCAAAGGCCCAACAGGGGTAAAATGAGATAATGGAGGGGACGTTTTGACCTGCTGCCGTTTAGTTAGCAGCCCGAAGTAACGCGACGGACACGGCGATACGCGGAGAGCGCGACGAAAATACAAGATTTTCCATGGCTGTTTTCGCCGCGTCCGCAGCGTTACATCTACGCCACGCAAACCTTAAGTTGACGGTAGTAAGGTACGTCGGGACTTCTAAACAAAAACGGCATTGGATTTCTATTCTGATGATAGCCTGGCGTAGTTTTCCCGCAGATGACGCAGATTTTGTCCTTACTATTGCTGAATTATTGCTTGCTATGTCAACGCTGTCTATATTAAAGTGCGCAGATACGCAGATAATTACCCGTTGTCAGTGACTAATCTGCGCATCTGCGTACGCAAATCTGACACGGCTTCTTTTTGGAAACGATGTTTCGATAATAGGGAGGCAAAAATCTGCGCCATCTGCGGGAAACTTACGCCAGTCAAATTGCTTAAAAGATGTGGGTACACGGTAGCCTGAAGGGGGAGATTTAGAGGGGGCCTCCTTTCCCCTTCTCCTTTGCCACTTTCTCGCTCAGCGAATAATTCTTCCCGAACGTCTTCCTGTATTTCTCAATATACTCCGATGGATTTACCCCAAACGTTTTATGAAACTGTTCCCTGAAATACTTCACATCCTTGATCCCCACATAAAAGGCTGTTTCATTCACATTGTAATTTGTGTTAATAAAAAGCTCTGCTGCCTTTCTCAACCGGATGTAACGGATGAATGCATTTGCCGTTTGACCAGACACTGCCTTGATCTTTTTATACAATTTAGAATGACTCATCCCGATCGCCGTTGCGAACTGCTGGATATTGAAGTCTTCATTATCTATATTCTGCTCCACGATCGCAATACATTGCTCCAGGAATTCTTTGTACTCTGCTGAAATTTTCAGTGAGTTTTCCTGGTGGGTGATCTCATTGTAGAAATACTTCTGCAGGTTCTCACGGCTTTTCAACAAGGTGGTAACCCGTGCCTGCAGCAGATCCTTCTCAAAGGGCTTCGTGATATAATCATCCGCACCTCCCTCTACTCCTTTCAGCTTGGAATCTGTTGAAAAACTTCCTGTAAGCAGGATCACCGGAATATGATTGAGCGATGGTGTCTGTTTTATGGTTTTGCAAAGTTCAATACCACTCATCTGCCCCATTACCACGTCGCTGATGATCATGTCCGGCTGGTATTTTCTTGCCAGTAACAAGCCGTCCTCCGCATTGGAGGCTTCATGCACGATGAACTGGCTTCTGAATATACCTGATACATAAGCCCGCATCTGGTCATTATCATCGATCACGAGCAATGAAGGCTGATCAGTGATCAGCGAGCCCAGTCCTGCAGCTTCTTTGCCTGCTGAACTTTCAATCTCAACAACCGGTTCTTCTTCAGCCAGCTCCGGTAATATTACAGGGTCAGGCATAACAGCATCGTTTATATCCATATCAGCAAAATGTTGTTTTCCTTTTAGGAGCATAACCTTGAAGCTGGTTCCTTTTCCAGGGGCCGATTCAAAGCTGATCAGTCCCTTGTGACTTTCCACGGTATGCTTTACAAGGTAAAGGCCAATACCAAAGCCTGGCTTAATCGGCGTTGTTTTGTCCCTGACCTGGTAGAATTTTTCAAAAAGGCGTTTCTGCGCCTCCAGCGGCATACCAACTCCATTATCGGTTACGAACGCCTCGATCGTGTCAGCCTGTTCAATAATGCGAAGAACAACTTTTCCTCCATCGGGAGTGTATTTCACTGCATTGGATAGCAGGTTGTAAAAGATGATCTCCATCTTCTCCCTATCAGCATAGATCTCCAGTTGTTGATTGTCGCATTCATAAGAATACTGCAAATGCTTTGCTTTCGCCTGCTGAACGAAGCAAAGGTATACCTCATTGCAAAGATTGTAGAGGTTCAGTTTCCCGATGTGTAGCTGGTCTGCATCATCTTCTGCTTTTCGGAAAAGAAGAAGCTGGTCAACAAGGCTCAACAGTCTGCGTGCATTACGGTAAACTGTATTCAGTTCACCATGTTCCGATCTGGATGCATCGCCCTTCTTCAGAATATCCCTGATCGGGTTGATGATGAGGGTGAGCGGTGTTCGGAACTCATGTGATACGTTCGTGAAGAATGTTTGCCGCTTTTCGTTGATCTCTTTTTCCTTTTCCGAATTAAGGTTTGCCACACGGATCTCGTATTTCAGTTTTGCCTGGCGGTTCTTATACCTGTAATAAACAAACACCAATGCTCCTGCGCCCAGTATGTATACAAGGTAAGCCCATATCGTTCTGTACCATGGCGGCAGCACAATAACAGATAAACTTGTTTCCACATTATTCCAGATCCCTTCTGCGTTTGTTGATTTGATGCGCAGTTTATAACGTCCCTCACTGATATTGTTATAGTTGATGGTGCGGATATTCCCGGTGTAGTTCCAGCCCTTGTCCCAACCCTCCAGGTAATAGGAATACTTGATCTTTTCCGAAGAGGTGTATTCGAGTGCAGTGAAGGTGAAACTTAATACGGCCTGGTTGTACGGCACTTCCAGCGTTTGAATGCTGCCGTCGCTGGCGGGAGAAATGTATTCGGAAATAGCAGAAAGTCCTTTATTGTTTACCCGGATATCTGTAAAGAAAACTGGCGGCATGTAATTACGGGGCCGCACATGCTTGGGGTCAAACATGTTGAAGCCGGCGATGCCTCCAAATAACAGTTCGCCTGAAGATAACCTGAGTGCCGCGTTGTAAGAGAACTGGTTGCTTTGCAGGCCATCGCTCTGATAGAAATTTTTAAACTGCCCGGTTGACGGATCAAATCTCGACAATCCGTTGAACGTACTTAGCCACAGTCTTCCTTCTTCATCTTCAAGAATGTTCAATACGGAGTTATTGCAGAGTCCTTCTGCATCTGAATATTTTGCCTTGATCTTTCCCTGTTGTTTATCAAATAAGATCAGGCCACCTCCCTCTGTGCCAACCCAGAAACGTTTGTGGGTGTCTTCAAAAATTGCGCGGATCGGTTTGCCGAATTCGTATACCTGGTGTTTCTTTCCCTTCTTATCGATCTTTACCAGCTGGTAAGAGTTACCGCCCCACAGGTTGCCATCGCGGTCTTCTTTCAATGCGATCAGATCGTTCAGTTGCTGATCAAATACCTCAAACCGGTTTTGTGATTTGTTGAACAGGTATACTTTGCCAACGCCAAAGGTTGTTGCCCAAATATCATTCTGACTGTCTTCATATACCAGCCAGGCATTTTTATTTTCGGAGCCTGTGGCGGTGTTGATGCAGGGATAATGGTCAAATCTTCCTGTTCTTTTATTGTAACGGTTGATACCGCCGCCAAAGGTTGCCACCCAGATCTGTCCTTCATGATCCTGTGTGATACTGCTTATGGAATTATTGCTGAGAGAACCTGTATTGCCTGTGCTGTGGGTGAAATGCTGGAACCTGCCATCGGCCCGGTTCCACCTGCTTATACCTCCGCCATCGGTTCCGATCCAGATATTCTTTTCTGCGTCTTCAAAAAAAGAGGAAACGAAGTTATTGATGAGGCTGTTTGACGATACAGGATCATGCGTATAGGTATGGAAGCGGCTTTTCTGCCAGTCGAGAATATTCACACCTCCTTTGATCGTTCCGATCCACACACGGTTCTCCCTGTCTGCATGGATGGCAAAAACTGATTCGCTGGAAAGATCATTTTTATTTTCACCGGGCAGCAGGTATTGCATAGCCGTTCTGTCTGCCGGAAGAATGCTGATGCCGCCTCCTTCCGTACCGATCCAGAGATTCTGATTTGCATCAAAGCTCATTCCGGCGACGCGGTTTGAACTTAACGCGCCCTGCTGTTCATTATAATGATTCAGTAGGGTTTTACCGTCCGGCGCAAATTCATATACGCCAGAGTTTGATCCGAGCCAGATATGCCCCTGTTTGTCGGTAGCAATACGTTGAGCCGTTTTAACCGAATTGTTGATCACACGGATCGTATCCTTCTCCAGGTCGTACTCACACAAGCCTGCTTCGAGTATGAAGAG
Source organism: Chitinophagaceae bacterium (assembly GCA_040509495.1). Lineage (GTDB taxonomy): Bacteria > Bacteroidota > Bacteroidia > Chitinophagales > Chitinophagaceae > Terrimonas_A. The sequence continues at coordinate 7,283 of JBEVKW010000198.1, read as the reverse complement.
CCAGACATGCTGCTGGCTGTCTACCGCCACACTTTGAACATTGTATCCGGTTTCCATCTTCCCGTTGATGCTGAATGGAATCTGTGAAGCAGTGGAATGACCGGATCGTTTAACAAGAAGTCCCCAACCATTTGTTCCGATGAACAGATTGCCCGTCGGGTCAGAGTCCATCCAGTTAACATTTGCAGAGATCTTCTGCATTTGCCGTCCCGGGTAGCGTTGAAGGTATGCGGTAGAGAATGTGTTATCAGAACTGTTGTACTTTGTCAACCCCTGCCCTGTTCCTATCCAGAGATTATTTTTCCTGTCTTCATGGATCGCATAAATGTAATTATGCGGAAGCGATGCCGTATCATTCAGTTTATTACGGAATACTTTGAAATTATAACCGTCGTAGCGGTTCAATCCGTCATAAGTGCCGAACCAGATAAACCCGCGATGATCCTGGAAGATGCACCGCACGGAATTATTGGACAGCCCCTGGGCAATAGACAGCCTGGCAAGGGCCGGTTTGTCCATTGCTGGCTGCTGTGCCCAGGCAGTCATGGGCAAGAGCAGAAAGAGTAGTCGTTGAATAGATGACTTCATTAGCAGTTCAGGCAGTTGGGGCAATCGTAAATTGTTTCGTTGATCAGCGATCGATTGTAACTCGGGTTGGCGTAAAAGTATCGCAATGAACGCCCCCGCTACGGGCGCAAACAGATCACCGGTTAACAGCACATTTCATTGCGTTCTCTGCGGTCCTTTGTGTCCATTGCGATACTTATTCGCCACTTAATTAATCAGGTCGTTCAATCGAATCGCCAGGGCCGGCTATCGAAAAACCTTCCTCTTTATTTCAATTCCAGCATCACGATCGACTGAGCCGGCATTTCAATCACCAGTTGATCTCCCTGTTTCTTCGCGCCATTAAAAGCTACGTTCTTTATTTTGTTCGGCTCATCAAAACTATTCACCTCCGTCAGTTTTGCTGAAGTAAGCACCTGGCCGGTTACGCTGCTGAACTTAACACCTGCCAGAGATGTACTGATCGTCAGTTTATTCTTAGGATCGATGTTTACCAGCGTCAGATGTACTTTTCCGGTAGAGTCTTTTGATGCAGAGATGTTGAGCGCAGGCAGCTTTTTATCCCCGGAAGTATAATCGGGACTGCTGAAGGAGACCGGCAGCAGTTTCGCATCCTGGTGCACTTTGAACAGATCGAATACATGATACGTCGGCGTCAGGATCATTTTTTCTTTTTGAGTAAGCACCAATGCCTGCAATACGTTCACCGTTTGGGCGAGATTGGCCATCTTCACACGGTCTGCATGATTATTGAAAATATTGAGCGTAGTTGCTGCGATCAACGCATCGCGCAAACTGTTCTGCTGGTATAGAAATCCAGGGTTGGTGCCGGGCTCCACATCTGTCCAGATGCCCCATTCATCCACAACAAGTGCTACATTTTTTTCCGCATCGTATCGGTCCATAATGGCTGAATGCCTGGTCACGAGTTCTTCCATCTGCAAACAGTTGCGCATGGTATTGAAGTACTCCTGTTCATCAAATGCAGTGGCAGAACCTTTCTTTCCCCAGTTACCGGTTGGCAATGTGTAATGATGGAGGGTCAATCCCCACATCTGGCGGCCCACTTTTTTCATCAGCACTTCCGTCCAGTTGTAGTCATTGCCATTTGATCCGCTGGCAATCTTTTTCAGTCTTGTTCCTGCATAGTCGCGTGCATAGGTTGCATAGCGCTTGTATTCATCCGCATAATAATCGGGCGTCATATTACCGCCGCATCCCCAGCTTTCATTACCTACTCCCCAGAAAGTGACTTTCCACGGCGTGTCACGGCCATTCTGTTTGCGGAGGTTGGACATTGGGCTGATGCCATCAAAGTTCAGGTACTCTACCCATTTCGCCATTTCTTCAACGGTACCGCTGCCCACGTTTGCCGAGACATACGGTTCTGTATTCAGCAGGTTGCAAAGCTCAAGGAATTCATGCGTGCCAAAGCTGTTATCTTCCGTCACACCACCCCAGTTAGTATTCACCATCGTTGGCCGCTGATTCCGCGGGCCGATCCCGTCACGCCAGTGATATTCATCGGCAAAACATCCACCAGGCCAGCGAAGATTCGGGATCTGGATCTTCTTCAGCGCCTCAACAATATCCAGGCGAATCCGGTCCTTCTTCGGCACATTCAATGAATCACTCACCCAGAAGCCATCATAGATACAACGTCCAAGGTGCTCTGAAAAATGACCGTAGATATGACGGCTGATCGTATGTTTGGGATTAACGCCGTTGACAGACAGCGTAACGGCAGTTTGAGAATGACCAACCAGCAATGATGCCGGAACAGCCAGTAACGTGGCAAGCAGTTTTTTCATATAAAACAGTTTAGTCAATACAAGCAAGAGAGAAGGGAGTAAAAAGTTTAATGGTTTAAAAGTTTAATAGTTTAAGGTTTAAGATTTAAACTATTAAAAATACACAGGCCTAAAGAACATTTAAACTATTAAACTTTTAAACTTCCCTCCTACAAAATTTGTAAACGCATTGAAGTTGGCATGATACTTCTTCTCGTTTACGCGATAATAGAACGCACCCTTCTTTGAACTCAGTTTATCTTTTATGTTCAGCTTTGTCAGCATTTGAGTCGACAGGATCTTCCTGCTGAAATTTCCTTTATCAAAGCTGGTATTGTAAACGCACTCATACAGGTTTTGCAACTGTGGCAAAGTGAATTTTTCCGGTAGCAATTCAAACAGTAGCGGATGAAGTGCTGCTTTATAGCGAAGTTTCTCTTTCGCCAGCTCAACCATTTCGTTATGATCAAAGATCAGGCTTGGTTCATGGTTGATCGGAAACCAGGCCGGGTGATAATCTTCACTCAGCTGTTGGCGGTACTGTTGTATATCCACTAAAGCAAAGTATGCAACAGACACCGTCCTGTCTTCCTGGTCCCTGTCCGGCTGGCTGAATGTATGCAGTTGCTCCATATACAAACCATCCAGACCTGTCAGATTCTTCAACGCTCTTCTCGCAGCTTCTTCTGAGGTTTCACCTTCCTGTACAAAACCACCAACCAAACTCCACTGTCCCCTGCATGGCTCAAATCCCCGCTGGATCACCAGCAGTTTCAACTCAGCCCCATCAAACCCAAAGATGATGCAGTCGATGGCGAGGAGGAAGCGGGGTTGTGTGGTATAATGCTTCATATTAAGTAAAAATTCAAAAGTAAAAAGTAAAAAAAGCCGGTTTGGGAAATGTAATTTTCATTACTAGACGATCATTTTTTTACTTTTTACTTTTGAATTTTAATTCTTACTTATTTAGCTGATAATACACTTCACTCCATCTCAGTTCATTTTTCAGCTGAGACAGTTTTGTGTCTTTACCGATCAGTACACACTCTATGTTCGCCATGTCTGCAAAATCTTCGAGGTGTTCTGATGTGAGATTCTGGCTGTAACAGGTATGGTGAGCGCCACCGGCGAGGATCCATGCGGCACAACCTGTTTTCATGTCGGGATAAGGCTTCCAGAGTACGCGCGCTACCGGCAATTTGGGAAGTGTTTCGGTTGTCTTCACTGCTTCCACTTCATTTACCAGTAAGCGGAACCTGTTCCCCATATCAATGATAGAGGCATTCAATGCCGCGCCAGCGCCGGAGTTGAATACGAGACGGACAGGATCTGCTTTGCCACCGATCCCCAGGGGATGCACTTCACAGGATGGTTTCCCATCAGCAATGCTTTCGCAGATCTCCAGCATATGCGATCCCAGCACCATTTGATTGGCCGGATCGAAATGATAGGTATAATCTTCCATAAAGGAATTGCCACCCGGCAATCCACTGCCCATTACTTTCATCGCGCGGACGAGTGCAGAAGTCTTCCAGTCGCCTTCGCCTGCAAAACCGTAACCGGCTTTCATCATGCGCTGCGCGGCAATGCCTGGCAATTGGATCATGCCATGAAGATCCTCGAATGTATCAGAGAATCCTTTGAAATTTCCTTCTTCAAGAAATTGTTTCAGGCCAAGTTCGATCTTTGCCGCATCAAAAAGCGATTGACGGCCTTCTCCGCCTTTCAGCAGTGATTTTGAAAGCGTGTAACTGTCTTCGTATTCCTGCATCAGTTTTTCAACGGAGCTGTCTCCTACTTCATTGATCACTTTCACCAGGTCACCAATACCGTGTGTGTTTACAGAATAACCGAATTTGTATTCAGCTTCCACTTTATCGCCATCGGTCACGGCAACATAGCGCATGTTGTCACCGAAGCGAACAAACTTTGCGCCCTGCCAGTCGTGCCAGCCTGCTGCGGCCCGTGTCCATGCATCGATGCTTTTCAGTGTTTCCTCATCCTGCCAGTGACCAACCACTACTTTGCGGTTGCGGCGCAGCCTGCTGACGATAAATCCAAACTCACGGTCTCCATGCGCGCTCTGATTGAGGTTCATGAAATCCATATCGATCTCATTCCAGGGAATATCGCGGTTGAACTGCGTGTGCAGGTGCAGCAAGGGTTTCTGAAGAATTTTCAGGCCGTTGATCCACATTTTCGCCGGAGAGAAAGTATGCATCCAGGTGATCACGCCAATTACATTCTTTTCTGCATTGGCTTCCATGATCACCTGATAGATCTCTTCAGGAGTTTTTACAGTCGGTTTAAATACAACTTCAACCGGAATAAACGAAGAGGCATTGAGGGATTTCACGATCACCTGTGAGTGATCAGCAACCTGTTTCAATGTTTCTTCACCATATAAATGCTGACTACCAGTAATAAACCAAACGGCCAGTTTTTTCAGTTCCATGATATATCTTTTAGATCTTTTTATGTGTTTAAGTATTTCGGTTGCTTATTGTCTACTGACCGTAGTAACTATTCGGACCGTGTTTACGTTCAAAATGTTTACGGATCAGGGAGTCTTTCAATCTTGCCGCATCGGCTTTTACTGATTCAGTTACATAAGCCATTTTTGCAACGGCTTCCAGAACGGCGCTATTGTAAACAGCTTTGTGCGCGGTTGTTCCCCAGGTAAATGGTGCATGACTTCCAACCAGCATCATTTCCACCTCTTCATAATTGAGCTTACGTTCTTTCAGCGCATTCATGATCTGGAATCCTGTTTGATATTCATAATCACCTTCGATCATTTTATCATCCATTGGCGCGGCACAGGGAATATCGACCGTATTATGATCAGCATGCGTGGTGCCATAGATAGGGATATCGCGCAGGCTTTGCGCCCAGGCTGTTGCATAAGTGGAATGCGTATGTACAATGCCGCCTATTTTCTCCCAGTGCTTGTATAGTACAGCATGAGTGAGTGTATCTGATGATGGACGGAGTTTTCCCTCTACGGTTTTGCCGTCAAAATCAACGATCACCATTTTATCGGGACTTAATTGCTCATAGGGAACGCCGCTTGGTTTGATCGCAAACACGCCTTTGCTTCTGTCTGCCGCGCTCACGTTGCCAAAAGTGAACAGCACCAGCCCCAGTTGAGGAAGTTGCATATTCGCTTCATAAGCCTGGATCTTTATATGCTCGTATGGATTCATAGCTGTAATGTTAGTTCGTCTGTTGATTAAATTGATCAGGCTTGTGCAATAAGTTCCTGGTGAAGTGACATGGTTTCAGTTTCTATCTGGCTTCCCAATGCGATGTATCGCTGGTACCGTTTGGCATAGACTTCGATCTTTTCTGGCTCAGGGAAATATTCCATATCGAATCCTCTTCCCATTGCCGCCATGGCTTTCTCGACGTTTGGATAGATGCCCGCTGCGGTTGCAGCGAACATCGCAGCGCCGGCTGCGCAGGTTTGTTCACTCCGGTGGATACGGATCGGCATATTCATCACATTCGCCATCATCTGCATGATATAGGGAGATTTCCTGGCAACGCCACCCATACCGATCAACCCTTTTACATCAATGCCTTCGCTGACAAAACGGTCCACGATCTTCTTTGCGCCAAAACAAGTTGATTCAGCAATAGCGCGGAAGATACGTGGCGCATCAGTGCCGAGGCTAAGACCTAATACAGCTCCCTCGAGCAATTGATTCGCATCAGGAGTCCTTCTGCCATTGAACCAGTCGATCGCGATCTCACTGTATTCATCCACAGGCAGCAAAGCCGCTGCTTTGGATAATTCAGGAATAATTGCAGCAATGCTTTCTTCCAGCAATGCTGCTTTTGTTTTATCATCTATTAAAGAAGACTTCGACAGCGTTTGCTGTAAAGGCCAGGTGAGAATATTTTTGAACCAGGCATAAGCGTCACCGAAAGCGGATTGTCCTGCTTCCATACCAAGCATGCCAGGGATAACCGATCCGGGTACCTGTCCGCAGATCCCGCGTACCAGTTGATCACCTACTTCTTCCAATGGCGCAACAAGGATATCACAGGTAGACGTTCCCATGATCTTGCTGAGATGATACGGTTCGATCTGTCCGCCGACAGCACCCATATGTGCATCGAATGCGCCAATGCCTATCACAGTAGTGGCAGGAAGACCCAAACGTTCTGCCCAGTCTTTCGAAATGGTGCCAGCCTGCTGATCGCAGGTATATGTTTTTGTGAATAAACGTGCGGTGAATCCTTTCAGCACAGGATCAAGACTGCTGAAGAAATCGTCCGGTGGTAATCCGCCGAAATCCGCGGCCCATAGGGCTTTGTGGCCTGCAGAACATACACCGCGTTTGAGTTCGTCCGCTTTATTCCCCCCGGTAAGCAGGAAGGGGATCCAGTCACAATGCTCCACCAGCGAATAAGCCGCCTCACGGACCGCCGCATCTTCACGAAGCACATGCAGCAGCTTTGCCCAGAACCATTCAGAAGAATAAATGCCTCCGACGAATTGCAGATAGTTCGTATCGAACTTTGCCGCATGTGCATTGATCTCTGCAGCTTCCTGTACGGCTGTATGATCTTTCCAGAGAACGAACATTGCATTCGGATTGCGGCTGAATGCTGGCAGTAAGGCCAGCGGTGTTCCGGCTTTGTCTACCAGCACAGGCGTTGACCCTGTAGTATCCACCGAAACGGCTTTTACGTTCGCGGCAACCTCCGGTGCAACCTGCGCCAGACATTGCGTGATGGTATGCTCCAGCCCTTCCACGTAATCTAAAGGATGTTGCCTGAACTGGTTCTGTTCGGCATTGCAATACAGCTGCTCTTTCCAACGGGGATAATAAAAAGTTGACGATGCGATCTCTTCACCATTAGAGGTATCTACGAGTATTGTACGAACGGAGTCGGTACCATAGTCCACTCCCAGTA
>JBEVKW010000197.1:0-9315 GCA_040509495.1 Chitinophagaceae bacterium | reverse complement strand
TACATTTTTTTACCCAAGAAACTATAGATCGTAATGGTACGGCCTTTCTGCTGGTCTTTATCAAAATCAAATGTGATATACGACTTTGCAGGGTTGGGGTACAACTTCACGATCTTTCCTGGCAGCTGCTCTGCCATCGGTCCCCGGTTGTTCTGGGCGTTGGATTGAGTAGCGGCTAAGAGTATGATGGTTAATATGGGCAGAATTCGCTTCAACGAAACAAATTTACTTTTATTTTCCAATAATATACCGTTTTTGGCAATCCTGCAACGTAATTGTACGCGAAAATATACTTTATTGAAAAATAATCAGTTACGGGTTAATTAAAAATGTATTTAACAAAAAATTTTATTGAAGTTCAGATAGTATCTGGTCTATCTGGGTAAAATCCGGGACTTCACCCGCATTTTCCAACACTTCTGCATATTGCACTACACCGTTACCGTCAATCACGAAGGCCGCCCTTTTTGATACACCATGCATATCCAGCACCCAGTTCTCATAAATACAACCGTAGGCACGTGACGTTTCCTTATTGAAATCACTCAGCAAAGGGAAGTTATACTGCTGCGTTTCTTTGAATTGGGCAAGGGTGAATACTGAGTCGACAGAAATGCCAAATACTTTTGCCTTTGCATTACTGTACCGTGCAATATTGTCACGCACGCCGCATAGTTCTTTTGTACACACGCTGGTAAATGCCTGCGGAAAAAATAAGAGCAACACATTATGGCCCTTCTGATCTGCAAGCGATACTTTATTCTTTGTTTCATCGAACAAACTAAAATCAGGAGCTTTCTGACCTTTGGTAATACTCATGTTGAAGATTTTCAGTAAAGGTAAGGAAGGCAGCGAAGGTGTGGAAAGCTGAAAGGTTGGACCGTTCGAAGTTTTCGAATACTATGTTAAGTACCGGGGGAAAGCCTGTCAGCTTATAAAGCTTCTTAAAACTTCGGGCATTTCACCGCGTTCAAACTCGTATTGTTCCTGTCAAGTGATTTGATGAACGATACGGACAGTTCTATCCCACCACGGCCATAGCTGCTGGTCCGCAGTTTCGAAACGTTCACATCATAGCTTAGTGCGAAGGAGAACGGCATATAATCAAGCTTGAGCACCGGTATCAGCGCATCATTCAGCCGCAGATAAGTGCCGGCATGTAAAACATAGGCCGGGTTATCCGGATCGCCACCGATCTTCAGTCCATACATTGCGCCGCCGATCGTTTCACTATAGCTGCCCTGGCGAGAGTGGTCTGCCTGAATGGTAAGATAGGCATATTCCGATACGCCGAAACGGATACCGCCGGAGAACACCCATTTGGGATTCAGCTCTATAGATGGATCACGATAGAATGACTGATTCGGCCTGGTAAAATGATGGTAAGCAGCACCGAGATAAAAATTATTTTCCGGGTTGTCTTTGATCGTTGCATTGTAGCTCATACCTACAGCGCCATCCAGGTAGGAAAAGCTGGTATTGGTGAGTGGTTCTCCATCGCCAAGACCGTCATACTGACTGTTCGTGGTCATCTTTGAACGGTCAAAATACCGTTGTACCCATCCTCCCATAAAACCGATCGACAGGTACCTGTTATGATCTGCGCTTACCGATTTGTGATACGTTAATGCCGGGAATGCCTGGATGGTTGTCCAGCCGATCGTGCCGGCCCGGTCATACAGTAACTGGATACCGGTGGTGACAAAATCGTCGCCTTTGCCTACCGGCAAACGGTATTCCCCATTCAGCGAAGCAGTTTTGTATGCATTGGTCACACTGTTCCATTGATCTCTGAACACAGCCTGCGCACGGATATCGCCGGTAAAGATGCCCGCCAGTGCCGGATTGCGTTGAAGAGGGGCTTCGAAAAACTGGGAGAAGTGCACGTCCTGGCTTCTCGCCGTAAAAGATCCTGCGAAGGCGAACAGGCAAAGCCATGCAACACGGATCATATGTTTCCTGTTCATACGCATGTTTTAAAGTATTAAGGCAATATTGCCGGATAATTTGATCGTTTCCCCATTGTCACACTGGATCTCTATCTGGTATACATATACGTCAGGTTGTACACGGTTGCCTTTATATCGACCATCCCATCCCGCATTTGCATCATTGGCGGAAAAGCTTCTGTTCTCGAATACCGATTCTCCCCATCGGTTGAATACACGCATCGACCGGATCATGTAAAGACCTCTTCCTCTTGGATAGAACCGGTCATTATTGCCATCTCCGTTTGGTGAAAATGTATTGGGTATATAAAAGTTGGCGTCTTTACAGATCACCACCACTTCTATACTACCGGTGTTTTTGCACCCGTTGATATCTGAAAATGCTACCTGATAGGTAGTTGTTGATCGCGGAGAGGCAACCGGTCTTGGGCAATTGAAACAACTTAATGCATAGGGAGGTGTCCAGGTCCACTGGTTCACTCCGTTTGAATACGAAGCCGGTATCGTATCCGCAAAGCCGACAGCAATGGTCATTTGCCCGGGCATTGTTACCGTGGGAAGTGCGTAGATCGTGATATTCTTTGCAGCTGTATCTATACATCCATCGCTATTGGTGGCGTATGCAAACACAGTATAGCTACCAGGTTGGTAGGTCTGTGCAGGAGGATTTTGCAGGTTGGACGTGTTCCCGTTTGGAAATATCCATCTCCAGGTGACAGCAGATGTATCGGGTTGTAAAAACAAACCTGTGTGAAGAAGGGAATCATAGATACAGGCCGTACTGTCTCCCGAAATTGCAATGTCCGGCCGTGCAATTACCCGCACTCCCATTGTTTTGGTATAGGTGTTTACGCAGCCACTCTGAGTGGAAACAGTCAGTGTGATGTCATAACTGCCCGGTGCCGTATAATAATGGGCCGGCTGCTGTTCTGTGGAAGTATTCCCGTCTCCAAAATTCCAGGAGTAGGACGTGATCGGTTCACTGGAGGTGGTGGAATCGGTAAAATTGACAAGTCCTGCATCACAAAGAACCGAATCGGATATGCCGAATAAAGGCCTCGAGCCTCTGATACGGATAGAGTCGATCCCTGAAACAGGGATTACACAACCCGGAGGGTCGAGCAATACTACCTTGGGAAGATAATTACCGAACGACTGATAAACATGCGAGATATTGGGTGTGTTGGATTGACCGGTGCCATCTCCAAAATCCCAGAAATAGGATTGAGTCGACACAGGGCCTGTGGCAGAGAAATTTATCTGCAGAGGATTACAACCTTCCAGCGGCGTGTAATTGAACCGGAGGCCGGCAGTATCGAGTACGGTGATCGTAACAAAAGCAGAGTCATCGCAATTCCCATAGCTTTTGATAAGGAGTTTGACGCGATACGTCCCGGGATTGGAAAAGAAATGAACAGGATCCTGAACACCCGAGCTTCCTTCTCCCGGTCCGAAATCCCATAACGATTCCGTCGCGCCGGTGGATGTATTCGTGAATTGAACTTCCAATGGTACGCAGGCGCTGAAAGAATCACTGACCAAAAAGCTTGCTTTGGGAATGATCACTCTTATCAGATCCTGCCTGATAAGCGAATCGACACAGCCTGTTGAATCCGTTGAAACAAGTTTCACTGTATACAGCCCGGTATCCGCATAAGCATGAAAAGGATAATGCAAAGCAGAAGTATTGCCATCTCCAAAATCCCAGAAGCTGTTAACAGGAGCAGGGGTTGTAGTGTTGACGAATGAAACCAGCGTTCCAGTGCAAACAGTCTGAAAGGAATTCGTAAACGAAATAGTGGGTTTCGAAGTAATGATATAATTCGGACGTGCCAGGCTATCGGTACAGCCGGCGGCATCCCGGACCAACAGTTTCACAGAGAATGTATCGCTGAGGGAATAAGTGTGCAGAAATGGTGCGCCGGTAAATGTTTGAATGTTGCCGTCTCCAAAATCCCATGTCCAGCCGGTAATGGGATTGGTGCCATCCGTAAGGGATTGATCGGTGAACGTGATATTGCTGCCTGTACATCCTCCCGGAGGAAGCGCAGTGAAATTTGCTGTGGGGCCGTTTACCCTGATAAAGGCATTTTTCGTAAGCGTATCCCGGCAGGTATTGGCATCGATAGCGATCAGCGTTACATTATACAATCCGGCATTGGCATAAGCGTGGGATACGGTGCCATTGCCGGAACCTGACAGCTGCGTTCCGTCTCCAAAAATCCATAAAAGTCCAAGCGTAAGCGAAGAATTTAAATTTACCGGAGTAAATGTTACCGGCGCTCCTTTGCACAGGGTATTGACATCGGCAGTAAAATCAGGCATCTGCCGCAGCAGTGTTACAACGCGTTCATAGGAATGTGAACAGGTGCCATTGGTTACGGTGAGCCTTACGGTATAGTTGCCGAAGGCGGGAAATACATGCACCGGGTTTTGCAGATTCGAAGTAGCACCGTCGCCAAAATCCCATAACCAGGTCTGCGGCATCACCGATTCGTCGGTAAATGAAACGCTAAGACGGTTACTGCAATCCGGCGTTGAAGAAAATCTGGAAATAGGGGGCAGGATATGAATGTAATTGGTTTTGATCATCGTGTCGCTGCATCCGCTATTGGTCGCAATCAGTTGAACATTGAAATATCCCGCCTGGTTATATAAAAAAGATGGATTAGGGTCTGTTGAACTATTTCCGTCTCCAAAACTCCATAGCAACTCTGTGAAGGGGGCGGATAAGTTGGTGAAGTTGATCCGTTCAACGGCACAGGCTTCCAACGGCGAAGCAATGAAATCGGCGACCGGCCTGGAACCAACCACCACCGCCTGGTTAAAGACTGCACTGTCAGTACAACCCGTCGACGTAGTGAAGTACAGCTTCACTGTGTAAGTGCCCTGTGACGTGTAAATATTTGTCGGCTGCTGAAGGGTGGATGTATTGCCATCTCCAAAATCCCAATTATAAGAAACGATCGCATCAACAGCACTGATTACCGGTACAGGAGAAAAAGTATACGGTATACAACCTCTTGCCGGAAGTGCGGGGAGTGTGATCTGCGGTCTTTGTAGCCGTACAAAAGCAGGTCTCGTCAGCGTGTCAGTGCAACCGGAGCTATTAGTGACGATCAGCGTTACGGTATAGTCGCCCTGGCCATTATAGGTATGCGTTGGATTTTGGATGGTCGATGTTGTATTATCCCCAAAATTCCAAAGCCAGCTTACCGCCCCCGTTGAAAGATCCTGGAAGGTGGTGGTCAATGATTGCTGGCAGGTGCCGGTTCCCGACGCATTGAAATTTGCCACCGGGGGAGCTACCACCGTAATCTGTCTGCTGACTGAATCCCGGCAGTTGCCATAATAATTATACAACCAGATGGTATAGGTTCCTGCCGTTGCATAGGAATGCACAGGTACATTATCGCTGGAAAAACTGCCGTCGCCAAATGACCACCGGACACTGTCGGGAGATGGTGACGAGGTATTCGTAAATGTTACACCCGTTCCAGGGCAAACCGCAGCATCTGATTGAAAGGAACTGCTGAATCCACCCACAGGAACGTTGATCCGTACAGTATCCTGGCAACCCGCACTGCTCGTTGCCACCATTGTAACGGGGTAAGTTCCGGTATTGGCAAAAAGATGGGACGGTGATATTGCGGTGGACGTACCACCATCGCTGAAGTCCCACTGATAGGCAAGAGTTCCCGGACCCGTAGAAGTATTATTGAATCGGATGGTTGCCGGCGCATTACAGGCAATAGCCGGGTTAGGAATGAAAGAACCCATAACGCCTGGCGTAACATTGATGTAGCTGCTTCGCCCGAGAATTCGGCTGCATCCTTTATCATCCGTGACTTTCAGGGTAACGGCAAAGTTTCCGGCGATCGGATATACAGCTGAAGGATTTTGCAGCGTGGATGTAACACCATTGCCGAAATCCCATAACCAGCTGACTATGCTACTTCCTGCTGTGGCAGCCGACATGTCTGTAAACTGTGTGCGCAATGGAAAGCATCCTGATTGCTGGGTGACTGAAAAATTAACCACAGGGGGAGCGTATACCGTGATATATTGAGTACGGGTCAATGTATTACTTCCCGTAGCATTGGTGACCGTAAGCCTGACGGTGTATGTGCCAGGATTGAAATAGGTAGCCTGCGGATTTTGTTGGGAAGAAACGCTGCCGTTGCCCAGGTCCCATGCCCATGCCGTCGGAACGCCGGAAGAAAGATCCTGGAACTGTACAATAAGTGGAGAACATCCGCTGACCGTATTCGCGGTGAAATTTGCAGAAGGCATTTGTGCAAAAACATAACAACTTGCAATCAAAGCAAGTCCAAAAGTGCAAAGCAACTTCGGCAAAATAGTAAGTGGTAGTTTTCGCAGTAGAGAATAGTTTAGGCCGTCAGGAAATGAAATTAGCAAAAACTATTCCTATAAGTGTAACAATCGTCGTAATAACCAGGCTTAAAGGATAATTATTTTTTATCCAGTCGTAAATACTTCTCTATACCCGGATTAAGCTGAGACGCCATTACATAGCTAAGGCTGTGCTGATAGATACGCCAGGTACCGTTGATCTTACTGATTGCTTCAGCCGGGTTGGAGAAATGAGCCGTTATATCCATCGTGTCGGGATCGCCTTCCCACGTGCCTTTGTTTTCGACAATGCCATCGATGATCGCCTCTACGGTATAATCGCGATTGAACTGGAATGAATAAGCGGAGAACTGGCTGGTAATAGTGTCACTTGCTTCAATAAACCGGGTGACCTTCCATTGTCCGTCACTCATGACGGAAAGAACAAAGTTTTCTTTTTGTTTCTCGATAATTTTTTTACATCCGGTTGAAGCAATCAATACGGCGGCTATGAAGGCTGAGGTTACCAGGTTTTTCATCGTTGATGTTTGAACCCAAGATAAAAAATACCCGGATCAGCGCAAACGTAGTATTGCTTACCAGCAGATGTGAAAATCCCGGGAAGTGAAGGCAGTTGCTAGGAACGGGGAAAACTCCGGTGGCCCAGGATCTCCCTGATCTGCTGGAGGTGATAATTGGAATGACTGAGCATCACCAGCAGCAACTGGTAGCAGTCCACATTGCCGGCTTCCGTCTGAACCACATGATTACGAAGGTTTTCAGTCGTATTACGTACGTATTTCGCCTGGTTGGTCCGCGTAATTCTGAATGATTCGAGTGCGAGGGCTGTGGAAGGCCAGCTAAAGGCATACGAGGCGGAGCCTGCTTCCGGGAAATGACGGTGGCCTGTGGAGGAGGTGAGTTGCTGCAGTTGAACGTCGGAATACGGTATATCGGGCCGCTCATCCATTGGTAATGGCTTTTTCATTGCCAGCTGAAGTTTTTCGTCCAGAGCTTTTTCAGTGATGGCCAGGTGATAAATATGCTCTCCGATGCTTAACGGATGCTCCTGCGAATGAAAACCGAGCTGTTGGGGAGTTAAATTATGCAGCGAACTGGTCAGTTCGTTCCGGGATTTTTTAAGTTGCCCCACGCAGAATGTACGTTCCTCTGCAGACAGCGTCACGTTCTTCGATGTTCCTGCCATACCGGTAATAACCAGGAGTGCAAGCAAAATGCGTCCTTTCGTTCTTTTGAGCATGATCAGATGGTTTACAATCGCGTTTCTAAATATAAGGAAAATCTCAGACAGCCGGCAGGCTACATCGGCAGCCGTCCGGTTAGGAAGGTGGGTGATCAGGAAATCCGGTAAGTGGTCCACTAAGTGATCAGGAAGGTCGGTTTGCCGTCCGCAGCCTGTGGCCCAAGGTCTCATTCCTTGAGCGGCCGCTTCTTCACCATTCCTCCCCGTGTATCCTTAATGCTTTGCATAACGATGAAGGCATTCGGGTCGATTTTTTCCACTTCATTCGTAAGACGGCTGATCTCCAGGCGGGTAACGACTGTAAAAAGGATATCGGTGGCAATATCGCTTTCGCCTCTTTTCCCAAAGCCGCGGCGCCCGGAATAAACGGTGAGACCGCGCCCCATTTTCTGTTTGATGAACGTAGCGATCTCTTCACTTCGGGGAGAAATAATCGTAACGCCCGTAAATTCTTCAACGCCCTCCAGGATAAAATCGACTGTTTTTGAAGCGGCGAGGTAAGTAAGGATGGCATACAGCGCAGTTTCGGGCGACAGGAGGTAAGCCGCAACCGAAAAAATAAGAATATTGAACACAAGGATAAAATCGCCGACGCTTAGACTGCGCCGCCTGCTAAGAAAAATGGCAAGGATCTCTGTGCCGTCGATCACGGCGCCACCCCGGATCGTCAATCCGATACCGGCTCCCAGGAAAAAGCCGCCGAAGACGGCTACAAGCAATTTGTCGTTCGTCACGATCGGGTAAGGGATCACTACGATCGCAATCGCCAGCAAAGAGATCGCAACAATACTGCGGATGCTGAATCCTTTGCTGATCTGTTGCCAGCCCAGCAACAAAAACGGAATGTTGATCAGAATGATCATGGCAGACAGCGAAATATGCGTTTTGGCATTTATCAGCAGTGAAATGCCGGTTACTCCACCATCGATGAAGTTATTCGGCATCAGGAAGCCTTTCAATCCAAAGCCGGCAGATAAAACGCCAAGACCAACCAACAGCGCACTTCGTATACTTCCCCTGATTGCCTTCTTCTTTTGCCATGATAATTTTGCCTGTTTGTATCGGCTCGATGATTCATCCTCGGTTTTACCTAAAGTCATAATGATCTTTTCCCGCAGGTTGCGGATAAACCGTATTGCCATGAGATCAATTTACGTTGAAATGATCGAAAAACGATGGCTGATCACCGAAGACCGATGGAGGAATTCCTACGCAGGAACAATACCCGGTGCAATGACGTAACGTATACCGGATGGCTGAGCGATGGATCATTACCCATCAATCTCCGGCCAACGTTTTTCGCCTTCCGATCGATAAATTGCACTTTAAATGCTCACTATGCCCGAAAACAAGCACATCATAGCAGACGTCCTGTCTTATCTTGAAGCAGTCGCCCATCCCTCCCTTCAGGAGTCCTATGACAATGCCGGGCTGATCACCGGTCACCCGTCCTGGGAATGTACAGGCGTGATCTGTTCGCTGGATGTGACCGAGGATGTGATCAATGAAGCGATCGCGAAGAAATGTAACCTGGTGGTGGCCCATCACCCGATCATTTTTAAAGGGTTGAAAAGGATCAATGGACATAACTATGTTGAGCGTACGATCATTAAGGCCATCAAGCATGATATTGCGATCTATGCGATCCATACAAACCTGGACAATGTATTCAATGGAGTAAGTGGCCGCATGGCAACTTTACTGGGCCTGCAAAAGAAAGTGATCCTTGATCCTAAAGAAAATACGCTC
>JBEVKW010000196.1:0-8122 GCA_040509495.1 Chitinophagaceae bacterium | reverse complement strand
TTCCACACACCAATATGAGATCCTCCTGTTTAGCTACAGCAAGCGCCTGTTTCAGCGCTGTGTTAACGTCTGGATAGCTCTTACCTTTCAATCCTGCCGCTTCTGCCTGTGATCGTAACGCATCAGCTTCCAGCGCCCTGGGAATGGATGCCTGCGTAAAATAATACTGCGCATGAGGAGGAAGCAATTCCAGCACCTTATCAATAGCTTTGTCTTTCACCATACCAAGAACGATATGCAGTGCATGATGATCGGTCAGCTCTAATTGTTCTACCAGTTGTTTTACACCCGCTTCATTGTGTGCAACATCCATGATCACGGCTGGATGTTGATGGATCTGCTCCCAGCGTCCATGCAAACCTGTTGTTTTCTTAACCTGCCGAAATCCGGTATGAATCGCTTCTTCAGGAATATTCCATCCGTTCCTTTTCAATACGCTACAGGCTTCGAGGACGGTGAGAAGGTTCTTTGTTTGATAGAGCCCGGGTAAGTCCAGTCGGTATACCTGGCGATCTGTTCTATGTTCTTCCGCCACTTCAACATGCAGTTCGTGGCCTTTCCATTTCCAGTCGGTGGCCTGCCATCTCATGGAAGCGATCGTTACAGGTGCTGCCTTTTCATGAGCCGTCCGGATGAACACTTCTTTTGTTTCGGGAATAACTTCTCCGATAATAGCAGGTGTATTTGTTTTGATAATGCCCGCTTTTTCTCCGGCGATTTTTTCAAGTGAATCACCAAGCAGGTTCATGTGATCCCAATCGATATTGGTAATGATGGAAAGTTCGGGCTGCAGGATATTGGTACTGTCCAAACGGCCACCTAATCCTGTTTCGATGATCGCGAAATCAGGCTGCTCAAAGGCAAAGTAGTCGAAGGCCATGGCCACAGAGATCTCGAAGAAGCTCGGATCGATCTCATCGATCACGGGTTTGATCTTTTCCGTAAAGCTCACCACATATTCTTTGGGGATCATTTGTCCATTCACCTTGATCCTCTCCCTGAAATCCCTCAGGTGCGGGGAGGTGTGCAGGGCTGTTTTATATCCCGCAGCCTGTAATACGGAAGCCAGCATATGGCTAACGGAACCTTTGCCGTTTGTGCCGGCAACATGGATCGATTTGAATTTTCGCTGTGGATTGCCAAGGAAATCGCACAGGCGGATGATATTGTTAAGATCTGCCTTGTATGCCGCCGCGCCTAAGCGGCTGAACATAGGAAGGCGTGTAATAAGATAGTCGATAGTTTGATCGTAGGTCATTTTTTCTCGTCGAGTAGATTGCTGTAAAGTTGATAATTTTCGTCGTCAAAGCAGATAAAGTAAACGTCGATAGCGGCTTTGGTTTCCGCACGCCAGTCCCTGACCGTTTGCACGGCAATGGCAGCTGCGGATGCTTTTGGATAGTGATAGATGCCGGTGCTGATATTGGGGAAGGCAATGCTTTTCACCCCGTTCTCCAATGCCAGGTTCATGCTATTGCGATAACAGGCGGTTAGTTTCATTGCTTCATTCTTCTCGCCGCCATTCCAAACAGGACCGACTGTGTGAATAACATATTTCGCAGGAAGATCTCCGGCGGTGGTGATGACCGCTTCGCCGGTTTTACAACCGCCTTGCCTGGCAATGATCTTCCGGCAATCATCAAGAATGGCAGGTCCGCCGGCGCGATGAATGGCGCCGTCAACACCTCCGCCACCGAGAAGGGAAGTGTTGGCGGCGTTGACAATGGCATCGACCGCTACTTTGGTGATGTCTGCTTTTTGGAGGAATAGTTTGGACATAGGGCAAAGTTAGCGGATAGGGAAGAGGTGGAGAAAGATTGTTGTTCGGGGTCTGCGTCATTGGGGACTGTTATCGTCTGGGATTTGGCGACCGGGATGACGTTGGAATATTTTTCATTTGCGTGAAAGGAAAATAATAGTTCACCACGGCGCCCATGGTTAATTTGTGAACCAGGTCTGTCAGGCGAAGATCTGGTTGCTGGATGCACATTCATTTACATCAACAAAATATTAAAACTGTATTAGAAACGATAGCTTAAAAGGTGATATCGCCCGGATCATAACAAGTGTATTAATGGATTGATAATAAGTGCTATCCCTTAATTGTAAAAATACTTGCATTTTTCTCATGGACTAATCCAAAAAAGTCTTCTCTTTATTTTACAAGCATCACCAACCACCCACCATGCCGAACCGCTGCATTCTCATCTTATTGAGTATACTGTTGTGCGTATACGCCCGTGCACAGGAAGATACTTCTTCGCTGGTCAACCTGGATTATATTGAGCAGGCTGGAAAAAAAGCCGGTCAGCTTGAAGAGAAACTTGATCGCGCCTCTGCTAAACTTCTTTCGTCTCTATTTAAACAGGAAGCCAAGCTGCAACGCAAGCTGGCGAAGAAAGACTCTGTCGCAGCAAGCAGGATCTTTGCTGATAAAGACGCCGCCTATCAGCAGCTACAAAATAAACTCAGTGGTGCATCAATAAAGCCGCCCTATATTGCTTCCCTGGATACATTGAGTTCTTCATTGAAGTTCCTGCAACAGCAGCCGGAATGGCTGAATGCGACAGGTGATGTTTCTAAAAAACTACAACAAAGCCTTTCCAAAGTAAATGGTCTGGAATCGCAATTCGGTAAAGCCGAAGAGATCAAACAATTCCTCAAACAACGTAAACAGTATCTGCGTCAGCAATTAGAAAACACCGGACTTGCGAAAGAACTGAAAGCGTTCAATAAGCAAGCTTATTACTATAGTGCGCAGGTGAATGAATACAAGCAGATACTGAAAGATCATAAAAAGGCTGAGAAGAAAGCGCTGGAGTTATTAAGTAGGACATCGGTGTTCAAAGATTTCATGCGGAAGAACAGTATGCTTGCTTCCTTATTCCGTTTGCCTGGTGGTCCGAATGATCCGCAGGCGCAGGCAAGCCTCGCAGGATTGCAAACCCGCAGCCAGGTGAATAATCTTGTACAGCAACAGATCAGTGCGGGTGGTCCAACTGCGCAGGCGCAGTTCAGTCAGAACATGCAAGAGGCACAGTCGCAACTCAACGCGCTGAAAGATAAATTGCACAAACTGGGTGGAGGCAGCTCTGACGAGCTGGATATGCCGGAAGGATTTAAGCCGAATAAGCAAAAGACAAAAACATTCCTGCAGCGCATCGAATATGGGCTGACGATGCAATCACAAAAATCAAACGGATTTTTTCCTGTCACAAGCGATATCGCGGTTACTGCGGGATACAAATTGAATGACAATAGTATCATCGGGGTTGGCGGTGGTTATAAACTCGGCTGGGGAAGCAGTATCCGCCGGGTACGCATTACGCATGAGGGAGTCAGCCTTCGCAGCTTTGTGGATGTACGGCTGAAAGGTTCATTCTGGATAACGGGTGGATATGAAATGAATTACCGCGAAGGGTTTGGACGGATAGCGGAATTGAGAGACAGAAGCGGCTGGCAGGAGAGTGGATTGATCGGGTTGAGTAAAGTGGTGGATATGCGTTCGAAGCTGTTGAAGAAAACGAAAGTGCAGTTGCTATGGGATTTTCTGAGTTATAGCAAAACACCGAAGCCGGCGGCCGTGCTATTCCGCATCGGGTATACGTTTTAAAATGTTAAAATACTATTGAGGTTTAAAAAATATTTATGCTTAGTAGAGGCTTTGTGATTTTATTTTTGATTCTTTTAAATGCAACGTCGGTTTGGTGTCAGAATGTACCTGAGTTTCCTGTATATAATCAGCAATTGATTCCTCCCTCGCCGGAAGTTGCTGCTCTTGCCAGGTTCGCAGATCATAGTGTTAATTATGCTACAGGTCGCCCGGGTGTAAGTATCTCTATATACAATATAAAGTGCGGCTCGCTGGTGGTGCCAGTCAGTCTGGATTATAGCCCGGGTGGATTAAGGGTTGAAGAGATCGCATCTTCGACCGGGTTAGGCTGGGCGCTTTCTGCCGGCGGCATGATATCGCGCACAGTTGTCGGAGGAGCAGATGACCATCAGGGTCAGGGCTTCCTGGATAATGAGCAGTATGCGCCCGTGCCCCTGAAAGCCGGTTATTCTTCAATGCCGCATAATCAGCAGGTGAATTTATTTAACCAGATTTCAAGTGGTGCGCTTGACGTTGAGCCAGATAATTATTCATTTAACCTATCAGGTAAAAGCGGTAGGTTTACGATCAACGGCGATGATAAAAAAGTATATACCCTCCCTTTTGAAAAAATTGATATAAAGTATGAACGAAATGGCAGCGGAGCTTTTGCAAGATGGATCATTACAACTCCGGATGGTACCCGCTATGTGTTTGGCGAAAGGATGGCATTGCAGGAAGCGTATGTTGAGTCTCAGGAAAATGTGCGCACTGACGTTCGGACGCAAACAACGGTAACGACTACCGCATGGTTTCTGCGAGAAATGATCTCAGCAAATGGGGTTGATACAATTTTTTTCAACTATACACCATACAATACCAATTACTGTAATCAGCTTTCTTCAACGAAGCGGCTAAGTCCTACCAACACATACGACTGTTTACCAGAAGAAGAAAAAAGCTATAGCAGAACATCTGTTACAGGTTATATCATTTCCGAAATTGTAGGTCGTTTTGGGAAAGTGGTGTTTGGCTATGAAGACAGCCGTCAGGATTTGCATGGAGGTAAACGCCTTCAGTATGTATCGGTTTTTAACAAGGCGAATCTTCAGACAAATAAATTTGAGTTACAACATTCATACTTCCTGGCAAATCAGCATGCGCCGATATCCGCGCCCCCGTGTCCGCTGAATTTCCAGGGCGCGCAGGATCGTAAGCTAAAGCTGGATGCGGTAAAAGAGATATCACGTTCAGGCGAAGTACTTGTAAAGACCTTTGGCTACGACTACAACGAACAGACCGGAAGGGTCCTTCCTCATCGTTTTTCAAATGCACAGGATGATTGGGGCTTTTACAATGGGGTAAACAATTTAACACTTGTTCCCAGGTATCCGGCTTATGGGCAATATGATATAAACTCATACCTTCTGGATGGTGCAATCAGAGAGCCTTCAGAAAGTTTTACTAAGATAGGATCGCTGGTTTCTATTACCTATCCAACCGGTGGACATACGGTTTATGAGTATGAGCAAAATGATACATGGGCTGCAGACTTTCTGCATGAAGTATCCCTTCCTGACGAAAATGTTCCGTATGTAGACTATGCAAGAATAGAAAGCAATACGATACTTGATCCAGCATTCCCTGGTTTCGTTTTGGAATCTGCTCCGTTCACTGTTAACAGTAGTTTGTATAAAAGACAATTCTCCTATTTTAAAATTGGCTTTGATCATCCCAATTATCAAAATGCTGGGTGCGACTTTGATGAAAGGGGCGAAAAGCCTTGCAGGATCACAGTGACACTGCTGGATGTAAATAATAATACCATTATATCTGTTGCACCCGGTTCGCTGATAAGGTTGCTGGCCAATAATACTTACAAACTCCGAATGCTTGTTGCGCAGAAAACACAATGGGCGGAAGATGCGGTTGCTTATGTAAGAGGCCCCGCGGAACACGCTCGTGTGTATAATAAGAAAGTTGGTGGATTGAGAATTAGATCCATAACGGATTTTGACGGAAGTTCAGTGAATCCTTCCCTAAAGAAAGAATACAGGTATCTTGATGAAAGCGATAATACTAAAAGCAGTGGGAAATTAAATTTGTTTCCTTCTTATCATTCAACTGTTCTTTATAATAATCAAAATCCGTTGAGTTCGTGTTTCACCAACACCGCAGTATTTCAACGGACAGCAAACAGCGTTGTTCCCCTTAGCGTGTTTTCTGGCTCTCCGGTAATTTATTCGAGGGTCGAGTCGTACCAGGTGGGAAATAACAATGACAGACTTAAATCTTTGTTTCATTTTACTGATGAAATGGATGATTGGAGTTCAGCAAGTTTCTTTCCCTTTCCGCCATCCTTAAACCTGGATCATCGACGTGGTTTGCCAATACTTGAAGAACATTTCAGACAAACAGCAACAGGGTATGAGATCGTAAGCTCCAAGCGAACCCGGTATAAACCGCTTTGTATTCCATTTGGTACGAGTTCTCCGGGCTGCCCAAACAGTAAGGAGCATTTTGGAATTAAATTTAGTCCGTATGGTTACACGATCCCCGGTAGTGATGGAAACCCTAACTCAGGCTACGACCTTTATCGCATCTGGTCTGAATGGGTAGCTCCAGAAGAAATTACAGAGCATACTTATTCTTCGCCGGCAATATACCTTGAGAAGAAAACCCTGTTCAATTACGATAACCCTGATCATGGCCAGGTTACGCAGGTCGAGACAATTGAGAGTGATCAGACGACGACTATCACTGATTTTAAGTACTCTGATGACTATGGTACAGTGATTCCCTCCCCAGATCCGCAAGGGACGGTTATACGGCAATTGCAGGATAAAAAAGCATTACTGCCTGTGGAAAAGCTGGTGGTGAAAGAAGATCAGAACGGCGGGAAGAAAGTGGTAGCCGGTTCAATAATCAGCTATCGCCCAAACTCCTTCTTACTTGATGCGCTGTACGTACTCGATGTACCTGGATCAATTCCGTTTTCATCATTTACAGAAAGCACCGTCAATAGCTCTGGAGTGTTTATAAAAGATAGCCGTTATCGTAGAATGGCAACTTTCCAAGCCTATGATGTTTTTGGTAACGCAACAGATACAAAAAAGGACAATGATGTTCCTTACGCGTACATCTACGATTATAACGGTTTGTATCCGGTTTGCCAGGTTACAGGCGCGACATCTGGACAGATTGCTTTTACAAGTTTTGAAGCAGAAAATAAAGGACGGTGGGCGTACACAGGAGGGATCAGTGATGGCATTGCCGCAACCGGAGTAAAGTATTACAATTTAACAACAGCCAGTCCTGCTTCAGCTTTTGTAACTACAGGTATTCAGTACGTTGTCTCTTATTGGAGTGATCAATCTTCTCCGTTTACCGTCACTGGTGGAACGGCAGTATCACATAACACTAAGCCGGGCCCTGGCGGGTGGTATGCGCACGAACATATCATTACAGCCAGTGCGGCATCGGTATCCGTCTCCGGAAATGGTAAGCTAGATGAGCTGAGACTGTTTCCGAAAGGATCATTAATGAGTACTTATACATATATCCCCCTGCTGGGCATGACCAGTCAGTGCGATAATAATAACCGGATCAGTTATTATGACTATGATGGGTTGAATCGGTTGTCAATTGTACGTGATCAGGAACGAAATATCGTTAAAAAGATCTGCTATAACTATTCAGGTCAGCCTGAAGCATGCGGACTGGGTACAGGTCCCGTTTGGCAAAATACTGTCACGGCCCTTCGTTGTCAGAATATTGATGGTGTAAATACCGGTCAGCAGGAGCAGCAGCAGCAGGATGTTAACCCGGCAAGCACCAGTTATGGGACAACAAGATGGGTGACTGTTGGCTTGAACTGTGTGGCCTGCGGTTCTCCCGCTACATGGGAGGCCACCGGTATAACGCGTTGCCAGCTGGATGGAAATGGAAACTTTACTGGTTACCGGGAAATGAAATTTGTTAATACGACCACCTGCAGCCCTGATTATCCCGGAGAAATGTGGTCTGTTTATACTTATGATCCTTCACAATGTCCTCTGCCTGCAGCCTGTAGTGAAAGCAGCTGCTCTGGCAATGATAAGAAGTGTATCAACGGTGTTTGTGAAACCGGTATTTGGACCTGCGTAAGCTCAACCAGGATAAGTCAGACAGTGTGGCGCGTTATGTACAGGTATAAGTTCAGCGACAATTCATACAGCACCTATTACCAGGAAATAGAACAAAATGGTATTTGTTTGGGAGAACTTGAGCCACTCGAATTTTAAAAAAATCTAATGAAATTATTTATATATATTCTTTCCGGTGTTCTGACATTTTTGAATGTCCACCAGTTCTCATTTAATCATGCAGATGGGACACATCTTCCTCTAAACGAATTTTCGGGCAAGAAGATCCTGCTGGTAAATATTTCAACAGTAAGCCCTTTGAACTATCAGCTTCGCGGATTGCAGGAGCTACATCGTTTGTATAAAGACAGCCTGGTGATAATCGGGGTCCCTTCCCTTTCTTTAA
>JBEVKW010000195.1:0-3473 GCA_040509495.1 Chitinophagaceae bacterium | reverse complement strand
CCAAGGCGGCCTCGACATTCGTCCGCTGCTGCTTGGACCAGTATTCGTCGTGGCCGGTCGACATGAAGACTTTGTGCTGCTCAAGGATCGGCGCATAGCCGGGTTGGGAGACGTCGACCCCGCTGGTGTACCTGACGTCGTAGCCGTTCGCCTCCAGGAACCGGATCATCGGGTACTCGGCGTACATGAACCAGCTCGCGCCGTTGTCGTCCGCCCCGGAATGCCAGGGCCGGTTGTAGGACACCTTGGCGGCGCCCTTATACGCCTCGGGGTTGCCGGGAGGGCAGTTGATCGTGCAGGTGTACAGGCTGTTGCCACCTTGGGAGTTGTAGGCCTGCCAGGTCTCATCGGAGGTCTGGAACAAGATGTCGGAGTGGCTCGCGTCGTCGCGCACCACGAACGGGATCAGGCTTTCGCCGCCGTTGTCGTTGCGAACCAGGTGCGCGAGATACAAGCCGGACACAGCGTCGGACGGCACCGTCCACGAGGCCGACACGGCCCAGTTGCCGCAGTCGATGAGGCCGGTCTGCGCGCTGTCGTTCTGGCACGCGGGCTGGGACTGCGGGAGTGTGGCGGTCGGCTGCATGTTGGAGACCACCTTGCGCGCCCCGTTCCCCTGGTAGTAGCCCACGCGCAGGATGTCGATGTGGTACGAGGTCGCCGGAGTCTTGATCTTGAAGGATTCGGTTTGGCCGGGTGTCAGGCTCATTTGCGTGGCGAAGCCCTGGATCGAGGGGTCGCCCGCGCCGTTTACCTGCCAGTCGCTGGGCGGATCCCCCGGTAGCGTGTTCTCGCAGGCGATCACGTTGGTCCCGCACGGTGTGGAGGTCGGTGTAGGTGTGGCAGTCGGGGTAGCTGTCGGAGTAGCTGTTGGGGTCGCAGTAGGACTAGGAGTCGGCGTTACACTTGGAGTTGGAGTTGCCGTGGGCGTCGGAGTAGGTCCTGTGCCGGTTTGGAATATGACATCGACCCAATAATTAGTACGACCAAAGGTATTTGTCGGGAATATTACTGATTGGCCATAACTGTATACTCCGTTACCTC
This sequence comes from Chitinophagaceae bacterium, assembly GCA_040509495.1. GTDB lineage: Bacteria > Bacteroidota > Bacteroidia > Chitinophagales > Chitinophagaceae > Terrimonas_A. The sequence goes on along the minus strand of JBEVKW010000195.1, from coordinate 2,429 downwards.
CGCTTGGATCGCTTGCCGGAGAATGAAGCGGTGCATTGTCATAACCTGTTGTGAAATACTGTGAATTGTATGCGTAATTACCGTTTGGTGCGTGGTATGAAACGATATATGTTGTATTTGCTGTGACAGCAACCGGTGTATCAAGTGTTACTTCCTGCCAGCCGAAGGCTGTTTCGTTTGTAAAGGTAGCCGTAACCAGCAATCCTCCTGCGCTTGTCCACAAATGTCCGGTGTGTAAGCCGGTGTTTGCTGTACCTTTATAGAATTTAAATCCTGTTATTTGCCCGTCAACATCTGCGCTGAATTTCGTACCTACTTCAACTGCATTAGGGTCATTTTGCGACGGGACTGCAGGGACAGTGCTGTTATCCCAGAGACTGTAAGTTGGGGTTGGTGTTGGTGTAGGTGTCGGGGCTGTACCGCTATATGTAGCGACATAATCCCCTGCCGCTGCCGGGAAGAATGCATAACTTATACCTTTGATCGTTTGAGTCGCGAATGTTACAGGTGAACCGTTGCGTGCCAAACTGCTTATCGCACTATTTGACGAGTCAACAGCAGGCAGCATTCCCTGAAGACCTGTAATTCCGGGTCCGGGTGTGACGGTGAAATTCAACGTGGTTCCGTCCCAGGAGAAGTTGGTAAATGATGAACTGTTTCTCCCATCAAGCCAAGTGAGGGCTTGTATGGCTGAAATGACCGATACATTAAAGTTTTTGGAAGCATTTACAATAGAATCTGAAAAGGTAGTATCCCGGTAATCATCGTGCGTTCCAAAGAATCCATAATACCCTTTTGAACCGGTTGCGTTCGTTAATAATACATTTACGTCTGAGTCATAGTTAATGCCGTTTTCGTTAACGAGCTGTGAAACACCCTGGTAAATATCAATTGATGTACCGTCTGTATCAGCGAATCTCATGGGAATACCTGATCCTGTGAAGAGGCCCGGTCTGCCGTTCACCCACTCCGGCGGCCAATAATAATAGTCCATGCTGTAGCGGATATTGTGTGCAAGTTCTGCTTTTGCCTGGCTCAGCCAATCACTCCAGGGTATGCAGTGGTAGCGGTGTGTTGTTTGTGGAGGTAATGACGGGAAAGTTGCTTGGAACTGATTTAATTGGTCTGTATACGTTTGATTTAGCGCGGCAAGTGAAGTGAAGTTTGTGCAGCCGTTTTGAACGTGCACTCCCATTTCAAATCCTTGACCGTTATACGTTGCCGCTTCAGAATTGGTTAGGTTTACTTGTGGATAGCACCATGCAGTTCCCCGGATACATTCCCAATCAGTAACTGAACAATTTGCAGGACTGTTGGCGATGAACTTATCAAAGACATCTTTGGTAGCGTGTGGTGAAGCGTGGTCATCCAAAGTATAGACAATTGCGGCTTTCTTTCCGTTCGGTAGATACCAGAATCTCGGCAGCGGTTTTTTCTCAAGACTGAACTGCGTGATCATGTTGGCAAGCAGTCTTTGCTGTTCGTCAGCCTGCGGGATTTGAACTTTATTTAAATCTACGTAATCCGGAAAAAAGAGATCGTCTGGTCTGATCACGTCTGTATGATTGTCTCTTTCCTGTCCTGCCCACGCCGGGTTGCCCTGGTGCGTATAAACAACAGATTTTGCCAGGTCATATGTAAATGCGGATGCACGTCCACCATTTGTCCCAACAGTTATTGTTGTAACGGCAGGATTACTTGTGGCGGTAGTTGCGTCAGAGTACAGAGTGGCGATGCTCGTGGCACCGTTTAATGAATACAAATCAGCACTGCTGTGGAATTGAATCGTTTGATTAACGATACCTGCACCGGGATTTGAAGCCGTGTTTACCAAAAGATATTTATCAGCAAGTGTTGAAGAAGCATCTGTGAGACCCAAAAGTCCTGCCAGTTGTTTATCGGGTTTCATGGCGATCAAATTACCGCCGGCATTAACCCAATTAGTAAATGTCGTTACCTGCGTGGGTGTAAGTGAAACTTCGCCGAGAAGCACTGTGTCGTAGTTTGCGAGTGCTGCAGCGTTTACAGTTCCGATATCTGCAGTCTGGAATGCATTGAGTCCTTCTGCTTTTAGTATTTCTGAGTAGTATTTGGAAAATTGATTGGAATCAGTCGTGACTACAAGCACCGGTGTGTTTGTGTTTGCCGGGGCCGCGACCGGGTTGATGGGCGCGCTCAATCCCCTCGTGACCGGAGTAGCCATGAAACTGGAGGCCAGTAAGACCGCCGAAATAGATAGCAGGGCAATCGAGAGGGCGATTTGCAGCGCCCAGGCGTGGGTAGAATTATTTTGTTGTTTTTTCATAGAGTTGTTCCGGTTGAATCACTTTTCATGTTTTCTGCGAACGCCTCGCCGTAACGCCGTGGATAGAAGCTGGCCAGCCCCATGCCGCCGCTCGCACCCGGGCACCGCGCCATCGCCAGCCACG
>JBEVKW010000194.1:0-24157 GCA_040509495.1 Chitinophagaceae bacterium | reverse complement strand
AGGTTCCCGAAGCTCAGGGATGAGTGTGGGGAAATGACCACCCCGATCCAGAAAAACTATCCTGGCATCACTCCCTTCCGGCAAGACTAAAACAACAATATCTCCTCTCGTGCACGCAAGCAGAATATCATCAACACAAATATCACCCGCTTACAAAAAACGGCAAGGAGAAAAAAACAAAATCTTAACGTAAAAAAAAGATGGATACACGTGGTAAACACGATAAATAAAGCATATCTGCCCGTTCAAGCAAAAAGCCTTACTGCACCTGTTTTTCCCGCACGTTCAACTGTTGGTAACTTACATCCCGGAAAACCAGCTTGTATTTACCCGGCTTGAGGTATAAACTGTAATATCCGTAATCAGAGGAGATGTACGTTTGGTCAGCCGGAATCAATTGCTCTACGGGCGCGCGATTGAATTCTTCTTCATAATAGGCCTGTACTAAAAACAAGTTTCTTTCCTGCGGCGATACCGATACCTCTTTTCGTTCGCCATTAAAAGAAAGCCATGAAGGCCTGTTATTCTTATACACGGTGGTTGGATGCACCACATAAATGTCATAGCCTTCCTGATCAATCAACGTATATAATTTACGGCCTTTCAACAAAACGACAGGCTCCTCAATTTTGATTTTTTGCATGAGCTCTTTATGGAACACCCGGCCAAAATCAGTAGTGCTGCCTTCGGTGAAATTTGTTTGATTCACTGTTAAGGGATCGATGCCCGTCTGCATCTTGAACGCAAGCCCCATTGGTATAACTTCTCCACCTGGAGATGCTTCCGAAATATGACCGTAGCCTGCATGAACAAGGATTTTTGCATTGGGATCTTTCTGAATGATCTTATAAATATTTGCAGCCTGTATGGAATCTCTAACGGTAGCTGTGTGGTGCGTGCCCGCGGTGTCTTCATACGGCACAAGTGTGTACCCAAGCGCAAGTGCTTTACGGATCAGTTCACCTGCCACAGGATCCTGAGCGTAATAGCCAGTGGTATGATCTAGTTTTGACAAAGAAGCATTCCCGTAATTGTTCAGCATCTCCATAGCCAGGTAGCGATACCCTTGCTGGAATAATGGCTCAAGAAGACTATATGTAAATTCACGGTGTAAAGGTTTGTCATGCGCTTCGTTGATCATCACGACCCTGGCTTCGAGTGCGCGGCCCGCAATGTATGTAGCAGCATTGATCGATTGCAGATCCTTGATTTGTTTTACCTGCTGTTGAATAAATGTATGTCCGTCTGCCGGCAGTGTGTCAAGATTCCTTTCAGCATATCTCTCCGCCATTTTATAGTCCCCTACTGTGGCCAGTTGCTGGCTGAAAATATCATTGAAGTTCTTATCTCCATACATTTTTTTTACCCGCTCCTCCCAGCCAATAGCCTCATAAAGCGGGCGCAGATAATTAACATCTCCGGGCTTGAAAGCCTTAAAGAAATTGTAGTAAGCAGAATCGTTTTTTCCAGGGGCTTTAGCCGATACATAGCGCCGGATCTGCTCCAATGGAGTTACCTGCTGTGCTGGCAGCGTATGAGCCAGCAGAAGTATTACCGCGAGTGAAGATAGCTTTTTCAATGTTGTCATATCCGCCGCAATATTAAGGAGCCTGCTGTTACCGAAAGCCTAAAATTGTCAACGCAGGTGCTTCAACTGTTCAGTGAGCGCGGCGATGCCTTCAGTCGCCGGTTTTTCAATCAGGAAAAGTTGTTCCATTGACGGGGTGGACGGGATGCGTTTATCAATAATAAATTTCGGCCTAGCCGGGTTTACGTAATGCACCAGGCCTGCGGCAGGATATACGACGAGTGAAGTCCCTATGACTACAAAAATATCGGCGGCATGAACAATGGGGATGGCTTCTTCTATTTTCGGCACAGGCTCTTCAAACCATACAATGGCCGGGCGCAACTGGTGGCCAAATTCATCCAGGTCTCCGTGTTTCATATCCCCACGGATCTCGTAAAGCCTATGTTCGTCATACTCGCTGCGCATTTTAAATATTTCTCCGTGCAAATGAAGTACGCGGCTAGAGCCACCCCGCTCATGCAGATCATCGATATTTTGGGTGATGATCGTTACATTAAAATCCTTTTCCAGTGCAGCAAGGCCGGTATGGGCTGCATTAGGCAAGGCTGCTGCTACATCCCTCCGTCTCATATTATAGAAGTCAAGTACCAATTGCGGGTTACGCTTCCATGCCCGCGGGGTTGCCACTTCTGTGACTTCGTATCCTTCCCATAACCCATCGCTGTCGCGAAAAGTTCTCAACCCGCTTTCTGCACTAATACCTGCTCCGGAAAGAACCACAAGGTTTTTTCTTTTGTTACTCACCTGGAATATTTTCTGAAAATTAAATCAAAAAAGCAAGCATCCCTTCACCTCAACGGGAAACTTTCAGCCACTTGATTTTTCTTCTAAAGCAAAAGATGGCGGAGACTCTATCAACAGTGTGATCTTCCCGGACTTCCTATCATTAAAAGATTTATAGAAAAAAGGCTGCGGTTTTTCCGCAGCTCTTAACGTTATCAGCTTTCATGCTAAACTTTTTCACCCGCCATTTCCATCACTATTTTCCATTCTTTATCTGTTACTGGTTGAACAGATAGTCTGCCCAGTTTTACCAATGCCATATCCAGCAGTTCTTTCGTTCCTTTTATATCAGCGAGACTTACCGGCTTCTTTAGTTTTTTGTGTGGAGCAAAGTCGACTGCTACCCAGGCTTCTTCAAGTGTTGTCGGATCCTGGTATGCTTCTTTTACCACCTTTGCGATGCCAACGATCTCCAGCCCTTCGTTGCTATGATAAAAGAAAGCTAAATCTCCTTTCTTCATTGCTTTCAAGTTGTTCCTGGCGGCATAATTCCGTACACCATCCCAGAAAGTCTGCTTGTCTTTTTCGAATTGATCCCACGAATATTTAAATGGTTCAGATTTGATCAGCCAGTGTGCCATACGATGTAAATGCTTTTATGGATTTCAAATTTAGTAGAAGTTCGATAAAAAAAATCATCTGACTGCAGCAATCCGGATCGGATCCATTCTCCGTAATTAACTGTGACTGTTGCGCGACAGAGTTTAATGACAATATTACTTATCAACTCAATCAATTATTATGAAAAAGATCAGGGCATTCAGCTTATTACTGGCAGCATCATTTTTAATGAATAGTTCTTACGCACAAAAAACAGTTGAAGTCGGCGGCGCGCCAATGTATCCTTCGAAGAACATTGTCGAGAACGCAGTAAACTCAAAAGATCATACAACACTTGTTGCTGCTGTAAAAGCTGCGGGACTGGTAGAGACCTTGCAGGGAAAAGGCCCCTTCACCGTTTTTGCTCCGACAAACGCGGCGTTCGATATGTTGCCAAAGGGCACTGTTGAAACACTCGTTAAACCGGAGAACAAGGATAAACTTACCACGATCCTGACCTATCATGTTGTTGCCGGTAAGCTTGATACCAAAGAGCTTGATAAATGGATCAAAGCAGGAAACGGTACGGCAGAATTGAAAACGGTACAGGGTGGCAAACTCTGGGTGATGAAGAAAGATGGAAAATACTGGGTGAAAGATGAAAAAGGTGCAACTGCTGCTATCACTATAAAAGATGTTTATCAAAGCAATGGCGTGATCCAGGTTATCGACCACGTTTTAATGCCTTAAACAGCTCATCAATCGGCGATTTTTCTGTGCTTTAAAAAAGATCCGACCCCGGAAATCCGGCGTTGGATCTTTTACGTAAGTATTGTCTGATCAAAAATATTTTAACCCGTTCCCTATAAGATTAATGGCAGCCCGCCATTTAAAAGTTTGATTCAGGGCAAACCAGGCCGGATTCTCTTTGTGAGAGCCGGCCATTTTTTTATACAGATACCTGCTGACCGTTAGCCGATATAATATTGTTGTAAGGGATATTCCGGCTTGGAAAAATGAGTAATCGGGTCACCGGTATTTACCATCCATTCGCCAGCACATCCGCCAGATGCAATGCCTGTATCGGGTAACCCTTCTGTTTGATATAGCCTTGTAAATGCATCAGGCAGGAGAGATCGGTGGAGATGAGGTATTGGGCCTCCGTAGCAACTGCATTTTCAACTTTCTGCTCTGCCATTCCAATAGAGATAGGCTCAAATTTTACGGCAAAGGTGCCGCCAAAGCCGCAGCAGGTTTCAACGTCTTTCATTTCGGCAAGTTCCAGTCCCTGTACCCGTTCAAGCAATCGGCGCGGCTCCGATTTGATCCTGCACTCTCTCAGGCCCGCGCAGCTGTCATGGTAGGTTGCCCTTCCATTCAATACCGCACCCACATCCTCAATTTTCAAAACCTGTACAAGGAATTCTGAGAATTCAAACAGACGCCTACCTACATCGGCAACTTCATGATGTAACGATGAATTCCCGAATAATTTCGAGTAATAATTCCGGACAAATCCAACACAGCTCGCACTTGGTGCAACGATATAATCGGTACCCCGGAAATCTTTAAGGAATTTCGTGCAGACAGACTTTGCCTCATCCCAGAAACCGGCGTTGAAGGCTGGCTGGCCGCAGCAGGTCTGTGAGGCATTATACGTTACGGTACACCCCGCTTTCTCCAATACTCTCACCATGTTAAAGGCAGTATCAGGAAACAGCTGGTCAACAAAACAGGGAATAAATATCTGAACATTCATATGCACGCTATCGGGACCAGTTATTTAATCGATCGTTGTAGGGAGATCATTTTCAGTGCAGTGATCGCTGCTTCTTCGCCTTTATGGCCATGTTTTCCGCCAATGCGCTCTTGGGCCTGCTCGTCGGTATTAACAGTGAGTACCCCAAAGATCGTCGGTGCAGAAAGCAGAAGGTTCAGCTGGGTCACGCCATCCGTGACAGAATTGCACACGTACTCAAAATGCGGTGTGTCTCCTTTGATCACACAACCGAGGGCGATGAAAGCCGATGGCCGGGGACCCGTGGTGAGTTCCCAGAATTGCTTTATCGCGAAAGGGATCTCGACTGCTCCGGGAACAGTCAGCACCACGATAGAACCGACTTTATACGTTTCAAGAACGCGCACACAACCTCTTTCCAGTTCATCAATGATAGCGGCGTTCCACTCGGTTTTCACCAAAACGACACAGGCATTCTCCATAGAGAGAATGCCTGTGCCTGTATGTAGTAATTTACTGTTTGCTATATCAGCCATAATCAGTTTACATTGTATTCACCCAGCATCGCCAGGTATTTATCTGCTTCAAATCCCTGCTGAGTCAAAGGGAATTTTTGCTTCAGTTCTGTGTATAAAGAAATTGCTTCCTTCTGATCTTTGATCACACTGCCTGCAAGATAAGCAGCCATGAACAGCGCTTCAGCAGAAGCCGTTTGATCCTGCTCAAAATGACGGGCAGCTTTTTTATAGTTCTCCAGCGCTTCTTTGCTCTGGCCAAGATCTGCATAGGCATCTCCAAGCAGCTTGTAAGCACGTTGCTGGATCTGTTTGGCATCCGTACTAAAGTCTTTCAGGTATTTCACCGCATTCTGGTTGTCATCCAGTTTCAGGTAACAGCTGCCTGCATAAAAATGAGCGAGGTTACCGGCTTTCGTGCTACCGTATTCACTGATCACTTTCAGAAATCCTGGATACTGACCATCTCCGTTCAGCGCTTTTTGCGTGGAATCCATGCGGAAATAGTCTTCTGCTTTGAACATTGCTTCCGCCGCTTTTTCTTCTTTCGGACCGGAAATGAAATGCTTGTATCCCCAGAAGCCGGCAACGGCTACGAGCAGACCGGTTCCTACGCCGAGGATCAGTTTGCTATTTTTAGTCCAGAAATCTTGTGCTTTGGCAACAGCCACTTCACTTTTTTCAACACCGGTTGCCTGAATATTGTCTGACATTTTATCTGCTAGTTTTTGGTGGAATTTCAAATTAAAAAGTAAACACTCAAAAGTAAAAATTACAGTTTCAAAACAGAATAGCTCTTACTGATGGAAGGCTCTATTTTTACTTTTGAATTTTTACTTTTTACTTAGTACCTAGTCAACGATGAACGGATAATTCTGATCAACATAGATATCCTTCAGTACTTCATCATCAGCCGGCCATGGGCTTTCTTCCGCAAATTTAACCGAGGCATCCACGATATCATTTACCCTTTTATCGATCGCTTCAAGGTCTTTCTCGCCGGCCAGTTTATTGTTGAGGATCACATCGCGAACCAGTGCGATCGGATCTTTTGCTTTGTACTCATCCACTTCTTCCTTGGTGCGGTATTTTTGTGGATCGCTGATTGAGTGGCCTTTATAGCGGTAAGTTTTAATTTCAAGTAAAGTAGGTCCGCCGCCTTCACGTGCTCTTTTCACCGCGCGGGCAACGCCTTCATGAACAGTTTCCGGATGCATACCGTCCAACTGATCAGCAGGCATTTCATAGCCATCAGCCAGTTTGTAGATATCCACCACATTGGAAGTTCTTTCCACGGATGTTCCCATTGCGTAGTTATTGTTCTCGCAGATGTAGATCACAGGAAGTTTCCAAAGCATGGCGAGGTTAAAGCTTTCGTGGAGGATACCCTGGCGGGCAGCGCCGTCACCGAAATAGCAAAGAACCACGTTATCTGTACCGTTGTATTTCTCCGCGAACGCGAGCCCGGTACCAGTACCGATCTGCGCTCCCACGATTCCGTGACCACCGAAGAAGTTTTCTTTTTTACCGAAGAAGTGCATACTGCCACCCTTTCCTTTCGCACAACCAGTCGCTTTGCCATAAAGCTCAGCCATACAGCTGTCGACCGATACACCCTTGGCAATTGCCAGACCGTGATCACGGTACGCTGTAATGAATTTATCATCAGGTTTTGTAGCGGTCATACATCCTGCAGCAATAGCTTCCTGGCCAATGTAGGCGTGGAAGAAGCCACGGATCTTACCTTCCATTTTGTACTTTTCTTCTGCTATCAATTCGAACTGGCGGATAAGCTGCATCAGCTCATACCAGTAGAGGTAGGTTTCTTTGGAAAATTTTGATGCCACCGATTACAGATTTGGGTTTTTTAGCTCTTTTTTACGGGAGGCAAAAATAAGGGAAAGTTGGTTGAATTTCATCTAAAGTTTTCTGGCCCAGCGGTCGATGCCCGAGACCCTGATGAGCAATGGCTGGAAATGGCAACAAATACGGTGACTAAAATTCACTTCGGCCCATCGTAATCGGCCGTCAGCTATCATACTGGCCTATTTCTTATCTTGCAACTCCATGCTTCGCATTGATTCCCTCGCTTTACTGCAATTTAAAAACTATACCGACCGGATTTTCAAGGTTCCGGAACGGGTGATCGGTATTTGCGGGCTGAACGGCATCGGGAAGACCAACCTGCTTGATGCCATTCATTATCTCTGTTTTACCAAAAGCTATTTCAGCCGCCAGGACGCTACCAGTGTTCAACAGGGAAAAACCGGGTTCCGGATCGAAGGACAGGTGGTTTTACAGGACAAGCCCGAAAAAGCGGTGTGCATTTTACGGGAGAATGGAAAGAAAGAGTTTTCGATCAATGGGCAGCCATACGACAAATTCTCGCAGCATATCGGCCGTTATCCCTGTGTGGTCATCGCGCCGGACGACGCCTCACTGATCACCGGAACCAGTGAAGAACGACGGAAATTCCTCGATTCGCTTCTCTCTCAGCTGGATGCAGGCTATCTTCAGCAACTGATCGTTTACACTAAAGTGCTGCAGCAACGGAACTCTCTGCTGAAGTCGTTTGCTGAAACCGGCCAAAAAGATCTTTCCCTGCTGGAAGTGATCGATCAGCAATTGATCCCCGCAGGCGAATATGTGTTCAACAAACGGAAAGAATTCCTGGTGTCCTTCCTGCCCGCCGTCAAACATGCTTATCTCGACATTGCGCGGCAACAGGAAGAATTGAACCTGTTTTACGAAAGTGAACTCCTTCGCGCTGAATTTGCCGAACTATTACACGCAACCCGTCAGAAAGATCTGTTGTCGCAACGTACGGCCACCGGTCCGCACAGAGACGATATCGAGATCAACATGGGTAAAATGCTTTTCAAGAACATCGCTTCCCAGGGGCAGCGTAAAAGCCTGCTCTTCGCATTAAAGCTTGCGGAAATGGACGTGCTGCAACAGGAAAAACATTTTCCTCCCCTCCTGCTGCTGGATGATGTATTTGAAAAACTGGATGAGGAAAGGATCGCCAACCTGCTCGAAAAAGTCTGCATTAAAAACGAAGGACAGGTGTTCATTACCGACACCAATAAAGAACGACTTACCGTTCAGCTCGAAAAGCTCGGTGTTGCGTTTGGAATGATCGAGCTTTAGTTCTATCCGATTCGTTTGGAATGATGAGTAATAATTCCACCTTGTAAGAAAACGTAAAACCCGGGGGATCGACTCTCTTTTTCTCTTTCCCTTTTTTGCCCTCTTAGCTTACCTTTGCCTGATGGGTGAATATTCTTTCAAAGCAGCCATGCAGCAATACCTGAATCAGAGCAGGATCAAAGGCGATATACAGGCATTACAGATCGATGAGGTCTGGGAAAAGATCATGGGGAAAACAGTAGCCCGCTATACAGATAAGCTTCAGATCTTCGGCGAAAAGCTTATTATCACCACTAACGTCGCTCCGCTCAAACAAGAACTCAAGTACCAGAAAGAAAAGATCATTCAGCGGGTAAATGAAGCGCTTGGGCAGCGGGTAATAAGTGAGGTGATCATACAATAGAAAAGTATCGGGAGTGGGAAAGATCCAACGTGAAAAGTTTGAACGGTGAACTATCGCCCTCGCCCTTGGCCTTCTACACCTTCCGTACTCTGGGGTCCACTACTCCATATAACACATCAGCCAGGATATTGACCAGGATAAAGAATGCGGCTGCAGTCAGTACAGAGCCCATCACGACCGGATAGTCGAGCTTTTCCAGTGCATCAACTGTCATTTTTCCGATACCCTGCCATCCGAAAATGTATTCAACAAAAAAAGCACCCGCCAGCAGTTCCGCGAACCAGCCGGTGATGGCCGTGATCACTGGATTCAGCGCATTTCGCAATGCATGTTTCCACACCACTACACGGCGGCTTAAGCCCTTTGCATAGGCAGTGCGGACGAAGTCCTGGTCAAGCACGTCGAGCATTGAACTTCTCGTCAATTGCGTGATGATCGCAAGTGGGCGTATACCTAATGTAACTGCAGGAAGAATCAGATTGGCAAGTGTAAGTTTTTTTGCGCCGGTGACCGGGTCAATATCAAACCAACTGCCGGAGATATGCAGGCCTGTCCAGTCAGTCAGCACAAATCCAAAAACATAGGCGAGTATGATACCCATGAAAAAAGATGGAGCAGAAATACCTACAATGCTGGAGGAGATCGCTGAGGTATCCACCCAGGTATTTTGCCTGACAGCCGCCAGTACTCCCAGGGGAATACCGATCACTACCGCGATCAGCATGGCGGCAACAGCAAGTAAAAGCGTTCCTGGCAATGCCTGGAACAGCATGTCTGCTACATTCCGTTTTGTTTGATACGATTTCCGCAGATACGGTATTTTAAAAGCAAGTGTTGTTTCTCCGCCGATAAAAATGCCTTTCAGTTTTTTCTGCCCGATCTCTTCTTTGTGATGGATCGCAATGGGAGAAACATCATTGAGGTAAAACAGGAATTGCTTCCACCGCGGCTGGTCGAGATAAAGTTCTTTACGGATGTTTGCCTGGGTGGCCGCATCGCCCGACTGCCCCATTACCAGCCGGCTGGGATCTCCGAAGCCCTGGAACAAAAAAAACACCAATATCACCACGCCAACAAGCACGAGCACTCCGTACAGTATTTTTTTGGTGATATAACGAAGCATAAAAGGTTAACCGTTTTATTTTTATAGTCTTCTTTTACTGGATAGCTGAAGTGAGTTTGTCCATCCGTTTATAACTTTCTTTTTCGACGATCGTTCCCTGTTTTAACAGGTAAACCGAAGGATTGGTGCGGGAAGCTGTTCGTATCGCCGTGTTGTCGCAGGTTAAGATCTGAACATCCGAAAATCCTGTACCGGCGAATTGGCGTTTCGCCTCTTCAGACCGTCCGGTTATCGCATACACAGGAATATTTTTCGCGTTCGCTGATGCGTAAAGTTTTTCAAAATCCGCTTTCCAGGCAGATATGGGCGTCGAGAAATCTTCTGCAAATAACAGGATCGCCTGCGGGTGAGATAATACCACATCTGTGGAGTCAATACCTGTCACACCCGATAAAGTAAATCCTTTGATCGGTGGCTCCGCATTTCCTTTCCTGATAAGTTTATCTTCCCGGCTTTTATACGTGTAACTGCCAAGATCTGCAGGCAGATTTTCCGGTGCAAATTCGAAATCTTTTCCATCCTTCTGATAAATGAACCGGATGGCGAAACTATCCATGATCGCACCTTCCGGCATCTTCATCTGTTCCTGGATGTTATTCCCTTTTTTATAAGCAAGGCAGTCAAACAAAGGAAGGTAATTCAGCATATACCATTGCACGCCAAAACTGAAAATAGTCCCCAGGATCATCAAAGCCACATTGAGTTTATGGTTGAACACTGGTCTGATCTTATCCCGATGCCTGAACAGGAAAAGGATCAGCACCGTGAGTATTACATCTTTCAGGAAAGACGTAAATGGCGTGATCGGGATACAATCGCCGAAGCATCCGCAGTTCTTGAATTTTCCAGAAAGGTAAGCGTACCCTGTGAGGAAGGTAAAGAATACGATCAGCAACAGCAGCAGCCACATGAACAATTTCATTCTCCAGCCAAGCAGTAACGCGATGCCTGCTATGATCTCAAAAGCGATCATCACTACTGACAGCCAAAGGGTGTGCGCATTGAATTGTTCCATGCCCCAGAGTTCAAAGAACTCCTGCATTTTATAGCTCAATCCCAGCGGATCATTTGCTTTGATCAGGCCTGAAAATATAAACAGCAATCCGACAAGTACCCGAACGATATTGATCAATACTTTCATAGTTTGATTTTTATAGAAATGATCCGTTGAAATTTGACAAAACGGCCTTAATGCTTCCCTTCTGCTGAAAGGATCAGTGCGAATACCGAGTAATTAATAATATCATGATAATTGGCATCCACTCCTTCGCTGATCAGTGTTTTGCCGTCATTCGCAAGGATCTGTTTGATACGCAGGAGTTTCATCAGTATAAGATCTACAAAGCTTTCCTGGCTCATACTGCGCCATGCTTCGCCATAGTCGTGGTTTTTATCCTGCATCAGTTGCTTTGTGTCCGCGATATGCTTGGTGTATAATGCTGATACTTTTTCCACACCTAATTCTTCCGGTGCATCCGGTTTCAATTCCAGCTGGATAAGGCCGATCACTGCATAGTTGATGATGCCTTTGAATTCGCCCCCGATATCATCTGCGATCTTCTGCTGTTTTTTTTCCTGTATGGTACGGATCCGCTGGGCTTTGATGAATAACTGGTCGACGATGGAGATCGTCCGTAATACCCTCCATGCGGTGCCGTAGTCGGCAGTCTTCTTAAGGAAAATGTCCCTGCAGCCTGTAATTACCTGGTCGTACTGTTCGTTTGTTGATGCCATAATTCGGTTGGATCAGGTACAAATGTCCGGTCGTTTTGTTTACTTCACGCCGATCGCCGTACACTGTTTATCTTTAGCTTCAAAAATAACGAATCGAATTTTAATGTTTACGCTGAATTGTAAAGGAAGATTATTAGAGATTGATGAGCCGGTGGTAATGGGGATCATCAACAGCACGCCCGACTCTTTTTTTCCGGCGAGCCGTCATGGTTCGGTGGATACAATGTTGCGGCAGGCGGAATCAATGCTGAAAGATGGTGCAACTATGCTGGATATCGGTGGGCAAAGCACCAGGCCTGGCAGCGAACCCGTATCACAGGAAGAAGAGCTGCGCCGGACGATCGCAGGCATTGCAGCCATTCACGGCAGATTTCCCGAGGCTGTTTTGTCGGTCGATACCTATTACGCCAAAGTAGCCCGGGAAGCTGTTGCGGCCGGTGCGTCTATTGTGAATGATATCAGTGCGGGATCGCTCGACGAGGCGATGATCCCGGTCGTCGCTACCCTGCAGGTTCCTTATGTACTGATGCACATGAAAGGGAAACCGCAGACCATGCAGCAATCGCCCGTCTATGAAAACATAACCCGTGAGGTTCTGGATTTCTTTATAGAGAAAACCGCCCTCCTGAAAGCTTCGGGCATTAACGATATCATTCTTGATCCTGGTTTTGGTTTCGGAAAAGCAATTGCACACAATTTTGAATTGTTGCATCACCTGAAAACGCTGTCGATCACCGGGATGCCGCTGCTGATCGGTCTGTCCCGCAAAGGCACTATTTACAAAACCCTTGGAGTAACTCCAGAAGAGGCGCTTAATGGCACAACCGTGCTCAATACATTCGCGCTGATGAATGGGGCAAACATTCTTCGTGTACATGATGTGAAGGCTGCTAAGGAGGCAATAACGCTGGTTGAAGCGGTTCGACGCCGTTGAGCGGAATAAGCGATGAATGGTCAGTGATGGCGCGTAAGTGATCATGCCTGCGGGTAAACCGCTTGTTACCAATAAAAAAGCACTCCCCATTCAGCTTACGCCTGCAGTGAGTGCTTTCTGACTTGTTACATCAAGACGGTAATACATCAGATGCCTTAATGTGTGTTCTTTAGGGCGGTTCAAAGGAATTTGGACTACTATTTTAAGCAGAAAGAAGTACGGTGGATTTGGTTTGTAATTTTCGAAAGGGACGCCAATTGGAATCTTGGACTAAAAACGGGGCCATCACGTAAACCGTTAAATGAGAACCGTTCCGCTTTATGGGCGGAACGGTACAAAGGTGCAACATTATTTTCATTTAACCCGCCTTAACGGATTGATTTGCCTCAATTTCTTGTTATTGTTGAGGTTGTTCAGGTGCTGTATCTGAGACTTTTGTGATTTCAACCTCGAATTTTAACGCTTCGTAAGGCTTAAATGGAGAGCCCTGGGGAGGATTCTTTCCATAAGCGCGGAATCCTGCGATATAGATCGTGCCTTTATCGCCCTCTTTCATGCCTTTCAATCCATCCTGGAAACCTGCGATCAGCGGGCTTACATACAGCTGTGGCGTGAATGAACTGGCCTGGAAAGAGCTGTCAGTATCAAAATGTTTACCGTTATAGTTGATAGTAACAAACTTACCTGAATCAGCTACCGGTCCATTGCCCTGGCGGATCATCTGAACATAAGTTCCCGGGGCAACTTGTTTTACGGTGATATTTTTTGCTTTGAAGTATGACTCGAGTGCGCCGATCTGTTTTGCTTTCTCTCCGGATTTTTCCAGTTCTTCTTCTTCTTTCCGACGTGCTTCTTCAGCTTCTTTTTGTTGTTTCGCCATCTGCTCGGCCTGTTCTTTTTGCTGACGCGGCATGTCTCTGTCCATCTCTGCTTTGAAATCAGCCTGGTAAGTACTGTCGTTGCGGAATACGTCTACTACTCTGAAAGAAATGGTCAGGCGGCTGCCTTTCTTCATATAAGGAGGAAGCGTTTCGGCTGTAGCCAGACCTTTTTTGATGATAGAATCGATCAGGATCACGGTTACGGCACTATCGCCCTTTCTCAACATGCCAAAGATCTCGTTTGGAGTGTAATCAGCATTTGGTTCAGCCACTTTTTGAAAAGCAGGCATTTTGCCGAAGCTTGACATAAGAACTGAGTCATCTATCTTTTGTACATAGTTCACTTTGATCCAATCGCCAACTCTGGCAACAGAGTCTTTACTGCTCGAAGAGATGATCTTGTAAAGCAATCCGCTTTTGGTCTTTTGATAATTCACACCGTTGCACGCTGAAATAGCCAGGGCTGCAATCGCGATCCACAAATAATGGGTTCTTTTCATGTTTGAGTTATTGTAGTAGAGATTTGTTTTCTTTAATTGCCTGTTTGAATTTTTGAACGGTCACTTCGAGTGAGTCGCTGCTTCTTCCTCCCGAAGCATTATAATGCCCACCGCCTTCGAAGTACGTTCGTGCAAAAGTGTTGGTATCAAAATCGCCTTTGCTGCGGAAACTCCATTTGCGTTCTTCATCCCTGTCAATACATAATCCTACAAGCTTGATGCCCTGTATGGATTGCGGGAAGTTGACCAGGCCTTCCGTGTCACCTGTCTTGATATAATATTTGAGCAGATCTGATTTTGGAATGGCGATCAGCGCTGTGTTATACTCGTAGAAAACTTCCATGCGGTTAAGAAGCACATGTCCTGTAAAACGTAGTTTGTTTTCCAGAAAGTTATCGAAGAGGTTTTCATGCACTTTGGAATGCTCCAATCCGCGGGATTTAAGATCGGCAACCAGTTCATGCACCGATGCTTTTGCTGATGGAAAACGGAATGAGCCTGTATCGGATACAACGCCGGCATAGATACATTCTCCAATGCTTTGATCAATCATATCACGGTAACCTGCGGCGACGATAAAGTCATAGATCATTTCGCAGGTAGAACTTTTCTCTGTATTGCTTATACCGAACTGGAAGGAGGGCGAGTCCGGTTCGCGGTGATGGTCAATCAGCACTTTCGTACACTGGATCGACTGAAGCTTGGGTGCCAGATTCTTCGTGCGGTGGAAAATATTAAAATCCAGGCAGAACAGCCAGTCTGCCGCATCCAGTGCCGCTTCAGCCTTCGGGCGTCCGTTATAGTTTTCCCAGTCGAGCACCTCACGGCATCCGGGCATCCAGTCCAGCCATTTTGCCCAGTTCGTGGGCGAAACAACCGTCACCAGGTGACCTAACTTCTTCAGAAACAAAGCTAATGCTAATGAAGACCCCATTGCATCCGCATCGGGTTTCTGGTGCATGGTGATAACGACCTTCCTCGGATTCACCAGTTCCGGGAATATTTCCTGTATTGGTTTCATAAAACGGTGGCGAAGATAGGAGTTTTGTTCCGACGGCCGAAGCTTTAGCGAAGGCGGGTATTGGTTGTACGTTGAGCTTTGTCAATTGTCCGGCAGCCCGGCACCCGGCCCTGGAGTATTTTAAGGGCGCTCTGTTCTCCGGATAACAGCGAACGGTCAACGGACTACGAACATCAAAAACTTTCCCTACCTTCGCGGGCCAAAAGTTATAAATCTTTATATGAGCAACAGAACATTTACCATGATCAAGCCGGACGCCTTTAAGAACGGTCATTCCGGTGCTATTATCGATCGTTTCATTAAGGAAGGATATCGTATAGTAGCGCTGAAACTCACTAAACTTTCCGCAGAGAAAGCCGGTGAATTTTATGCCGTACACAAGGAAAGGCCTTTTTATGGTGAGCTGGTGGAATTCATGAGCAGCGGCCCTATTTATGCAGCGATCCTGGAAAAGGAAAATGCAGTCGCGTCTTTCCGTGAACTGATCGGTGCAACAAACCCTGCACAAGCAGCAGAAGGTACTATCCGTAAATTGTATGCAACATCACTTGGCGAGAATGCTGTACACGGAAGTGATAGCGACGAAAATGCAAAGATCGAAGGAAGTTTCTTCTTCAGCGGTCTGGAGCAGTTCTAAAAGTACATCGATGGCCATTGGCCATACCTGATAAGATAAAGTCTCTATTAAAGAAGCCCTTCAAATTTTGAAGGGCTTCTTTATATTATGCTGCGTATTAAACCGGCCAACGAACTGCTGTGGCTACAGGCTTAGCATCATATTACTCTTGTTACTTTATTCGGCACCGGGCTGACCGTATATCCGGCTTTGCGCAAAAGACTGATCACCCCCTGGTCTCCCGGGAGATGTCCCGCGCCCACCGCGAAAACAAATGAATGCCCCGGCAGTACCTGCTTCATTTTTTCGATCCAGTTACGGTTACGGTTGAACAACAGGATCTCAGAATAATCGGCAATTCCCGCTTCATCTTTCATCATCAGTGCCTCAAGTTTATACAGATCCTGTTCACGGTAGGCGTCCATCAGTTTTGTAAAATCCTGCGATGTTGAATCCCCGTTTTTAGCCTGGTCTACGTACGATACCAACTGCTGGGCCTGCATTTTGTAAGGAATGCCATCCAGCACTTCTGCCTGGTAGCTCATTGTTTCAAGCCCTTTGATCTTTTTGCTGTGCTTTTTCGCAACAGTCATGATCTCCTGCTCCATCGCTGTGTGCTTTTCGCAGGGGAGGTCACCTTGCATCAGTAGTGACGAGGCCAGGATCGGTTTATACTTTTCAAGCACCGAAAAAGGCAGCATTGTGCCCTCTTTCTCAAAATGAGCTTTCACTTTATCATAGTCTTCTTTGCTAAGCAGATCGCGGAGGGTCGTATCCCCTTTCATCTGCATTTTGCTGAGTACCGAGAACGCTTCAAGCATATTACTCAGGTCAACTTCGAGATACACATTGTCTGCATTGGCAATTGCCGTAAGAAGATTATCGCTTAATACGGCGTCGTCTTTACACAACACGTGGATCGTGCCGAACAGATAAGAAGGTTTTTCCAAACCATTGCCGGAAATTTTCCAGAGAAGTGTTTTCTCTTCTGCGGAGCTATTCGTTGGCCTGGTTTTGCTTTTCTGCGCACAGCTGTTCAATACGAGAAAGGTGAGCAATAAACCTGCACTAAGTCTTTTCATCAGTTACTTTTCTTAAAGCTAAGAGTTTAAAGGAGGAAAACGAGTAAAAGAGAGAAATATTTAGAAACGATGTTCTTCCAGGGCTAAGAGTTTTAAGAGGGAAAAGATGCTGCTGTTCAAACAACCTCTTTCCCCTCTTACTCGTTTTATCTCTTAGCTTACGATCGCTTCATCACCATACATCTGGTCTTTGAATTTCAGAGAGGGCGAAGCCAGGAATTTTCCTATACCGAGTGAATTCCATTTTGAGTCTACCGAAGCAATGGTTGTATCGTCGGCTACGATGATATTCGGCCAGTCGCGGTGGAAATCATCAAGCTCTTTGGTCTTCCGTGTTCCATCTAATCCCATACAGGCAATACTTTCCTGCTGGAAGAGATGGTAATCTCTTTTTGGATCAAGGTTGTTGCAGAACCGCCATAATGCTACCGGCAGGTCATTTGCATCGACGGTATGTTCTACATACAGGATCATTTTAATGCCCCGGAGAGCGGGCAGGGCGGCTACTTTTTCATGAAGCTCGCGGATATGTCCTTTCCGGTTCTTCTCGATAGATAAGATAAGGCAGGGAATATCTTTTGCCAGCAGGGTTTCATTTACCTTTTTGATCTCAGGAAAACTTGCCTGCAATACTGGCGACACAGGAACATCAGCTGGCTTTTCAAACCGGAAGCGTTCATCTGTTTCTTCATCAAATTTGTGCGTCCCGTCGATGCACATTTTTCCGCCAAATCCGAGTTTGCTGCAACTATGGTCCAGCACATCCATTGGTCCCTGTGTAAAATAGATATCCGTAGCTGGATTTAAATTCCTGAATACGTATTTAGCAAGTTGCAGATAGTCGGTAATGGAAGTTCCTTCATCTGCGATCACGAGTATTTTATTGAACATCATTTGACCCGCGCCCCACATGGCATTCATTACTTTCTGTCCCTGGCCCGCATATTCTTTTTGGATCTGTGTGATCACGAGGTTATGGAAAACGCCTTCTACCGGCATATCCATATTCATGATCTCCGGCACCATTGTCATTTTGATCGGAGCAAGGAAGATCCTTTCCGTTGCTTTCCCTAACCATGCATCTTCCTGTGGCGGAATGCCGACGATCGTGGCCGGATAAACAGCCTTTTTTTTGTGGGTAATAGCCGTAATATGAAATCTTGGATACCAATCAGGCAGTGAATAATAACCGGTGTGATCACCGAACGGACCTTCCCAGATCAGTTCGTCCTGAGGGTCCACGTAACCTTCAATAATAAAATCGGCATCTGCCGGCACTTCAATCTCCGGTTGTGTGATACATTTTACCAGCTCCACTTTTTTCTTGCGCAGAAAACCTGCGAGCATGTATTCATCCACGTTTTCGGGAAGCGGTGCTGTTGCTGAATACGCATAGGCCGGATCGCCACCAAGTGCAACGGCTACAGGCATGCGCTTATTAAGCTTTTTATATTCAGAGAAATGTTTTGCAGAAACCTTGTGTTTATGCCAGTGCATCCCGGTAAGCTGCGGGCCGAACACCTGCATCCGGTACATGCCTACATTGCGGGAATTCGTATTGGGATCTTTTGTATGGATGATCGGTAACGTTACGAACGGACCGCCATCTTTGGGCCAGCACGTAATAACGGGAAGTTTGGTGATGTCAGGGTTTACCAGCTCAACCACTTCCTGGCATTCGCCTCTACCCTTTTTTACTTTTGGCATCCAGGAAGCAAACTGTCCGAGTTTGGGAAGCAATTTGAGTTTATCGATAATACTTTCTTTGGGTGCCGCGAGTAGTTTGAAAAGACCTTCGATTTCCTTTGCAACATCATCGAGATGATTTACGCCAAGGGCCATGCACATTCTTTTGTCGCTGCCATATGCGTTCATTAAAACGGGAAAATCGTAGCCGGTGTTTTCAAACAGTATCGCTTTTCCTCCGCCGGGCTCTTTGCTGATGCGGTCGGTGATCTCTGCTATCTCAAGTTTAGGGTCAACATAGGCTGAAATCCTGACCAATTCACCTGCCTGCTCCAATGCATCGATAAATGCCTGCTGATTCTTATATGCCATAGCGGCAAAGTTAGGAATGTTCGCGAACAAACGCGAATGAGCGGGATGCTGCTGTGTGCCTGCAGGCTTTAACAGACAACGGTTCTCAAAATTTGGGGCAGCGGACGCTTTTGCTGTTTCCAGCGCCACTCCATGCGCCGTTATTATTGATCCGAAAAGTCAGGTGCAGTCCTGTGAAGTAATAAAAATCGTTGTACTTGGCGCCGCCACGGGCAGCATTTTTCCCGGGCGAAACAGGTGTACCACCAGGCAATTCGTCACCGCGGTAAGAAAGATCTACAGCGAGTTGACCGCGGTAAGCAAGAAGGTCTGCCGGGTCTGCGTAGTTTTTGCTTACATCATCGAGATAATCGGTGAAAAGTACGCGCAAACCAGCTTCCAGACCCAGATGTAAATTGTTGTTAATGGCATATTTCACACCACCACCGAAAGGAATGGCCAGCTGGGTGAGCTTGTATTCTTTTCCATACCCGGGAATTCCCTGTCCTTCCGTTCCAAGCGGCCTGAGATGCACTTTCTGTGCTGCATTATCATAAGTGTAGGGATTGAAACCATAAACTGCCACACCAGCGAAAGCATAAGGTGTGAACTTATAATCATAAAGATTCAGTAAATAATACTGACCCACAAAGCTGAGTTCAGTGATCGCTGTTTCGAAATTAAGATTACGGGCCTGCCTTTCTGGATTATCGCTGAACCGGTCTGCACCGCCTACCCTTGTGAAGGTTAATCCCGCACGAAGCATAAAATTATCCGTCAGCTCATAGTTGCCTGTGATTCCTATTGCTCCATTTGTCACTTTCCTGGGAAAGATCTTTTCGGTCAGGTCTCCATTATAGGCTGCAAGTCCGCCAAATACGCCGAGATGAAAACGTTGGGCAACTGATGACTTGCAAAGCAAAGCAAGCATTAATAAGTAAACGGCCCTTTTCATGAAACGTTTTTGCATTGGCTAAAGATAGCAAATTTAGGGCCGGGTTATTTTCTCATAGGTTGTGTCGAAGCATCTGAAAAAGCCGTTATATCCTATGCAGGCGCGCCGGTAAAACAAATTCCGAGCCCGGGTTCACCCGAATAGGAGATCTTTCCCTGGTCATAGCTGATACCTGTTGCGAGATCTTCCTTCAATAGCAATGGCCCGTCCATATCAACATAATCGATGAAAGGCAGCAGGTGGGCTATTGCGGCGGAACCGATGGTCGACTCATTCATACAGCCTACCATCACTTTCATGTTCAGCTGTTTTGCCTTGTCGATCATGCGTAATGCCGGTGTAATACCGCTGCATTTTGTCAGCTTGATATTAATACCATGAAAATGATCTTTACATTTTTCCACATCCTGCTCAAATACGCAAGCTTCATCAGCAAAAAGCGGAAGGGATGATTGCTCGTAGAGTACTTTCATTCCTTCCCAGTTATCCTTTGCCAATGGCTGCTCCACGAGTTCGACTCCCAGGTCTTTCAATGCCGGGATCAGGCGCAAAGCAGTTTCCAGATCCCAGGCAGCATTTGCATCCACGCGCAAAATAGCAGAAGTATTTTCCCGCAAGGCTTTTACAATAGCGATATCATCGGCCGTGCCCACCTTTATTTTATAAATGGGCCAGGGCTTTTCTTTCAGTTTCTCCACCATCTTATCGATGCTGTCTATACCTATAGTGTAATCTGTAATGGGATTACGACTTGTATCTCCTTTCCATAGCTGGTAAAGCGGCAGTCCTTTCATCTTTCCAAACATATCCCATGCGGCCATATCAAGCGCGCAGACAAGAAACGGATTTTGGGGGAACAGGTGGTGCACATAATGCCAGTATCTGTCAGGTTCTGTGAACGCAAATTTCTCTACAAAGATTTTTTTGCGCTGCAGGTCCTCTATCATTTTATCGACCGTGATATTATAGTAAGTGATCGCAGGTGCTTCGCCATATCCCTTTACACCAAAATGTTCAAGCTCCACGATAAGGGTGGGCTGATGGGTTTTCGTTCCCTTCGAGATCGTAAAAGGGTGATGGAAAGGAAGATCGTATGACCAGAAGTTACAACGCACGGACGGGATTTTTTTGGGTGAACCGCAAAGGTAAGCGAAGAGGGTTAAAAGCGTAAGGGTTTACCGGTTGAGATTTCATCATAAGCTGTTGTGGCTCGATCCATTTACGTGTGTGTTTGTGTACCGGCGTTTGGGTGGTTTACGCCCGGACAATTTTCCCTAGCTTTGAAACAAGATTGCCTGATTATGGAAACCTACGGTAAAATACTGCTGATCGCCATGCCGGCTTTCCTGCTACTGGTGCTTTTTGAAAAATGGTATGGCTGGAAAAAGAAAAAAGAAACCGTTCAAACGATGGATATGCTGTCGAGCTTTTCCAGCGGCGTCACCAACGTTACGAAGGACGTGCTCGGCTTAGCGCTTGTGCTGATCTCTTATCCGTGGCTGGTCGGCCACCTGGCAGTCACACATCTCTCCTCCTCCATCCTGGTCTATATCGTAGCGTTTCTCGCGCTCGATCTTGCCGGTTACTGGGTTCACCGGATCCAGCATATCAGTAATTTTTTCTGGAATGGCCATATCATTCATCATAGCAGCGAAGAATTCAACCTGGCTTGTGCATTGCGCCAGAGCATTTCTTCAATCGTACGGATCTTTGTGATCTTCTTATTGCCGGCAGCCTTGCTTGGTGTGCCGCGCCAGGTGATCGAAGTTGTTGCGCCACTTCACCTGTTCGCGCAGTTCTGGTATCATACGCAGCATATCGGTAAAATGGGATGGCTGGAAAAAGTGATCGTAACGCCCTCTCATCACCGGGTGCATCATGCCATAAATCCTGAATACCTGGATAAGAATTACGGGCAGATCTTTATTTTCTGGGATAAATGGTTCGGAAGTTTCCAGGAAGAATTGACAGATGTAAAACCTGTTTACGGGATCACCCGCCCTGTACGTACCTGGAATCCCATCAAGATCAATTTTCAGCATGTATGGTTGATGATCACCGATACCTGGAGAACACGAAGCTGGAAGGAAAAATTCAGATTATGGATTGAATCAACAGGCTATCGCCCGCCTGATGTGATCGAACGTTACCCTGTATACAAGATCGGCAACGTATACGATTTTGAAAAATACCATACGCCCACCACTCCGGGATTCAAGACATGGTGCTGGATACAGGTACTCGCCATCCTGTTCTTTGTAAGCTTTCTATTTGGCAATATTGCGGTGATCAACCAACTCGACAGTAACTATATCTTTTGGTACGGCGGGTTTATTTTCCTGAGTGTATATGCGCTGACCGATCTGATGGATGGCAACACCTCTGCTATCGCCTGGGAGATTGTGAGAAGCGTTACAGGAATGGCTTTTTTACTTATGCAGGACGACTGGTTTGGAGCATCGTCTGTTCTGCCAACGGCGAAGTACATTCTTGGGGCCTATTTCCTTTGCTCGGTTGCTGCTGCTATAGGGTGGACTTTGTTTTTCAGAAGACGTGCTGAGGAACGAGTGGCATAAGCTTCCCTTTTTTGCAGTAAAGAATGTTCATTATTCATTGACTATGACGTAAGGAAAGATTACACTTTTCCGCGGATCAATTTCTCCTCTGTTTAAATTGATCCGCGGAATCAGCGCTACGCATAAAAAATAGCAGGTGTTAAAAAACGGTTCATCCCCGGAGAAATAAAACTTGCCTGATCTGCGGAAATTTTGAACTGTCCGTGCTTAATCTGCGGAATTCATTCAAACTGCTCCTTCACTCCTTTTATCATTCAGGACCCTTGAGATCTGCAGCGGATTCGCATTCTGCAATTCCGGTGGCAGCAGGTTATCGGGCCAGTTCTGGAATGCGATGGGCCGTGCAAAACGTTTGATCCCATCTGCACCAACAGAAGTGAAACGGCTGTCTGTTGTCGACGGGAATGGACCGCCATGCTGCATCGATAAACAAACTTCCACGCCGGTAGGAACGCCATTCAGGATAAATCTTCCGCAGATATTTTTTACTTCTTCAACAAGAAGATCATTTTCCAGTATATCTGTCTCTGTTGCCATTAAGGTCGCGGTAAGTTGCCCTTCGAGATGTTTTGTTACCTCCAGCATCTCGTCGATATCTGTACACTTCACTACGAGTGAATAGGGTCCGAAGACCTCCTGGTGCAGGATCGGGTTTGCTATAAATGCAGCGGCGGGAACTGTGGCGACAGTTGGTGCGCCCTCATCCAGTTGAGGATCTTTTGATGATACCGCAACGGTATCCACCTGG
Source organism: Chitinophagaceae bacterium (assembly GCA_040509495.1). GTDB lineage: Bacteria > Bacteroidota > Bacteroidia > Chitinophagales > Chitinophagaceae > Terrimonas_A. Next base: position 1,230 of record JBEVKW010000194.1, on the reverse strand, counting down.
TCTTGTGAGATCGCATTTGCCCTGCGCTCCACGTAATTTTTGAAGATGCCGGTATTCAGCATTGTTGCCGGAGGGATTTTGGTGATCTCTTCTGACAACGTATTGATGAAGGTTTTCAGCTCCTCGTTATCAACGCCAATGATGAGGCCGGGATTTGTACAAAACTGTCCAACGCCTAGCGTGATAGAACCTGCATAGGCACGTGCTACTTCTGATGCTGATTCTTTCAATTTACCGGGCAGCAGCAATACCGGGTTAATACTGCTCATTTCTGCAAACACCGGGATAGGCTGCCTGCGCTGATTAGCCCAGTCGAACAATTGCTTACCTCCGGCATAAGAACCGGTGAAACCCACTGCTCTTGTATGCGCATGTTCTACAAGCGCCTTTCCTACTTCAAACGAAGCGCCATGCAGGTGAATGAATACGCCGGCGGGAAGCCCGCAGGAGATCACTGCCTTCCCGATCGCTCCTGCGACGATCTCACTCGTACGGGCATGTGCCGGATGAGCTTTCACGATGACAGGGCAGCCGGCTGCAAATGCACACGCAGTGTCACCACCTGCGGTGGAATAGGCAAAGGGAAAATTGGCCGCACCAAATACAACAACTGGTCCAAGGCCGACCAACATTTTGCGGATATCCGGCTTGGGTGGTGTTTTGCTTGGAATGGCGGTATCGATCCGGGCTTCCAGCCAGTCGCCACGTTCACATGCATCCGCATAGCTGGTCAGTTGAAAGATCGTCCTCGCCCGCTCTCCTCTTAGTCTAGCTTCTGGTAGATGTGTTTCTTCTCCGGCAACCTGCAATAATTCATCGCCTGTTGCTTCGAGCTCTTTTGCTATTTCGCGCATAAATGCTGCCCGTTGATGTAAAGACAGCTTACGATAAACATGAAATGCCTCCCATGCAGCTTGCATGGCTGATTCTATTTCCGGTAATGTTGCATCCTGGAACATGATCTGATAATTTATATTCTTCAAAAAGGGTCTTACTTATTTGCAGCGATCTGATCGCGGATTAATTTCAAAATTCGTTCCCTTTATTTAGTTTTTCAGGAAATGAACGAGCGTTTGATGAGGCAATAAAGATAGGCGTTTCTGATCCTGGCGGAGGGGAAGGTTAAGATTAGATAATGAATGAGCAAATTTTGTTTGAATTTTTTGCCGGGCGGGCAAGGCGCTTTTTTTTCCGAGGGGGTCGGTGACTCCGTTTACTTTTTTTGCCTTG
>JBEVKW010000193.1:0-16700 GCA_040509495.1 Chitinophagaceae bacterium | reverse complement strand
GCAGATACGCAGACGATTCGAGATACTCAGATTGTATCTGCGTATCTGCGCTTGATCTGCGTAATCTGCGGGAACCTACGGCTTCGTTTCAAAATAAATTTTCGAGATTGTTATGATGCAAAAACTCTTTTTTCTTGCAATCTGTGCTGCGTCGTTTTCAGCCCCTGCATTCACGCAGCAGAAAACCTATTGCAACCCGATCAACATCGATTATGGGTATACACCCATTCCAAACTTTTCCGAATGGGGCCGTCATCGCGCAACGGCTGATCCGGTGATCGTAAACTATAAAGGCGATTACTATCTCTTCAGCACAAACCAATGGGGCTATTGGTGGAGTAGCGACATGCTCAACTGGAATTTCGTCTCAAAGAAGTTTCTACGCCCCTGGAATAAGGGATATGATGAATTATGCGCACCTGCCGTTGGGCTCATCGGTGATACGATGCTGGTGTTTGGATCTACGTACACCAGCCAGTTCTCTATCTGGATGAGCACCAATCCCAAAGCAAATGAGTGGAAACCTTTGGTAGACTCATTCGAAATAGGAGGTTGGGATCCGGCTTTTTTTACCGATGATGACGGACGTTTTTATATGTACAATGGCAGCAGCAACCGCTTCCCCTTATATGGAATTGAACTGAACCGCAAGACCCTGCAACCCATTGGTACGCGCAAAGAAATGTACCTGCTTGATTCCTGGCGTTACGGCTGGCAGCGTTTTGGCGAATACATGGATGATACATTCCTCGATCCCTTTATGGAAGGAGCCTGGATGACAAAACACAACGGAAAATACTACCTGCAATACGGCGCGCCGGGAACAGAATTCAGCGGATATGCGGATGGAGTGGTAGTGGGTGATAGCCCGCTGGGGCCATTCATTCCACAATCAGATCCTCTCAGTTTTAAACCCGGCGGTTTTGCAAGAGGAGCGGGACATGGAGCCACGTTCCAGGACAATAACCAGAATTACTGGCATGTGTCAACCATGGTCGTAGCGGTAAAAAACAACTTTGAAAGAAGGGTCGGGATCTGGCCTGCCGGGTTCGATAAAGACGGAGTGATGTATACCAACACAGTTTTTGGAGACTATCCGCATTATTTACCGAATGGTGCTGCTGATCATTTGAAAAGCAGGTTCACCGGCTGGATGTTGCTGAATTATAAAAAACCAGTGCAGGTTTCCTCCACCTTAGGCGGCTATTCGGCCAATAATGCGGTGGATGAGAATATCAAATCTTACTGGAGCGCCGCCACCGGCAATAAAGGAGAATGGATCCAGACGGATCTCGGCAGCCTTTCTACGGTCAGCGCGGTACAGATCAATTATGCTGACCAGGACGTAGACAGCGCATTTTTAGGGAAACAGCTTGGTACTTTTCACCAGTATAAACTGTCTTATTCAGTAGACGGAAAGAAATGGATCATTTTGAAGGATAAAAGCGCGAACAAGACCGATGTACCGCATGATTATGTCGAGCTGGAAAAACCTGTGCAAGCCCGGTTCATCCGCCTGGAAAATGTACACATGCCTGCAGGAAAGTTCGCGATCAGCGGTTTACGTGTGTTTGGAAATGCGAATGGCCCAAAACCGGAGCAGGTAAAACAGCTGATCGTGCTGCGCACAGAAAAAGATAAACGCAGCGCCTGGATCAAATGGGGGCCGGTGAATAACGCATATGCCTACAATATCTATTATGGCACAGCACCTGATAAATTATACAATTGTGTAATGGTGCATGACGCGAATGAATACTGGTTCAAGGTAATGGATAAAGAAAAAGCGTATTATTTCTCTATAGAAGCGGTTAGCGAAAATGGTGTCTCTGAACGTACAAATGTGATCAAAGTGGACTGAAGCCGGGATGCGTAATGTACATTTGCGGACGCAAACAAATCATATGAAAGTACAAAAGACCATCGGTTGTCTGATTATTTTAACGAGCTTGTTCTTCTCTGCGTTAAGCCTGCAGGCGCAGCCTTTTGCACAGGAGATCAGGACGTTTAAGCAACAGGACAGCCTGCAATTTCCTGCATCAAACCAGATCCTGCTGATCGGCAGTTCGTCCTTCACAAAATGGAAAGACGTCCAGCAATATTTTCCTTCCTACCCGATCCTTAACCGCGGCTTCGGCGGATCGCAACTGCCAGACCAGGTCCGGTATGTGAATGATATCGTCTTCCCCTATCAGCCAAAGCAGATCATTATTTATTGCGGAGAAAATGATATGGCCTCCCATGACAGCGTGACTGCACCGGTAGTGTTAAGAAGATTCAAAGAACTCTTTACACTGATCAGGAACAAAATGCCCAATGTTCCCATTGCCTTTATCTCCATGAAGCCAAGCCCAAGCAGGCAGTTGATACAGCCAAAGGTGATCGAAGGAAATGCACTGATCAAAGCATTTCTGAAGAAGCAAAAACGCACCGCTTTTATTGACGTATACAAAGAGATGATCAATGATGAAGGAAAACCGATGGCCGATCTTTTTGTGGAAGACAACCTGCATATGAATGCAAAAGGATATGCAATCTGGAAAAAAGTAATGGAGCCTCATTTAATGAAAAAATAAACGAAGAGTAAAATGAAAAGGTTACAAAGGTTAATGGTGGGTGTGGCAGTGATGGGAGCAGTGCAACTACAGGCACAAACAACACAGGATGCAAAGATGAACACGTTCATCACAACCCTGATGAAAAAAATGACATTAGAAGAGAAGCTCGGACAGTTGAATCTTCCCGGTGCCGGTGATATTACCACTGGACAGGCAAGCAACTCAGATATCGCAAAAAAGATCAAAGAAGGAAAAGTCGGCGGTCTGTTCAATATCAAATCTGTTGCAAAGATCAGGGATGTACAAAAAGTGGCCGTAGAGCAAAGCCGCCTGAAGATCCCTATGATCTTTGGTATGGATGTGATCCACGGATATCAGACTGTATTTCCTATTCCGCTCGGCTTGTCTGCGTCATGGGACATGCAACTGATCGAACAAAGCGCGCGGATCGCTGCCATTGAAGCGAGTGCCGATGGTATCAACTGGACCTTCAGCCCAATGGTTGACATTGCCCGTGACCCACGCTGGGGCCGCGTTTCAGAAGGTAATGGTGAAGATCCTTATCTCGGCGCGCAGATCGCGAGAGCAATGGTAAAGGGATACCAGGGCGATGACCTTTCGAAAAACAACACCATCATGGCTTGTGTAAAACACTATGCATTGTATGGCGCTGCTGAAGCTGGCCGCGACTATAACACCACTGACATGAGCCGTGTAAGAATGTATAACGAATATTTTCCGCCATATAAAGCTGCTGTAGATGCCGGTGTTGGAAGCGTAATGGCGTCATTCAATGAAGTAGACGGAATTCCCGCCACTGCCAACAAATGGCTGATGACGGAAGTGTTACGCAATCAGTGGAAGTTCAAAGGATTTGTGGTTACAGACTATACAGGCATTAATGAAATGGTTGATCATGGCCTCGGAGATCTGCAGACTGTTTCTGCCAGAGCACTTGGTGCCGGAATTGATATGGATATGGTGGGCGAGGGTTTTTTGACAACACTCGCAAAATCACTCAAAGAAGGAAAAGTAACGCAAGCGCAGATAGATGCGGCCTGCAGGAAAATTCTTGAAGCAAAATACAAGCTGGGTTTATTTGAAGATCCGTATCGTTATTGCGATGAGAAACGTGCAGCATCGGAGATCTTTACAGATGCACATCGTAAGATCGCACGCAGTACTGCTGCACAGAGTTTTGTTTTGCTGAAAAATAGTAACAACATTCTTCCGCTGAAAAAAAGTGGAACAGTCGCCCTGATCGGACCACTTGCCGATGCAAAAGAGAATATGACCGGTACATGGAGCGTTGCCGCTGATAACTCAAAATCAACAACGCTGCTGACTGGTATCAAAGAAGTGGCGGGTGCGAATGCAAAGATCCTTTATGCAAAAGGTTCCAATTTGGATGCTGATAGTGTGCTGGAGACGAATGCGACAATGTTTGGTAAAGGATTGAACCGCGATCGCCGCCCTGCTGCTGAGATCCTCCAGGAAGCCTTGAACATCGCCAGCCAGTCAGACGTGATCGTTGCCGCACTGGGAGAATCAGCTGAAATGAGCGGTGAAGCATCAAGCCGCACCAATATCGAGATCCCGGAGATCCAGAGAGAACTGCTGGCTGCTTTACTGAAAACCGGAAAACCTGTCGTACTGGTATTATTCACTGGCCGTCCGCTCGCATTGAAATGGGAACAGGAGAATGTGCCGTCTATCCTGAATGTTTGGTTTGGCGGCTCAGAAGCCGGTTTCGCTATTGCTGATGTATTGTTCGGGGATGTAAACCCTTCCGGTAAACTGTCTACCACATTTCCGCAGAATGTTGGCCAGGTGCCTTTGTTCTATAATCACAAGAATACAGGACGTCCGCTGGAGCAGGGTAAATGGTTCTCGAAATTCCGTTCGAACTACCTCGATGTAAGCAATGATCCGCTTTATCCGTTTGGCTTCGGGTTAAGCTATACCAAGTTTGATTACAGCGATATCACACTGAGCAGCACTTCGCTGAAAGGTGCGCAAACATTGAAGGCGAGTGTAACTGTTACCAACTCAGGTCAGGTTGCCGGCAAGGAGGTTGTGCAGCTTTATATCCGCGACATTGTTGGTTCAAGCACCCGTCCTGTAAAAGAGCTGAAAGGATTTCAGAAGATCGAATTGAAGGCAGGTGAAAGTCGCACTGTCACTTTCAACATCACACCCGAAGAGCTGAAGTTTTATAACTATGAGCTGAAGTATGATTGGGAAGCGGGAGATTTCACGATCATGATCGGCGGGAACTCGAGGGATGTGAAAGCGGCGAATGTGAAGTGGATGAAGTAACCGGTTGAAGATATTTTTATTCGTTCGATGGCCGTTGGCCGGCTGTTTAGTCGGAGCTTATTGTATCGACAGGAACTGTCGTTTAATCCGTTCTGTTAACACTGGGGTTGACGGTTCAAGCCCGGCCATCAATCACCCGGCAAACGGCCATAGCGCGAATCTGATTGGATTACAACTTAAATAAACTAACACGTCAAAATATGCAAGCAAAAAAATGGCTGGTCATACTGGCATGGATGGCTATTGCCCAAACAAGCTGTGGCAAAAAATCTGGAGGTGATGGAGGTGGAACAACTCCGCCGCCCCCGGATCCTCCGCCTGTAACGGGTACAAATGACGTGGCATTCTGGCTCACAAAAGGAGATCAGTCTGCGTTATTACAAAAGCAGTCAACAGTACTTACGTTCACCTCCACAACGAATGGCAATTCAACGATCACGGTTGACAGTACACAGAAGTTTCAATCGATCGATGGCTTTGGCTATACTCTTACGGGCGGAAGTGCAACACTGATCCAGGGACTGCCGGCGGCTGCTAAGTCAACACTATTGCAGGAATTGTTTGGCAATGGCGATGAAGCCGCACCGATCGGTGTAAGTTATTTGCGTATCAGTATCGGCGCATCCGACCTTAGTTCAACGACCTACAGTTATAATGATATCGGTCCGGGGCAAACTGATCCTTCGCTGGCGAATTTCAGTCTCGACGGCGACCGTGCTTTTGGGACCGGCTTAATTCCCCTGTTGAAGGAAATACTGGCGATCAATCCTAAGATCAAAATACTGGCAACGCCCTGGAGCGCCCCGGTATGGATGAAAGATAATGGAAGTTTCAAGGGCGGGAGTCTGAAGCCGGAATACTATAGCGTGTATGCAGATTATTTTGTCAAATATATCCAGCAGATGAAAGCTGAAGGTATCACGATCGACGCGGTGACGCCGCAGAACGAACCGATGCATGATGGCAATAATCCAAGTATGAAAATGACTTCTGTGCAACAGGGAGATTTTATCAAAAATCATCTTGGACCTGCTTTCAGAACAGCTGGATTGACCACAAAGATCATCATCTGGGACCACAACTGCGACATGCCGCAGTATCCGCTGGATATTTTGAATGATGCAGCCGCGCGTCCCTTTGTGGATGGATCCGCATTTCATCTCTATGCAGGAAACATCAATGCGTTATCCGGCGTTCACAGTGCATATCCTGATAAGAATATCTATTTTACAGAACAGTATACCGCATCAAATGGTGATTTTGGCGGCGACCTGAAATGGCATCTTAAAAACGTGATCATCGGGTCCATGCGCAACTGGAGCCGCAATGCGCTGGAATGGAATCTTGCCAACGATCCGACCTATGGCCCACATACTGTCGGAGGGTGCACTACCTGCAAAGGTGCGCTTACGATCAACGGTAGTTCTTATTCCCGAAATGTGGCTTACTATATTATCGCACATGCGGCAAAGTTTGTTCCTGCAGGTTCGGTGAGAGTGGCCAGTGATGAACTGTCTGCTGCTAACCTTTACACCGTTGCCTTCGTAACTCCTGCAAATAAGAAAGTAATGATCGTTTTGAATGAAGGAAATGCAAACGCCACATTCAACCTGAAGTTTAAAGATAAGTCGGTGTTGACTACGATGCCGGCCAACAGTGTAGGAACTTATATCTGGTAATCAGCATCTGAATTATAAAACCGAAACGATAAACAATGAAAAAAATATGGCTTGCTTCATTTGCCGCTGTGTTATTTGCGTGCAATGAGAATAAGCAGGAAACACCGGCCACCGGCACGGCATCTTCAAGAGCATCTTATTCACTCAATGGAAAAGCCGTTACAGTCTATACAACGGCAGACAGTACCGATCTGCGGATCTCGCGCACCGACAGCAGCCTGCAATTCTCCGATTTCGGACAACCAACGGAAACGCAGGTTTGCGTTTTTGTAGATCCCTCAAAAACCTTCCAGACCATGCTTGGTATAGGCGGAGCTATTACCGATGCATCCGCTGAAACGCTTGCAAAACTGCCCAAGGATAAACAGGAGGAAATAATGAAGGCTTACTACGATCCGGTAAATGGGATCGGGTATACGCTCGCCCGTACCAATATTCACAGCTGCGATTTTTCCAGCGGAAGTTATACCTACATCAAGGAAGGAGATAAAGAGTTGACATCTTTCAGTGTTGATCATGATAAACAATTCCGTATTCCCATGATCAAACAGGCGATTGCGCTGGCAGGCGGCAAACTCACCACCTATGCAAGCCCCTGGAGCCCGCCCGGCTTTATGAAAGACAGTACGCATATGCTGCAGGGAGGAAAACTGAAACCTGAATATTACCAGGCATGGGGAAATTATTTTGCGAAGTTTATCAAAGCGTATGAAAAGGAAGGTATTCCTATCTGGGGTGTAAGCGTTCAGAATGAACCTATGGCGAAACAAACCTGGGAGTCTTGCATTTATACGGCAGAGGAAGAAGGTAATTTCCTGAAAACAAGTCTTGGTCCGGTATTGGAGAAAGAGGGATTGAAAGACAAGAAAATAATTATCTGGGATCATAACCGCGACCTCATCTATCAGCGCGTGAGCACAACTTTAAGTGATCCGGATGTCGCCAAATATGTTTGGGGTATTGGCTATCACTGGTATGAAACCTGGACCGGTAGCGATATGATGTTTGAAAACCTGAAAAGAGTAGCTGAAACTTTTCCCGACAAGCATTTATTATTTACCGAGGGATGTGCAGAGAGTTTTAACCCAACCCGTTTGTCAGCTTGGGCTTTAGGGGAAAGATATGGTATGTCAATGATCAATGATTTTAATGCAGGAACAGTTGGCTGGACGGACTGGAACGTATTACTTGATGAGATCGGCGGACCAAACCATGTGGGCAATTTCTGTTTTGCCCCTGTACATGGCGATACAAAAACAGGCAAGGTTCATTACACTAATTCATATTATTACATCGGGCATTTCTCCAAATTCATCAAGCCGGGTGCAAGAAGGATCATTACTTCTTCAAACAGAACAGATCTTTTAACAACCGGCTTTGTCAATGAAGATGGAAAAGTGGCCGTAGTGGTGATGAATAAGGGAGGGAAATCTTTACCGTATCGCTTGTGGATCGGAGGAAAAGCGGTGGAGATCACGAGCAGACCGCACTCTATCGCGACGCTGGTGTTCTAACTGTAGTATTTTAAGCTGAGAGCCAATTCAGGTTCCATAAGTTTCATAAGTTTCAAAGGTTCCATAAGTTAGACACATCAGTGATTTAACTTATGGAACCTTTGAAACTTATCTCTTTACTTTACATCAAAGTCTACAACAATATTCGCTGATCGCGGATGGCTTTGACAGGTAAGAATATAGCCCTGCTCTACTTCCTCTTCTTCCAGTCCCCAGTTCATCTCCATTTCTACTTTCCCCTCAGTGAGTTTTGCTTTGCAGGTGCAGCAAACACCTCCGCGGCATGAATAAGGCAGATCCGCGCCAAGTTTGATGGCAGCGTCAAGAATAGTATCATCACTGTCGGGTGCAAGGTCAAATTCCATGGTCCGCCCATCGAGTTTAACGGTCACATGACTTTTGTCCGAGGTTTTTTGCGATTCCGCTGAAACAGACAGCGGGTTTTTCTTTTGCCCGGGTGTGGTGAATAGTTCGAAATGGATCTTTTTGCTATCGATCTTCAGCGCATCAAGGAAATCTTTTACCGCGAAGATCATTTCTTCGGGCCCGCAGATGAAGATCTCGTCCATGGTAGCATAATTGATCAGGCGAGACAGTTCACTGAGCTTTTGCTGGTCGATCCTTCCTGCATGTATGCTGGTGTCGGTTCCTTCCCGGCTTAGAACGTAGATGAGATTAAGGCGTTGAAGATATTTATTCTTCAGTGCTTCCAGTTCTTCAAAGAAGATGATCGAGTGCCTGTTCCGGTTTCCGTAAACCAGCGTGAAGCTGCTACCGGGTTCCGTTTGCAATACAGTTTTGATGATAGACATCACGGGCGTGATCCCGCTACCTGCAGCGAAGGCAAGATATTTCTTTGTGTGACCGGGATGCAGGATCGTGTTGAATCTTCCGGTTGGAGGCAATACCTCTACTTCGTCGCCTGCCTTCAATGTTGAATGGGCAAAAGCGGAAAAAACACCTCCTTCAACTTTTTTTACCGCAACTCTTAAATCGTTGTCAAAAGGCGATGTGCAAATGGAATAAGAACGACGTGTTTCCTGCCCGTGAAGGTCTAGCTTCAATGTAATATTCTGACCGTGCTGGAAAATGAAAGTATCTCTTAATTCTTCGGGTACATCAAAACTGATCGAGATGCAGTCATCCGTTTCTTTACGGATATCTTTTATTTTCAGTTTATGAAAATGAATGGACATGAATGTGAGGTTTTCAACGTGGCAAGAGATGTTAACTAAAAAATCAAAAGTAAAAAGTAAAAAAAGATCTGCGCAAGCAGTAATTCATTCCCTTTCCGGAAGTTTCTGGTTGTCGCTTTTGAATTTACTTTTTAATTTTTAAGTCCGTTTATCAGATGGTTGACCATATTGTCTTCCATTTCAACCGGCGTTATGTGCTGGCGGCTGCGGTGCCAGAATTCCAGCCCCCTTACAGAGGATAAAATGGTCAGTACAGCAACGTAAGGGATAACGGCTTTCATCTCTTTATTGTTGATACCCTCCTGGATGATATTCTCCATTTTTTGTACATAGTTACGGCGTTGTACGCTGAACTCGGTAAGGTGTGGTTCTGCGAGATGGATCCATTCGTTGACCATTACATAATAGTCTTCAAACCGGTTGATCATCATCTGAACGTGAAAACGGATCAGGGATTCGATCTTTTGCGTTGAGTTCATCCCATTATTATCGAGGCTGGCGAGATGTTCGTTACAATCGGTGGCCATGCGGAAGGTAATGTCCTGCAGGATCTCAGATTTCGACTGAATGTGATTGTACAGGCTGGCGGCTTCAATTCCCACCGTTTCGGCGAGATCCCTCATGGATGTGGCGGCGAAGCCTTTTTCCCGGAACATCAGAGCTGCTTTTTGCAGGATCAGGTCTTTCTTAGACGCCTTTCTGCGCTGTATTTTGGCCATGCTCAAAGATAAGCCCTGATCTGGTTTTATTCCTGCAATTCATGTTGAAATTTCATGTAGGTTTGCACGCCGTTTCACAGGCTCCCGGCTTCGTCAGCAGGGCTTTTCCGGCTTTTTAAGAACCTAATTTTAATCTATGTCTTTAATTACAGTAGGCACCATGGCCTTTGATGCGATCGAAACCCCATTTGGTAAAACCGATAAAATTATTGGAGGCTCTGCTACTTATGTGGCCTATGCAGCGGCAAACTTCGTAAAGCCCGTTCAGCAGGTTTCTATCGTGGGTTACGATTTCCCTAAAGAGGAAATGGAGGAGCTGAAAAGCAGAGGTGTGCAACTGGAAGGGGTAGAGATCGTTCCCGATAAGAAATCATTTTTCTGGAGCGGCCGCTATCATGAGGATATGAACAGTCGTGACACGCTGGTAACAGATCTGAATGTGCTGGCCGACTTTAACCCACAGATCCCTGAATCTTACCAGGGTGCTGAATTCCTGATGCTGGGTAACCTCGTTCCTGCCATTCAGCTCAGTGTGATCAAGCAAATGAAGAAAAGACCAAAGCTGATCGTGATGGACACGATGAACTTTTGGATGGAAGTGGCAATGCCCGACCTGCAAGAGGTGCTGAAACACGTTGACCTCCTGATGGTGAATGACGCCGAAGCACGTCAGCTCAGCGGCCAGTTCTCACTGGTGAAAGCGGCAAAATCTATCATGGCAATGGGACCTAAATACCTGATCATTAAGAAAGGAGAACATGGTGCCCTGCTCTTCCACGGTGAAAATGTATTCTTCGCTCCTGCGCTGCCGCTGGAAGAAGTATTCGACCCAACCGGCGCTGGTGATACCTTCGCAGGTGGTTTTATCGGGCACCTGGCTAAAACGGGAGATATCTCTTTCGAGAATATGAAAAGAGCGATCATCGTTGGTTCTGCACTCGCAAGTTTTTGCGTGGAAAAATTCGGACCTACGAGGCTGAAAGAGGTAAGCAAAGAGGATATCGAGAAAAGGATCGAGCAGTTCAGGCAGCTGGTGAGCTTTGAGATTGAACTGGTGTAGAAGCTTTTTGACCGGAGCGGTGTTAGTTCCCGTGGATTACGGAGTTCCTCCCGGTTTCTGAACTTTTCTTAATAGTCAGATTGTTTTATTACAGAGCGCAGATTACGCAGATTTATTTTCAACCATGAAAATTGATCTTCGAGATCCGCGCTCTGCTTTTATAATGCAGACACCAAAAACATGATCTTCAATAATTAATGATTTGAATCTCCTTAAGCTGCTTGAAGCTGCGACCTCTATTCATTCATACCGCAACGTCTCGTTCTCGGATAGCCTTAATGCTTTCTGCGCCGCAGAATGCCCGGCAACACGCCTGTTAACGCTCACCCAGCGTAGATGATTTTATGGTGGATAAGGCAAAAACCAGCGTTGGCAGGAAAGACGCAAACTCACCAGCTTCCGGGCACGCCATCCTGACATTTCGTTCACGACAAATGCAACTACAGGCCCGGTTTTTGAATCTTTGTGGCATGAATAACAAACTGAACTCACCCTCTCTGGTATTTTGCCTGTTGATGGATGCCGCTGGTTACCTGACTTATGCGATCCCAGTGCTGGGAGAGTTTGGAGATCTGTTTTGGGCACCCATATCAGCCGTGATCTTTATGATCAGCTTCGGTGGATGGAAGGGTGTATTGGGAGGGGCATTCAATTTTATGGAAGAAATACTTCCGGGAACGGATTTCATTCCCTCTTTCACCATCGCATGGCTGCTCAAACGCCGGCACATGGTCGCTGCTAATTGATCATAAGGTATTTTATTTATCGAATAGCTTCTTAAAATGACGGTTTAGTTTTCTCCTGATTTTGCCGGTAAAGTCTCCGGCACGTTTTTCCCAAAGGAAACGATCAATATGTATTCTTGAATACTTGCCTCCATTTGTGCTGCTGATAAAGATCTTTACGTTCTCCATTTCTATATCGTCTACCCTGTATTTCGGAATAACATAGTAAGTGCCTTCATTAAGACGGATATAAAGCATTGAATCGGCCCTGTTTTCTATTGGAACCCACTTTACACTGTCCGCGCCCGGGCTCTTTACCCGCATCACATAACTTGCATTCCATCGATATTCGCGTGCCGGGTAGTAGGAGATCGAATCAATAGAATAAGAAATATTTTGCTGGCGAAGCTGTTGCAGGATCTGTTGTTCGGTCAGCTTTGTTTTTACGTCGTAATTGTAAGCAACTTCATTATCTGCGTAATGATAGTATCCGTACCGGTAAGCGGAGGTAAAACAAAAAGAGAAGATCGTTATACAGCCGATCAGCGGGATAAAAATTCTCCTGTATTTTGTTACAGGGTCTGCATTCTTTTCAGCTATGATCATTGCTATTGGCAGAACGCTCAACGCAAAGAGGTCACTATAGTCGATCACTCTCGAAACGGAGAAGAATATTTCCCGGTTCCACCAGTCAATAAACGTTGTCGACAGCGGTGATTTCCACCATGTAAAAAGTATCGCGATGATCAGTGTGATGCTTTTTTTGTTGGAAGGAAAGAACGCCATCCAGAAAAGCGCGAAGACAAACAAGCCGGTGAAGTCAGACAATTTACCCGTAAACGTATTGGCGAACTGATATTTGAGGCTGATATCGTTTAACAGCAGGAGAAAAAGGCTGAAGATAAAAGCAGGATGTAAAAGCAGGTTGAATTGGCGCTTCATGGAAGAAAGGTAGGCGATTTGGTGTAAAAGGAATCTTAAAAAAGTTGTCTTTTCTCTTCGCTGTTCTGCTCTCAAACCGATCACTGGCGCGGACCTCAAAGCGTTGCTTCTATCTGGGTTCGTCTCTAGCGAAGCTTTTTTGCGAGTACAACGACCCGCCTGATCCTCCGGCTATTCCCCTGTAACGTGAACAGCTCTGCCTGGATGATATACCTTCCAACAGGTAAAAGTTGCTGCCGGCTATCCATTCCATTCCAGTTCCAGTAACCGGTAGTGCTTAAGAGCTGGTTTTTCACAAGATGATTTACCAGGCGGCCATTCATATCAAGGATGAACACGTTGGCCATTAAGCCTGCAGTTTCTGTGTGATAACTGATCCTTGTCTGATCATGGAATCCATCATTGTCCGGGGAAAAGGTTTTCGGACCCACATTGATCTCTGCATTCATTTCCGCAATGCCCATGAATTGTGAATTGCGGTATGTTGGTGTTCCGTGTCCGGCTGTTGACGCGGCAGAATGCCAGTTGGTGGGGGAGGAAGAAATGCCATAAGGATCGATACGTTCAAGCGCCACTCCATCGGGATCGGCAATAAGTTTAAAATGCCAGTCTTTTGAATAGCTCACCTCGTCAAGGATGTTGCCTTGCTCGTCCATCAGTATCACGGTCCCTCTGTCATCAGGATAAGACGGCAGAGCGACTTCCAGTACATTCATGGGGTTCATTACGAAGTAATGAGCGTTTAAGGAGGTTGGGTTGGCTGTTGCCACAAGATGTTCGCCGGGAAATAGGGCATACGGACTGGAGCTTAATCTGACCGGAGTTCCTGCGGATCCTGTAGCATTCCTGTTAGCAAGGTAAAGCAGGCTTGCATCAAGGATTAATGGACCGGGATTAAAGATCTCGACATAATCATACCCGTTTGGCTTAGGATTGAACAATATTTCATTGATGACTGGTTTTGCTGAAGCGGCACGCGAAGCAATGCCGGCTTTGATTGTCTGTTGTTGTAGTAATTCGTTATGCGAACAGTCTTTCGTGCCTTTTATCGTAAGACTATAAACTGTAAGGCTATCAAAAGGTGTTGCTGTTTCGAGCATCACTTCAATAAACATAGGAGGCAGACAGGTTGCTTTGCTGATCGTAAGATCGGGTCCGAACTGGTAATTGGACAATGTTACAGCGGTGGTACTATCCAAAGGTTCCGTGAATACGATTGTGCAATTATTAGGAGACGTATTATAGCTGCGTAACGGTACAGGAGGAGTTGTATCTGTATTGATTGCTGTTACGGTGTTCGGTTTTCCTGGCGTTCCACCTGTTGGTGAAGCAGATGATTTCCAGTTTAATTGCCCGGTGCATGGATTTTGTGTATCGATCATTTCGAGCGTCCAGCCACCTTCCTTCTTTAATGCATTGTCGTGCCAGGTGTCGGAATAGTGAATGGCATGAATGACGCGTCCATCAGCAGACAGCAGGTATAATTGTTCACCTGCATTATCCAGTGAAGGGAAGGAAGGTACAACGAGTACATCGCCATATGCCTGCATGCTTGTTCGCGCAGATGCACCACAAAGGATAAGGTATTGTTTTGGAGCTATGATGGTATCGGGAAAAGCGCCGGAGAGTGTGGTATGATCTCCCAGCCTCCATCCCCGTAAATTAATGGGACGTTCGCCCGTATTCAGGATCTCGATCCATTCATAATTTGGCAGGCTCACCTGGGGCGACGGGTCTGCCATGATCTCGCTGATCACCACCGAATAGCGTGCCTGTCCGGCAGCAAATACCGGGTAAATGAGGAAGATGATGTATAAAAGCGTCTTCATTTACACAATGTCGGAAGGAGTTGGAACCTGGAAATCGGAAAAAAACATTATTTGGAGTTAATAAAACCGGAGATTATTTTTGCTCCGCATCAGAAAAAGATGTAGCGACAGATATGAAATCAATGAAACACACAAAGCGCATTAAGAAACGTTCCTAGGAAGGTTTGCGGCGTTATGTGTGGTAACATAAAAACTTAGCAGGCCTTCCTTACGGAGGGCCTGTTTTATTTTAACCATTATTATTAATCAATCCCGGATCAGGTTCGGGATGACATCCGGAATAAAGTCCAATGTAAAAGCGGATCGATCCGGAGCAAAAACAAAAAAAATGAAAGTTGCAGTCGTAGGTGCTACAGGGCTGGTTGGCACAAAAATGTTGCAGGTTCTTGCAGAACGTAATTTTCCGGTAACTGAGCTGGTTCCGGTTGCTTCAGAAAGATCAGTAGGTAAGGAAGTAGAGTTCAAAGGCAAGAAGTACAAGGTTGTCGGCCTGAAAGATGCGATTGCAGCGAAACCTGCCGTAGCGTTGTTCTCAGCGGGAGGAAGCACATCGCTGGAATGGGCTCCTCAATTTGCGGAAGCTGGCATCACGGTGATCGATAATTCCTCAGCGTGGAGAATGGATCCTACAAAGCCGTTGATCGTGCCGGAGATCAACGCAGATATATTAACAGCAACTGACAAGATCATTGCGAATCCCAATTGTTCTACCATCCAGATGGTTGTTGCATTGAACCCGCTGCATAAAAAATATGGTATCAAGCGTGTGGTGGTGAGTACGTATCAGAGTGTAACAGGTACGGGAGTAAAAGCGGTGAATCAATTGATGAACGAGCGCCAGGGCGTAAGTGGAGAGATGGCGTATAAATATCCGATCGATCTTAATGTTATTCCACAGATAGATGTGTTCCTGGAAAATGGATACACCAAAGAAGAAATGAAAATGGTGAAAGAAACCATGAAGATCATGCGTGATGAGTCTATCCGTGTTACAGCTACTACTGTGCGTATTCCGGTAATGGGTGGACACAGCGAGAGCGCAAACGTTGAATTTGAAAAGGACTATACACTGGATGAAGTAAGATCACTGCTTTCTGCTGCGCCGGGCGTTGTGCTGGTTGACGATATTGCCAATGCACAATACCCGATGCCAAAAGATGCACATGAAAGAGACGAGGTATTCGTTGGCCGTTTAAGAAGAGACGAATCCCAGGCAAACACTCTCAATATGTGGATCGTATCAGATAATCTCCGTAAAGGTGCCGCAACAAATGCGGTGCAGATCGCGGAATACCTGACAGGGAAAGGGTTACTGTAAGCAGGCGATAAATGTTCCATAAATTTCAAAGGTTCCAGGAGTGTTAATTGAACCCCTGGAACCTTTGAAACTTATAAAACCTCTGAAACGTTAGATTAGTCCTGTTTGATCAGTTCAAGATTCGCTGCCAGTTTCACTTCGTCACCTACTACAACTCCACCCGCTTCAGTGACGGCACTCCATGTAAGACCATAATCCTGGCGGTTGATTTTACCTGTCACTTCAAAACCAGCTACAGTCTGGCCGTACAGGCTTTTCTGTACACCACCGAACTCTACGTTCAGGGTAACGGGTTTTGTTACGCCTTTCAATGTAAGGTTACCATTTACTTTATAATCGTCGCCTTTCTTTTCAATTGATGTTGATTGGAAAGTCAGTTTGGGATGTGCTGCAGCGTCAAAGAAGTCGCCTGATTTCAGGTGTCCATCACGTTGCTCGTTACCCGTGTGAATGCTTTCAATATCGGCAGTGAAAGAGATGTTAGCGTTGATAAGATCGTCCGGTTCGCCTTCGAGTTTACCTTCGAATGCGTTGAATTTTCCAGATACTGTAGAGATTACAAGGTGTTTTACTTTAAAACCTATCTCTGAGTGTGCGGTGTCAATAGTCCAAGTTGCCATGATTTTTGAATTTAGAACACAAATTTAATGTTTAAACATTGATATCACCAAATTAAAATTGTTAACGTTTGTAAGTTGTTGTTTTTCAGCTATAATAGGTGGTGATTCTGAAAGGAGGATGCTCTTATAGGGGCATCCAGGAGTTTGAAATACAGGTGAGCATCGAAAGGGCGTGAAGTAAACGCAGAGGGCGCAAAGAAAGGTGGATCTCTCTTTGCGCC
>JBEVKW010000192.1:0-4394 GCA_040509495.1 Chitinophagaceae bacterium | reverse complement strand
CTGCAGTGTTTTGGATGCGATGTGTATTAAAACGCTCCGTCTGAATCGAAGCCTGCCCATAAAAAATAAGCGTAAAAAAAACCGACCGCAAAAAAAGAACCCGTTAAAAAAACCGCACCTGCAAAAAAGCCGGCAGCCAAAAAAGCGACTACAAAGAAAAAACAAAAATAACCTGACGTGAAGATCTTCAATGCAGCGCAGATAAGAGAATGGGATCAGTACACCATTTCATATGAACCCATCTCATCCATCGACCTGATGGAAAGGGCTGCGAAAGCCTGTGTCAGATGGATCAATCAGTATTTTCCTGAAGAGCCATTAACGATCTTCTGTGGAAAAGGAAATAACGGCGGCGATGGACTGGCGATTGCAAGATTGCTGTCCAAACGCGATATTGTTGTGTATATTCTCGAAGCTGAACAAAACGGCACTGATGATTTCCAGGAGAATCTTTCCCGTCTTGAAAAACTACCACACGTTGAGATCCGCTCTATTCAAACCGAAGAAAGTATTGTCGAAGTGAATTTCGATGGTGTCCTGATAGATGCGCTACTGGGATCGGGACTGAATCGTCCTTTGGAAGGCACAACCGCGCGGCTTGTTGAGCAGATCAATGAATCAGGAAACCTGATCGTGTCAATTGACCTGCCAAGTGGAATGTTCGCGGATCAGTCATCTTTGACCAACACAAAGATCAGGGCCGATCATACGTTGAGCTTTCAATTACATAAACGGGCTTTTCTTGCAGCGGAGAACAGTACGCATTGCGGCGAAGTGCATATTCTGGAGATCGGACTTCATCCTGATTATTACGAGAACACTCCATCCATGGATGAACAAACAGACGAAAACATCATTTATGATATTTACCGACCAAGGAACAGCTTTGGGCATAAAGGAACGTTTGGGCATGCGCTCCTAATTGCCGGCAGCTTTGGAAAGATCGGAGCAGCGGTTCTTTCTGCAGAAGCCTGTTTGCGCAGCGGAGTTGGACTGGTTACCTGTCATCTTCCCTCCTGTGGTTACACGATCATGCAGACCTCGCTGCCGGAAGTGATGGTGAGTGCAGATGTTGACAAAGCCATCAATACAACGATCGAAACAGATCTTTCGATCTATAAGGCACTCGGTATCGGACCGGGATTGGGGACGGCATCGGAAACAAGAGCTTTATTAAAAGAAGTACTGACGCAATATGATCGCGCAGTGGTGATGGATGCGGATGCACTCAACTGTGTTGCGAAAGAACCGGAACTTCTTTCACTCATTCCCCGCGGATCGGTTCTCACCCCTCATCCAAAAGAGTTTCAGCGCCTGTTCGGAAATACTGCGAATGAATTTGACCAGATAGATCTTGCTTCACAAAAAGCAAAAGAACTTGGCCTTGTCATTATACTGAAAGGACATCATACCCTGATCGCTTTACCCGATGGGCGAAGGTTCTTCAATTCTACAGGTAATGCAGGGATGGCTACCGGTGGAAGTGGTGATGTATTAACGGGTATACTGACGGGCTTGCTGGCCCAGGGATATCCAGGTGCTCAAGCAGCGATACTTGGCGTATACCTTCATGGCCTGGCCGGAGATCTTGCCGCTGAAAAACTTTCAATGGAAGCGATGATCGCTGGTGACATTACCCGATTTTTAGGGGAAGCATATAAGAACATTGCAGAAATGTAAAAGATTGATTTGCGTAGGAGTATTGCAATGAACGCAATGGCCCACAAAGGAGAACGCGAAGCTTTTACTATCGATGATCTCTTAGCGTCCATTGCGGACCTTTGCGTTCTCTGCGAAACTATTATGCTCAACCCGGAGAGAAATACTTCATAAAATTCCAGCTATACTCCTACTCTTCCACTTCAACCTTACTTTTTGACAGGAATCCCAACGCCAAAAACGCCATCCAACTCGGATATAACAATGCAAAGCCTGTATGTACAATGCTATTCTCAGCAACGTTTGCAAAACAAATATGCAGTGTGATGGTCAGGATGAGGCCTACAGAGCCTATCTTATAAAATGCGTTGAGGTTGCTCATACAATCTGGTTTTCGTAGGTAGGGAAATTGAATACGAAAACAAGATAGAGAACCCCGAAGGACTGGTATAATGGTTTTTACGGCTGAAATTCCCTGAACATTTGCTACCTCATTAAGGCAATTTCACAAATGTGTCCCGCGAATCGCCATTAATGATCAGTCCCCGCCGTTTACCTGATTGTGTAAACTCCACGTCTACAGGCAGTTCTTCCTGGATGAAAAAGAGTTTTTCCGATACAGGACGTAACGTTAAGGAGTTATTACGATTGGTTTTTACCAATAACTTTCCCGCGTCGGCAGTAATATAGAGGGTATCGCTTTTATTCACATAGGTACCGGCAAGTGTGGACAAAACCTTTGGCGCTACGGGTTTTTCCTTATAAACAAATCTTCGCTTCGATAACATCCATTCATAAAGACTGTCAGTATTATAGGCGGCAGTCCAACTATCATGTTTTACTTCGGGATAAATGGTCAGTCGCGCTGTTGGATTGGTCTTTCTCACGGCAGCGATCATCTGCTCACTTTGTTGAGGCAAGACCACATCATCCTTCCCGCCGTGAAATGCCCAAACGGGCACATTGCGCAAACGCCATGCAGTGGACGTATCACCACCGCCGCAAATGGGAATGACGGCGGCAAATTCCTGTGGGAACTGGGACGCCAGTTTCCAGGCGCCATAGCCTCCCATGCTCAAGCCTGTGACGTATACACGATCTTTATCAACTCTGTAGCGCTTCTTCAGATCGGTCAACAGATCATACAGTTCTATCGGATCCCAACCGATACGGCCGTCTGCCTGTGGGGACACAAGTATGAACGGATATTTTTTGCCCTGTTCAACGAGCATCGGTGGGCCATTCACTTTAACCTTCTGTACGTCTGTTCCGCTTTCCCCACTGCCATGAAGGAATAACATCAGGGGCCATTGCGTACTTGTATCGCTGTCATATCCTTCCGGCATATACAGGAGATATCGCGTTTCGCGGGTAAAACTGTGCGCTGTTTGCTGGGAATGAGTTGTTATCGCTGAGCAGATGAGCAGCAGTAAGGATAAGAGTATATGGCGCATCGGGATCTTATTAAGAATGAAGGTTAGAATGAATTTACCTCATTTTTGGATGGGAAAACAGTTTTTATCCTTGTTTGGTACAAAGCCCGCCGTTCTGCCGTCTTAACAGAAAGAATCCACTCCTTCTGAATCAAATTTTATGAAAAGAGATCTCCTTCAATTTGTTGTTGCCTGCTGTACCGTAGCCCTGGTCTTTTCCTGCAAGAAATCAGGCGGAGACCCTGCGCCGGCTCCTCCTGACCCACCGGATCCAAATCCGCCGGCAAACAATAATCCTGTCATTCCACCAACCGTCTATTCCGGATATTCACTTCTCTGGAATGATGAGTTCGATGGATCACAGATCGATGTAAACAAATGGAATTTTGAAACAGGTACCGGCATCGACGGAAATTTCGGCACCGGTCAGCTGGATCGTGCGCGGCCGGACAATGCAACCATTGCCACAGGCATCACAGATGCAAGCGGCAACTGCCTCGCCATCGTTACCAAAAAAGAAAGCTATATCGACCGCAACTATACAAGTGCAAGACTGAATACAAAAGATAAAGGCTCCTGGGGACCGGGCCATCGGATAGAAGCAAGAGTGTGGGCGCGGGACGTACGTTATAAAGGTCAGGGATTTGCTTTCTGGATGATGCCACAGGAAATTCCGGCCGGGCAGACATCGCTGATGTGGCCACAGGGCGGCGAGATCGATATTATGGAATATGTAGGCACGATTCCCAATCATAACCTCGGCAGTGTTCACTATGCATGGTCATGGGAAAACAACCAGTATCAAAGCTGGAATCATGGTCATAAAGGCGGTTACTATTCTTATGCAGAGAAACAAGTACCCGCCACAAACCCGGGATACGGGGGTTGGCCGGCACCCACCAGCGATCTTAATACGGGAAGTGGAGGCTTTCATACTTATCGGATCGACTGGTATGCAAACAGGATCGAGTTTGCACTGGACGACCAGGTGTATCATATCAATTATTTTAAAGACGGTGATGCTTTTGATAATGGTGTTCCCAACGGGCAGGACCAGGATGCACGGGTAACGATCAACGGGAAACGCGTATTTGTATCAGAATACTCGCATCACTTTGCAGAATGGGCGCCATTCTCCCATAAGTTCTTCATACTGCTGACAGCGGGTGTGGGTGGAAATGATAACCAGACCTATGGCGGAGCAATTGTACCGAATGCAGTGTTCCCCTGTACAACGTTTATTGACTGGA
Organism: Chitinophagaceae bacterium; assembly: GCA_040509495.1. Lineage (GTDB taxonomy): Bacteria > Bacteroidota > Bacteroidia > Chitinophagales > Chitinophagaceae > Terrimonas_A. The sequence continues at coordinate 52 of JBEVKW010000192.1, read as the reverse complement.
TACGGGTGTACAAGAGGAATTAAGATCATTTTTATCTGAGCGGCGTAGGAGT
>JBEVKW010000191.1:0-10908 GCA_040509495.1 Chitinophagaceae bacterium | reverse complement strand
TTTCGCTTACGCTAATAGAACATTTCTCATGTGTGGTGTAGCTTGAAAGATTAAATGTTTAAGCCTTGATCGGCGAAGCGCCCAACTTTTAAACAACCAAACTTTGAAACTACTTTTCACTTAGCCCTAGTTTACGGGACAATTCTCGTGGTAATTCACCAACTCTATCGGCGTCTTTTCAATGGAGAATCCGCTGTAAGCTTTTACTACTTCATCGAGTACTGCATCAATTTCCTCAACGGTAGGCAGGGTGACCAGGCGACCGCGGAATTCTTTGATGTTTGGAAGGCCTTTAAGATAGTTGGCGTAGTGGCGGCGCATTTCGTTAATGCCAACGATAGGGCCTTTCCATTCAACGCTTTTATGCAGGTGTTTGCGGGCCACGTTCACTCTTTCTTCAACAGTGGGAGAAGGAAGAATTTCACCTGTTTTTACGAAGTGTTTGATCTCATTAAAGATCCAGGGATAACCAATGGCCGCACGGCCGATCATGATGCCATCTACACCATAACGGTTCTTGTATTCCACTGCTTTCTCGGGGCTGTCGATATCACCGTTGCCAAAGATCGGGATCTTGATGCGTGGATTATTTTTGACTTTACCGATCAGCGTCCAATCAGCTTCGCCTTTATACATCTGTGTACGTGTGCGGCCATGGATCGCGAGGGCTTTGATCCCAACATCCTGCAGGCGTTCCGCAACTTCTTCGATGTTGAGCGAGTTGCTATCCCATCCCAGGCGTGTCTTGACCGTTACCGGCAATGAAGTTGATTTGACCACAGCGGAAGTGAGGCGTACCATCAGGTCAATGTCTTTCAGCACACCGGCGCCGGCACCGCGAAGCGCCACTTTTTTTACGGGACAGCCAAAGTTAATGTCGAGCAGATCGGGATTGGTCACCTCAACGATCTTTGCGGCAAGTGAAAGACTTTCTTCATCACCACCAAAGATCTGGATCCCAACGGGGCGTTCATACTCAAAAATGTCCAGTTTTTTCCGGCTTTTGATAGCGTCCCGGATCAAACCTTCGGAGGAAATGAATTCCGTATACATCAGATCTGCGCCATTATCCTTGCACACGGCACGGAACGGCGGATCGCTTACGTCCTCCATAGGAGCGAGAAGAAGCGGAAAATCAGGAAGTGATATGTTGTCTATTTTTACCATGGCTGATGCTGTTGATACCGGAGTCGTCCATAAAAAAACAGGCACATCTGGGAACTCTCAGTTATTTTTGCGCCTGCAAATTTACGGCTTATCTGCTGGTAAATTAAAAGTAAAAAGCCAAAATTATACCGGTGGTCATCGCGGGCAAAGCGCAGGCCTGCCGGATCCTGGAGTTTTAGCAAAGCGTTCATCATCAACGACTATTATGTACGACAACGATTCGAAGGGCATTTCTTACACCGCCGGATTTTTTATCCTGATCGCATTTGTACTGGGCGGATCGATCTTCGCCGCCATGATCGCTCAACCGATCTGGACCAATATGACCGGTAAAAGCCTTGAAGCGCTTGCGAATGGCGACTTTACTGCAGCAGACGCGACCGCCTTAAAGATCATGCAGGTCATCAATGCATTGGGCGCATTTCTTTTGCCAACCCTGGTGACGGCTCACATGATGAATCACCGGCCATTAAAGCTGATCGGGTTTGAAAACCGGGGAATGAACGCAAAACAGCTGGGCCTTGTCATCCTGATCATGGCAACCGGCCTTGTTTTCTCCAATTCACTCTCGTACTTTACTCAGCTGATACCTCTGCCACCATCAACAAAAGCATACTTCGATGCACTGGAGAACCGTTATAGCGGACAGGTGGCTACATTGATCACAGCAAAATCTGTAGGAGAATATCTGCTCGCCGTTGTAGTGATGGCATTATTTCCGGCGCTAGGCGAAGAAGTATTATTCCGCGGCGGATTACAGAACTTCCTTAGTCGGGGAACAAAGAATCCCTGGGTGTCTATCATCATTGTAAGCATTATTTTCAGCCTGATGCACTCATCCTTTTACGGATTCTTCTCGAGAGTGGGACTCGGCATTGTATTAGGGGCGATCTATTATTATTCCGGAACGATCTGGTGGTCGATCATCGCGCATTTCCTTTATAATGCATTCCTGGTGACAATGCTACATATCTATGCAATGCGCGGCATGCCATTGAAGGACATGCTAAGTGAGAAAGTAGATAGCTATTGGGGAGTGTTTGCCCTGATCCCGCTGATCGTATTGTTCATCCTCTTTAAAAAAGCCACCGCGCAAAGCCGGCGGAAACATGTTTAAAAAAATTACCCATGGCATTTAACTGGCCAACATTTCGCACAAGAGCACTTACGGCGATCGTCTTCGTAGCGGTGATGCTTACCGGTCTGTTCTGGAATCAATGGAGCTTTCTTGTATTGTTTTCCATTATCCATTTTGGATGCTGGTGGGAATATTTCAGCCTGCTGGAAAAGATCAATAAAGTAAGATATGATGTCTATGTAAAAATGGGCTTTATGCTGCTAGGCTACGGCCTGATGATCTGGTTCTGTGGCGATGTCTATCGTATCGCGGGATATGGCGTAAGACAAAATGTATTTCTTCCTGTTTCGATCGCCGGGTTTATCATGCTGGTGTTGGGGATCTTTATGAGTAAAAAGATCCAGCTTAAATCATTTGCCGCCGCCTTTCTCGGGATCATTTATATTTCGCTGAGCTGGGGCTTACTGATCGACCTTTATTCATCCACGATTGATATTCACCTGCAGGATACCATGTATGTGGTGGGTTCCACATTCATTCCGGTCGTGATCATCGCCAGCATCTGGATCAATGATACAATGGCTTATATCGTAGGATCTTTTATCGGAAGAAGACCATTATCTCCGATCTCACCGAAGAAGACATGGGAAGGTACCATCGGCGGAATTATCCTGGCTGTTGGTATAGTAGGATGGATCTCACCGCTGATCCTTTTCCAGGGTGATAATGATGGTTACGCTTCGCGGATCGCTCCGGTACTGGCAGCGATCGCACTGGTAGCCGCAATCACCGGAACACTGGGAGACCTGCTGGAGTCCAAACTGAAAAGAATGGCCGGTGTAAAAGACAGCGGAAGAATTATGCCCGGCCATGGCGGGTTTCTGGATCGGTTTGATTCTCTTCTCGTAGCTGTGCCATTTGTATGGGTGCTTCTGCTCGTACTAAAGAATATGCTGACGTCCACAACGCCGGCGTACTCCATTCCACAATAACATATAAACGTCCGAAACCTTATCTTTGCTCCTCAATTTCAATCTTATGACAATCCATAAAGAAGGGTATACTTCGATTGCAGTAGCCGCTATCATTTTCGGCATTATCAATTTGCTGTCGTTCTATTTCCTGAGCTTCAACTACCCACTTTTAACAGGCCTGATCTCCATCGTAACACTCGGCCTGCTGATCTTTATCATTTCATTTTTCAGAATACCCAACCGCACACTTACCTATAGCGAGAACCAGGTCATTGCTCCGGCTGACGGCACCGTCGTAGTAATCGAAGAAGTGCAGGCTGACGAATATTTTACAGATCGCCGCATCCAGGTGTCGATCTTCATGAGCCCGCTCAATGTTCACGTTAACCGTAACCCGGTTACCGGAGATGTTGTGTACAGCCAGTATCATAAAGGAAAATACCTGGTGGCCTGGCATCCGAAGTCTTCAACAGAAAACGAACGTCATACTACCGTATACCGTAAAGGCGGTAAAGAAGTGCTTACCAAACAGATCGCCGGTGCATTGGCTAAACGTATCGTTAACTACGTGAAAGCCGGTCAGCAGGTAAAGCAGAACGAAGAAATGGGCTTTATCAAATTCGGCTCCCGCGTGGATCTGTTGCTTCCCCTCGATGCAAAAGTGAAAGTGAAGATCGGTGATAAGCCGCAGGGTGGTGTAACGGTCGTTGCAGAATGGTAGGGTGCTATTAACGCTAATTTGATCTGCGTAGGAGTATCGCAAAGAGCGCAAAGGGCCGCAATGGACGCAACGAAATCAATCTTTACATGAGGTATACGTTGCGCTCTTTGCGATACTCCTACGCCGGTCGATATCAAATCGGCCGCCTCAAAAGATCTCTTCCAGTTCTTTCAGTGAATTCACCGTATAAGTTGGTTTGATCTCCGGCTTAATACCAAGGTGATTGACAAACACCTGGTCCATTCCCGCATTGATCGCTCCCTGTATATCTACATCAGGCGTATCTCCCAGCATAATACTTGTTGCAGCTGCTGCCCCTGTCTTATTGAATGCATAATCAAAGATCTCTTTATTGGGTTTAAGACTGTTCGAGCCTTCAGAAGTGATCACTTCTCCAAAGAAAATATCGAGGCCTGAATTACGGAGCTTGCTATGCTGAACTTTCTCAAATCCGTTGGTGATCAGATGCAGTTCATAGTTTTTATCCTTCAGATACTGCAGGATCTCTTTTGCATGAGGAAACAGGATCGTTCTTGTGGGAAGGAGATCAAGGAATTGCACGCTCATCGCTTTTGAAAGAGCATCATCCGCGATCTTGAAGTCAAGAAGGGAGAGCCACATTCGTTTTACTCTCAGCTCATCCTGGCGAATATATCCGCGGCGGTAGCGTTCCCAAAGCTTTTCGTTATGACCGAGATAATTGCGGTAGAATAATTCGAAATCATTTACGCCTCTTGCTTTTAACTGGAGGTCTTCGTAGATAGCCTCAAGCGTTACGCGCGCATTTGCATCAAAGTCCCACAGGGTATGATCCAGATCGAAGAACAGGTGCCGGTATTTCATGGGTGCAAATTTCGGTCATCAACCGCTCCCGTCGTGTTTTTTAATGATAAATCATTTTTAAAAAGCAGGATCGGCAGGGTGGCCGCTTTCAATTCGATAAATAACAGGAAAACAGCGTACTTCGCAGTTATAAACTGATTCAGATGAATGTTTTAATTACAGGCGCGTCACGCGGTATCGGTAAGGCAATTGCACATGTTTTTGCAGAGCAGGGGCATCAGTTGTTCCTGAGCAGCCGTAATGAGCAGCAATTGGAAAAAACTGCCGGTCAGATCGCTGGTGAATATCCGCAGGCAACTGTTCATTTTAAAGCATTTGATCTTTCGTTGAAAGAAGAAGCGATGGCGCTAGCGGACTGGATGAAGCAAACCGCCGGTGCTCCGGATATACTGGTCAATAATGCGGGCAGTTTTGAACCCGGAAGTGTGCATAATGAACCGGACGGGGTATTGGAAAGGCAGCTCTCTATTAATCTTTTTAGTGCCTATCATTTAACACGGGCGGTACTGCCTATGATGATGAAGAACGGACAGGGACGTCACATCTTCAACATGTGTTCAATTGCGTCCTTAAAGGCTTATGACAACGGAGGTGCATACAGCATCAGCAAATTTGCACTGTATGGCTTCAGCAAAAACCTGCGGGAAGAGATGAAGCCGCATGGAATTAAAGTGACCGCAGTAATGCCGGGTGCAACACTTACTGATTCCTGGGAAGGATATGATAATAGCAGTAAACGGATCATGGAAGCAAAGGATATTGCAATGATGGTGTATGCGTCTTCACAATTATCGGTACAGGCCTGTGTGGAAGATATGGTGATCCGGCCACAGCTGGGGGATCTTTAGCGCGTCTTCGGACATTGCACTGCGCCAGCCAGGCTCAAACCTCAACATTACGTTCAATCGCTGCCACCATTCCTCCTATTTTAGAATAACTTTAGCATATCTGAGTCTATTTTTATAAGATATGAAAAAGGGCCTGCTGCTTATTTCCGCACTAATGATCCTCTGCATGGTAAATGCACAGGTATCATTGAAAACGATCGTAACACAGGGTCCGGTCGTTGTGGGAGAGTCATTCCAGGTGCAGTATGTGCTGGAAGATGATGGGTCGGAAGCAGATTTTTTTCAACCGGATTTCAAACACTTCCGTGTGATCAGCGGCCCGCACGCCTATGGCGGAGTTACGTACGGAGATAACGGCGCTGTTAAAGTGAAGAACATCACCTTTACCCTTGCAGCTTCCAGGGAGGGACTGTATGCTATTCCCGGGGCCAGTGTGAAAGTACGCGGGCAGATGGTGCGTAGCCAGGCGGTGTCATTACAGGTGATCAGTAAAGCAACGGCAATAGCAAGAGGGATCCTTTCTGATAAACTTCCGCCAGCTGAAGGAACGTATCTCGCTCCCGGGGAAGACCCAGTCGAAAAAATGCGGAAGAATATTTTCATGAAGGTGTCGGTAGACCGCAAAACATGTTACGTTGGCCAACCGGTTACTGCTACGTTCAAATTGTATTCCCGTCTTAATTCCCGCTCAGACATTGTAAAGAATCCAGGCTTCTATGGCTTCGCGATCCAGGAGATGATTGGGCTTGGTGATCACATCACCGAAACAGAAGTGGTGAACGGGAAAAAGTTTGAAGTGCATACCATCAGGAAAGTACAATTGTATCCTTTAAGCGCGGGCACCTTTACCATCGATCCGATGGAGGTTCAGAATAAAGTGGAATTTTCTACCAGTTCAGTAGTTAAAAGGACGGAACAGGAAATCGTCGAAGGAGTGATGCCAACGGAAGACGAGTTGTTTTCAAAGCCGGGATTCAAGCTCGGCGAAACCAGCATGCGCACAGAACCGGTAACGGTCAAAGTAACTGCTTTGCCAGACACGAATAAACCCGCTTCATTCAATGGTGCCACCGGAAAGTTCAGCATCTCTGCGGAGCTGGAGAGAAAAGAGATCGGCACCAATAAAGAAGGAGATCTGTTGGTGACGATTGCCGGCAAAGGTAACTTCCTTCAACTGGCCGCGCCGGTGATCAACTGGCCTGCCAACATGGAAGGTTTTGCGCCGGAGATCGTGGACACGCTTCATAAAGAAGTATCTCCCCTGGAAGGTAAACGCGTATTCCGTTTCCGGTTTATATCTACCAAACCCGGAGAATATACAATTCCTGCCATCAGTGTTTGCTTTTTTGATCCCGACAGCAATCGTTATAGAACAGCTTCCACCAGTCCTCTTGTTATCAGGATCAGCAGAACAGACGCAGCTGTTGACATGAAATCCGACGTCGCCGGCACACAATCAGCCCCGGCGGTTCCGCTGAAAGTATGGATCGGTACAGGTCTCGCGGCCTGCTTATTAATAGCGGTATTGGTCCTGCATCGAAAACGGGGAGTAAAAAGAACGCCGGTCGAACAGCCCGTTACTGCAGCACCACGCGCGGGCATTACAGAATTGTTGAAACCGGTGACTATATTGTTACAGGCAGACGATAGTTCCTTCTACACTGCATTGCGTAAGGCGGTCTGGGAATTCGCCAGTCAGCAATTTGAATTGACAGGTAGTTTGATGAATAAGCGATCACTGACGCAAGCGCTTGAATCGCGTCATGTTGCCGTGGCAGATCAGCAATCGATCCTGCACATACTGGATGCGTGCGAAACCGGCCTGTTCACCGGTGCAATATCAACCACAGATAAACAAAAATTGCTGGATGAAGCAAGAAGTGTAATGCTGAAGATCACGGCGAATGCTTCGTAGTTGAAGATTGTTTGAGGTTGCCGAAAAAGAAAAGCAGGCTTCGGTTACAGCCGGTCAATCGGTAACGACAGCGGACAACGACCAGGGCGCTCATTCCGAATACTTATAACCTACACCTCTCACCGAATGAAAATACTTTGGGTTCCGGCTGTCTTCCTCAAAGTATTTCCGGAAGTTCAGGATGAAGTTATCGATCGTGCGTGTTGTGGGATAAACATTATACCCCCAAACAGCCTGCAGGATCTTTTCGCGCGGTACCACTTCGTTCTTGTTTTCGATCAGTAGTTTCAGCAGCATGGTTTCTTTTTTGCTCAGCTGAATTTTTCCATTGGTATGGGTGGTGGCTTCCTGTGCCTTGAAGTCGATCAGGTTATTGCCGAACGTATAGCTGTTGCCGACAGATGATTTATCCTGCAGCTTCTTGTTCTTATTGATCAGCTTGTGTACGCGGAGTAAAAGCTCTTCTAGATTAAAAGGCTTGGTGAGATAATCGTCGGCTCCTTTTTTCAGACCGAGTACCCTGTCTGCGCTTGAGTTCTTAGCGCTGAGAATGAGAATCGGTACTTCATTATTTCCGATGCGGATGCTTTCGGCAACGCTGATGCCATCCATTTCAGGTAGCATCACGTCAAGTATGATCAGATCGAAGTATTCGGTTTCAACAGCTTTGAAGGCGGCAGCACCATCGAAAGCGGATGTAACATCATAGCCTTCTAATTCCAGGTTCAGCTTTAATGCCTCGTGGAGGTTCTCTTCGTCTTCTACCAGTAGTATTGATGTTTTCTTATCGTCGCTCATAACCTCTCTTAAGGGTTAAATGTGACTGCAAAATTAGCTCCATGCGGGATATTGTTTGTCACCGAAATGTCCGCATTATGATCATGGGCGATCTTGCTGCAAAGATACAGACCCAGACCCGTGCCCTGGGTCTTGCGGGTGGATTCGTTCCCGATGCGGTAAAATTTCTCGAAGATCTTCTTCCGCTCTTCTTCGGGGATGCCCGGGCCTTCATCTGCTACATTCAGGCGTACAATCTTGCCATTCCTGGTGAGCGTCGCTTTGATCGGGCTTTCGCGTGGTGCATACTTGATAGCGTTTTCGAGCAAATTGTTGATGAGGATCTGCAATAGCATAGCGTCTCCTTTTACATCAACATCTGCTTCCACCTCTCCATTGAATGTACGGTCCGGGAAACGGTTACGGAAATCCTGCAGGCAGTCTTTCAGCAGATCAGAAAGGTCGAGCTCTTCTTTGGAGAAAGAATAGCGGCCACCTTCGAGCTGAGAGGAGATCAGGATATTATTCGTTAAAAAATTCAGCCGGGCAGTTTCCTCCAGCGTAGTGCGGATCAGCCTTTTTTGCTTTTCCGGCTCGAGTGTATACTTCTGCATCGTCTCAAGGTTAAGCCTGGCAACCGCGATGGGCGTTTTCAGTTCGTGCGTAACGGCCATCATAAAGTTCTGCTGTTGTAGCTGAAGCCTGAACTGACGTCGTACGGAACGGAATACAAAAACGGCCGTGATGATGATGAGTGCGAGAAAGAACAAGCCTTCGCTAAGGTGCATGATCCTCGATCTGTTTCTCGCGGAATCGATTTGTACTAACTCTTTGTGATAAAAAGACGGTGAAATCGCAGAATCGATGGTTGCATTCAGTTGTTTGATGCGGAAGTCCGCCAGCGCATGGTTTTGTTTTTCCAGCGAAATGAACCACCAGATAAGCGCTACAACGATGTAGCTTAACATCAGCCAGTAAATAAACGTGGCCCTTTTTATCTGTCTTCGGCTACTGTCGGCCATAATTTAGGGTTTCTTTTCAAGCCGGATGCCAGCATCCAGTACATTCTCCAGCGGATCTTCACGCATGATCTGTTCCAGTGTAAAGGTATAGTTGCCCGCTTTGAGGCTTTGAGGCGCTGCCATCGCGATCCGGTGCTCATAGATATCATCCATTCCGCTTCCAAGCCATCCTTTTTCATTCGTGGCAAGAGTAAGCTCCTTCTGGATCTTGAGGGTAGAGTCCTGCCCTGGCCCCTTCACATAAAGGTTGAGATAAATATTGCTGAAGCTGTATTTCTCATTATGCCTTAATACCAGGAAGACGGTATACGAAGCAGAAGTGTCTTTGATGGTAAAATCAAACCCTGGTTTGAAACTGCTTTTCCAGGCATGATCGGGAATAGCCACTGTTTTCTCATACAGATCGATCGTGGCACAACTGTAAAGCAAACCGGTTAAAAGTGCGGCAACCAGGTAAAGAGGGAAACGCTTTTTCAATGGTCAAATTTTAACAAAGCTAAGCTAAGAAGAGAAAGAGGGAAAGGGAATTTTACGAACTCCCTTTCCCTTTTATATACTTATTAAAGAACGTTAAGCACCTGTTCTTTGGCTTTTTCGAGTTCGTCTTTCATCAGCACTACACATTTCTGAATGGTAGAATCATAGGCTTTGGAGCCGGTAGTGTTGATCTCGCGGCCGATCTCCTGGAGAATGAATGACAGCTTCTTTCCTTTTGATTCCTCTGCCTCATCCAGCAGCGTTTTGAAATAGTCGCAATGGTTTTTAAGACGTACCTGCTCCTCGCTGATGTCGATCTTCTCTATATAATAGATCAACTCCTGTTCCAGGCGGTTGGCATCATAAGCATCTTTACCGACCTGTTCTTCCAGCAGTTTCACCAGTCCTTCACGGATCTTTTGCTGACGTAAAGGTTCCAGGCGGATCACTTCCTGCTGTTGTGCAGTGATATTATTGATCCTCGACAAAAGGTCGGCCTCCAGTGATCTGCCTTCATCAATTCTGTGCGCATTGAGGTTGTCGATCGCCAGGTTAATGATCTGCTGCAGCTCACCCCATTCTTTATCGTTTAGCGTTTCGGCGCTCGGCGTGATCACTTCGGGAAGCTTTACCAGTGTACTCAGGATATGAGACGGATCAAGGTTGAGTGCAGCTGAAAGCTCAGCCAGCGGTTTATAATACGCTTTCGCAAGATCTGTATTGATCGTAACCGGTTTCGAACTGCCGGTATCTTTCAAACTGATGGTACAGTCAACACTACCTCTCCCCAGTCTTTCTGAAAGCAAACGGCGGATGTCAAATTCAAACGGCCTTAACATGGCGGGAAGCCTGAGCTGCAGTTCAAATTGCTTACCATTCAGAGATTTGATATCTACAAGGAAGGTTTTATCTCCGGCATTTTTTTCGGCTCTCCCAAATCCGGTCATGGACTTTAGCATGAGGTACTTTCTTTTTGATGTGTTTCAAAGGTATTCGAATTATTCTTTACCGGGACGATCTAATTTGAGGGGGGTGAGAGGTTTGGCAGGTTTGGTAAGTTCCATAGGTTTGGTAGGTTTGAACGGT
>JBEVKW010000190.1:0-6537 GCA_040509495.1 Chitinophagaceae bacterium | reverse complement strand
CAGGAAAGCCTTGCTGAACACAATGGGGAAAAAACAAATTCTAAATGTTTTTTTCTGAGGGAGAAAATGGCTGAATGGTTTCCCGCAGCTTTACGCAGAAAATAAAACGCAGATACGCAGATATTACTCCGTTTTAGAGTTCTATCTGCGTATCTGCTTTCTCTCTGCGTAAATCTGCGGGAACCTACGGCTCTCGAATTATCTTAACTCTTCGTTACCCTGATCTTCACAAGCAAAGTGATCTTCGACTCTCCAAGCGGCCCAGACTCGATAAGCTTGATATTCTTTGTAAAAGTTTTAGAAGAGCCCGGCGTCATTCTTGAAATATCATCCGCTTCATTGGCAAAGTTGAATTTCAGCTCAGCGGATGATTCAGGTTTGTACGTTGGTTCATGTGCCGGCTCCCAATCATGGATATCCTGGGAAAAATTCAGTGTTGTTGCTTTCAGGTTTGTCTCGCTGATATTGTTCATAGCCATAACAGTGATGTCGTCATCATCTGTTTTGTTCGCTCCTTTAGAGATTGCGTTGCTCTTGGGAATGCTTTTTATTTTCAAATTTTTGCTACTGGTGCTGCCGTTGGTCGTAATGCTTTGCAAAGAAAAATCTCCATAGATGTCTTCTTCACTATCCGGGAACAATTCCACCACTTTGTTTACCGTGAATCCTTTGTATTGGATCTCCACCTTGAAATTGGAAGTATTGCAGGAAACCAATTCATCATAGTTTCCGATAGAACGAACAGAAAGCAATGCGTCATCAGAAATCCTCCTGATAGTATAATGCAAAGGCAATGCTGTTGTGTTTGCGGTGAATCTGCTGGCGGAACTGGAGTTAATGTATTGTTTGAATGCATCCCGGAACTCCAGTATGTTGCTGAAGATCGCGTTCGCATAGCGGCCTTCGCCTCCATAGATCTGCGCATGAAAGGTTGTAGCAACTTCCCGTAGCGATGCTGATGTTTCTCCACTTACCTTTGAGCCAACTTCGATATCCGCAGCTTCTGTTCCATTGATCTCTGCGCTTATTGCTGCACTCATTGCCGCCTTTACTCTCGAGAGACTTGATGTGGAAGAGATCAGGATCACAACCCTTCTGCCATAGGTTACAGATTCCACATAACCTGCATTGGTTAAGCCAGTGTGTGAATTTGGCGACTGGAAAAGCTGGTTGTGGTTAGTAAGAACGCTGAGCGTGTACATAGGTTGAATAAAGTTCAGCATATATACTTTCTTCCGGGTTGTATTACTTGTATTGCCTGATCCCTGGAAGCCGGCGGTGATCTCCGCAGGGATGCCCAATTCCTGTAATGGCAGAAAGATGCCTGAGCTTGTTTCAAATTTGGCTTTCAGCATGGCAGTAGAGGTGATCTCCGACATGTCTAATACTCCCTGTGCGGGAATAGCCGCTCCGAAACTTGGTGCCAGTAACTGGCGTTGAATCTCAGGCAAAGGGCTTCTCGTCAGATCTTCTATAGTCAGAAAGCCAGGTCCCGGGTTATTGGGATTGAAGATGCTGATCCCTATCTGGTAATTTTTTCTCTGAGGTGTTGTTGCCGCAGCAAAAGAATTATTTAAAATTGAATTGACCGTAAAAAACTGACCCGGGTAAATGCCTGCATTTTCATCGAACAGGTTAAAATCACGCGAGGTTACATAATTTACACGCATTGGCTGATAGGTGCATACAGCGTTGCCACCTGTTTCCTGCCGCGTGTTACCGTTTGGAGTGAAGCCATCTTCTGAGCCGGTCAATCCAATGCCGATCTCGGTTCTGTTACCGGATTCCGTTCTGGTAGACAGTACGGCAGAGCCTGAGTTGCTGCTGCCTTTTAACGTCAGCTTCGTCATGGCAGTGGCATACCAGTTCAGTTTTGATGCAGGAGAAGGTTTCAGTAACTGCGCCCTGGTTTGTGCAATTTTATGCTGACTGATCCCCGATAGGCCGGATAGCAGGCAGGTGGCGAGAAGAACTACGTGTGTTTGTTTCATGTTTGCTGGTTTAATGATTAGTTTTTGATTATTGAATGCGTTTGATCGTGACTGTTAACTGCCCTGTGTTATTTCCGTACCCGGATACAATATCATTGGCGAAAAGAACCAGTTTACCATTGACAGCGGGCTTGATCTTCGCCGACCTGCCGATGCTGAATTGCTGGTCGGGCAAGATGTTTTCAAAACTGTTCGATGTCTGATTATAAATGCTGCCGGTCAGGCAAAGCCAGTTTGAACTCTTATCCCGCTTTAGTGCTTCCATGCTGGATAATCCAAGGTCGACTCCTGCTTGCGGACTATTGCAATCACTGGCTTTGAATCCGGCCGCATCCGTTGCGGCGCAGGTGCCGTCTTTCCATTGCCCTGTGGCCGTGATCTCGTATAGTTGTCCTTTTTGCAGTTGAACGCTTGTCCGGTTATGCGCTTCGTTTGCTTTCACTTTTACCACAACAGCTTCGTTGGGTTGCAATTGTTTATCCTGCAGTGGTGGGTCGTTAAGCGAAATAGAATTCAGAAAGATCAATAGGATGGGTAGCATGGTATTTAATTTATCTCATCATGCACGCAATGGTGGCGATGGGGGTGAATGTTTGAAATTTCCAGTTCTTATCAAATACGCAACGCATGCCATAGTTGATGACAACGCTGCGGCTGATCCGCCAGTCGCCCCCAATACTTACACTGTTTGGGTGAACCACATCCCAGGCAACACTTGGTTCGATGATCTCGAAGTTGGAGGCTGGCGTAAATGTTTCCTTGAGTGCCGCAGCGGCAGATTTGAAACTTTTCTTTTCGTACAGGAATTCAAAGAAGAAGGTGTATACCGGGCTTCCGTAGCGGAGGTTGAAACCCATGGTGAACAGTTTATTCTTTGCAAAGGCTTTCTGCGAAACTTCTTCTCCTGTGTCATTATCCGTCATCAGGAAATTCAGTTCTTCTTCATACCAGCTGCTGCGCAGCAAGCCGGAAAGGAGCCAGTATTTCCCCAGGCCAACGCTGCCGTTCAGCCAGGCGCCGAATGCGGTGCTGCGGTTTTTGCGGAGGCTTTTCAGTGTTCCTGCACTGTCCTGTATATAGGAATTCACTTTGCCGATGGCGAAATCAAGCGAAGAGGCGTTCCAGTTCTCATTGATAAAAACCTTTGCGCGGGAGTTGATCTCTGCATTGCGTCTTGAATTGATCGAGTTCAGTTGCTCTTGTGTTGAAAGGATCTGGCTGCGGAGGTCTGGTTTTGAAAGAACGTTGGTAGTTGTGTCAAGCTGATGTTCTAATATTTTCAGTGTTTCCTCCAGTTCTTTCTTTTCTGCATTATATTGATCGCTGATACCTGCATAGAGTTCTTTTGCCATCAGCGGATCTTTTGATTTCAGGAGGTTCATCTTTAAGGCGAAGCCGATCCGGCGGTCGGTATTTTCATCCTGCACAGAACCGACAGACAGATCCACCGAAGCAAGCCTGCGCATGAAAGGAGACGCTTCCTGGTATTTCTCGAGGTTCTTGCGATTGTAAAGGAGTTCCCACACAGGTTGAGCCTGGATGGCGAGGTTGGGATTAAGTTTCCAGGATTTGAACGACCAGTCCACCTTAAAATCCTTGATGTCTGAAGTGCGGTTCACCTGCGCGGTGGTTACGCCCATCAGATCGAATATCGGGGTGGCGGGAATGGAAAATTCCTTTGGCGTAACACGATCTGTCTTTTGCTCTTCCTGGGCGGCAAGGCTTCCTGCAATAAGCAGTAGCAGGATGGAAGAGAGCTGGCGGAGGTATTGCATGTTGATTGATTTGATGGGTCAAAACTACCGGCGGAGCAGGGGTGGATCAATACCAGTGATTCGTGAATTAGTGGGGGCTGAAATACCTAAAAATGGGTAGGAGGGTTGGAGAATTGTTCTCTATATTGTGGGCATAAGCAATGACTTTCCTAAGCCTGATTGGCGTATAAGTAACGCGGCGGACGCGGCGAACCGCGACGATCGCAACAAAATCAGTCTTTCGTAAGGTAAACGGTGCGTCCGCTGCGGCTCGCCGCCGCGTTACTTATACGCCAATCAAATTTGATCCAGTTGCAATCATAAATATTATGGCTCGATTTATACTCTGCTCCTTATTAGTATTCGCCCTGTACTCCACACCTGCTCACGCTCAGTCTGACCCCGATCAGTTGGAGTCTCAGTTGAAAGGCAAAAAAGAAGATAGTTCGAAAGTCAATCTGCTCATCGATCTCGGCAACGCGTATGCCAACACTGATCTTCCCAAATCGATCGTTTTCCTTCAGCAGGCTTACACGCTTGCTCAAAAAGTAAAGTTTGATTATGGCGCCGCACGCAGCGCTTACCTTCTCGGCATCTCTTATGTTGATGAAGGAAAATATCCATTGGCCGATTCGTTCATAAGAATTGCCGAAAGAGGATTTGAAAAGAAGAACATCGTCAGGGATCTGGCCAAAGTGCAGAATGCCTGGGGCTCGATGAATTTCAAGCAGGGGAATTACTGGGCAGCCAGTTCCAACTTCTCCAAATCAGCGGAATTATTTGATCAGGCAAAAGACACTTCGTCTTCATTACTGGCCTATCAAAACCTGGTAGCCGTGTTAGGGGTAACGAAGAATTATGAAAAGGCGGTAGCACAGGGGAAAAAGGTATTGGCGATTGTAGAGCTAAGGAAAGACACGCTCGGTATCGGTTTTGCTTTGCAGGGCCTTATTACTGACCTGGCTTATCTCCGGAAATATGATGAGGCTTTTTCTTATATCAAACGCGCACTTGATTTTGCCAATACGACCAGTCAGCCCGGACTTGCCGCCGAGATCTACAGCGCAGTAGGCGGCTATTATTTTGCCAGGGAAAACTATGCAAACGCGCGTAACTATTTTCAGACCGCGCTGGATAAAGCGGAGAAGATCGGAGACCCGTTCCAGGTGGCGAATCACCATAATTCAATAGGAAAATGTTATTATTTAACAGGAGATTTCGGTAAGGCACGGGAACACCTGACCAAAGGAATGGAGCTTGCTAAAAAACATAACAACCGAGTGGCGATCAAAAATCTTTCCTTATCGTTGAGCTCGTTGTATGATTCTACGCGCGACTATCATAAAGCATATACACACCTGCTTGATCATTCGCTGATGAATGACAGTATCCTGAACAGTGAGATCAGGAACTACACTTCCAATCTCGAAGTGCAATATGAAACGAATAAAAAAGAGAATGAGATCCTTCGATTGCAACAGGTAGAAACGGATAAGAATTACCAGATCACGCGACGTAATATGACGATCCTAGCGGCCGCAGGATTGATCCTCGCATTGCTGATCATGTTCTATCTTGTCAGAAGGAACTTCCGCAACAAACAAAAGTTCGAGCAGGAAAGATCAGCGCTTTTGGAGGAAAGGCTGAAAACGATGGAGAAAGAAAAGCAGATCAGTTCACTTCAATCGATGGTGAATGGGCAGGAAACAGAACGCACACGCGTGGCGCGTGACCTGCATGATGGCGTAGGCGGCTTGTTGTCTACCGTAAGAATGTATTACAGTTCGCTTCATCATGAAACGCCTTCCATAAAAGAAAACCCTCTTTATACAAAAACCGGCGAATTGATCAACAATGCAGCAGAAGAATTGCGCAAGGTTGCACACAATATGATGCCGGAGGTGCTGATGAAGATGGGACTGGCGCAGGCATTGAAAGACCTTTGCAATAATGTAAGCGCGGGAAAAGACCTGCAGGTGAAATTTGAAGGATATGGAATGGAGCAACGGTTGGAGGCATCAGCAGAGATCATGTTGTTCCGGATTGTGCAGGAGCTTTGCAATAATATTGTTAAACACTCGGGCGCAACGGAGGCGTTGGTTCAGATCAATCAGGATAACGAACGCCTGAGTCTTGTTGTGGAAGATAACGGAAAAGGTTTTGATGCAGAACAGGTATCCGGACGCAGAAGCATGGGGATGGAAACCATCAAAAGCCGTGTGAATTACCTGCATGGGCATGTTTCGATCGATTCGCAAAAAGATATCGGGACTACAGTGACGATCGAGATCCCACTTGTTTCGTGATGTTTCAACAGTTGAAAGGGGTAGCGATGGATTTCTGACATCAAATAGCTAATTTGTTTACATGATACAGATCTTAATAGTAGATGATCACCCGCTTGTTATCGATGGAGTGAAGATGATGGTGCAGCATGAATCCTGGCTTAACATCGCAGGTGCCGCACGGTCTGGAAAAGAAGCATTGGAGTTTCTGGAAGAACAGCCGGCGGTGGATGTTATCCTGCTTGATATTAATCTTCCGGATATGGATGGTTTGCATATCTGTGAACTGATCCGTGGAAAGAACAAGACGGTAAAGATCCTTGGATTGACCTCTCTTAACGAAGCCGGGATCATTACCCAGTTTATCCGTAAAGGAGGTAATGGATATTTGTTGAAGAATATGGAAGCGCCTGAACTGATTGACGCGATCAACATTGTGATGGATGGCGGTACGTATCTCAGCAAGGCGGCAAATGAAAAGATCATTCAGCAATTGCAGGTGCATGA
>JBEVKW010000189.1:0-12547 GCA_040509495.1 Chitinophagaceae bacterium | reverse complement strand
AGCCGCAAAGTTCGCTAAGTTATTTCTTTGCGTCCTCTGCGGCTCTTTGCGTTCTCTGCGATACTCCTACACTATCCAGGTCGGATACCCTTCTCAACTTATAGTTGCCTCTCTATTTACTGCTGCAAACCCGTCCTTCCTTCTTCTTCAACCCGCCTTCCCTGCCTGCTTTTATAAGTCGAATTCCCAAACGAATAGCTGATGGAAACTGCGACCCTGCTCGTGCCGAACCAATGTGCCAGTTCGTTATTGATGATCTGTTTTTCTCTGAAGATATAATACACTTCGAAATCATTAAAGATGTCATAGTAATTAATACGCGTATTCAGCCTGCCGTTTATCCATGTCTTCTGCAAGCCCATATCGATGAAGAAATATGACTTGTATCGGTATAATCCATTTCCTCCTTTTGACTGATACTTGTAAGTAAGATCGAAATTGAAAGAGCGGGGCAGACTGAAAACCTGGCTTCCATTGATCATATACTCCCAGATACCAATAGCAAATGTTTTGTCGTGGTACGGTGTCAATTCTTTTTTATAAAAAATATTAAGGGTATGATTCAGCTTTCACCATTTTGTGAGGGAGAACGCATAACTGAGTTCTGCATTGCCGAAGTGATTGTATGGCAGATTTCGTCCAAGGTATTCAAGCACATGAGTAGTGTCATTGTATTCCGGATACCTGTTCAGCGGATCGGTTTCTTTGCCACCGGATATTCTAGCAGAGAATGTTTTATAACTGTAGCCAATATTAAATGAACTCGTTTTTGATGGCTGTAGCAGGGGATTTCCTACATGATAGTTCAACGGGCTCAGGTAAAACCGGAACGGATTCAATTGAGTAAATGTTGGACGGGTGATCCGGCGGGTAAAGGAAAAATGATATTGCTGTTGGTCTTTTGTATACGTAATGCTTAATGAAGGCAACAGGTTCAGGTAAGATCGTTTCGTGATCTGCTGATTGGTGATTGAGTTGGCTGTGCTGTTAGTTTGCTCACCACGGATACTTGCTGAATAAGTGAAATTGTTTTGCGTGCGCTCGTACTGTAAATAGGCAGCGCTGATGTATTCATCATAGGTGAAGTTATTGGAGCGACCCGCATCCGGTACAAAATAGCCGGAACTATTAAGCGTATCATAACGCAGGTCATTCTTTGTGGTAGTGAAAGCAAATTTTCCTCCCCAGCTGATCCTTCCACCGAAAGTTTCTCGGGAGAGATCTGCCTGTGCGGTCCTGATCGTAATATTATTTTTAAGCAGGGTTATCCAGTGGCTGATCAGTTGACTTCCCGCTGTCTGGCGACTTTGAATGTCCTCCTGTTGTCGGTTGCGTATGTCAAGCCAGGTAGCGAGGAACTGCAGCGCTGTTTTGCCGAAGGCTCCGGAATAGTTAAGGTTTGCCCCGTAATTGTTTTGCCTTGGTGTCGCCGCATTGACGGTATGGGTATTTAAGACAACCTGGGTTTCCGTTGGATCTGTCGCGAAGAGCGTATTACGTGATCGCTGTTCCCTGTCAACCATGAATTGCCGGACCTGAAGTTCTACCTGGTGATTTTTGTTAATGCTGTAATCTGCAGCAAACTGGTAGTTGAAATTGTTATTGCTGTTGGGCGTGTACGTCCTGGTGGAAAGAATTGTTTTGTCGGATAAATGCTGCCTTGCACGATACCGGTAGATCTTTTTACCGGCAGCATAATTCCCCCGCAATGTATACGCGATCTTTTTTGTTTTATAAGTAAGCAGCAGGTTCTGTTCTGCGTACGTGTATTGATTTCGTTGAACCGTACCTGTTATATTGCCTTTGAGGCCCAGGTTAAGATCGCGTTTTAGTTTTATATCGATAATGGCTTTGTATTCGCCGTCGTACCGGGCAGGTGGATTTGTGATCAATTCAATGGAAGCGATCATTTCAGGGTTAAGCGTTGACAGGTAGTTCTGAATTTCTTCGGCGCTCATAGGGATCGGTTTGCCATCGATGAAGATCCCGGGGCTGTTCCGGCCTTCCACAAGGATGTTTCCGTCACCACCAACGGAAATCCCGGGGATCTTCCTGAAAATATCCAGCGCGCTGGCGGAGGTTTTAAAAAGCTGGTTGCCGGAAACGGGCATGACCAGTTTGTCGCCCTTGCGCTGAAAAAAGGGGCGTTCGCTGGTGACGGTCACGCCTTCCAGCAACCGGTTATCCGGGTCCAGGAAAATGCTGTCGATCACTTTCCCGGTGTTGATCTCGATACTGCCGTTCACATAGCCAACGGCTGTGATCTGCAGTTGATAAATTCCTTCGGGAATATTGGTGATCGGGAACCGGCCGGTGGAGTCGGCAGTAAAAATCTGATTGGTTAACACATTGCTCTTTGAAGAAAGATGGATCGTTGCGAACGGAATGGGTTGCCGGGTGTAAGCATCAAATAGGCGGCCTGACCAGGTAACGGATTGAGCGAGGCTATTCGACTGGCAAAAAAGAGCAATGATCGATAGCGTAAAGAAGGGGATGATTTTCACCGTTTGGGTTTTGAGCAAACCTATTGGTGAATGCGATCGGAAGAGTTTAGGGATTGAAAATCAGGAGTACGGAATTATAAAACCGGACGCTGGAGCTTCTATTTTTCCGGGGAATGTATGCTGCGAGAGTGGCGTAGGAGTAACGCCATGGCCGCAAAGGATCGCAGAGAACGCAAAGAATGATTACGAAGGTGATCACGTTGTGACCTTGCCGGCGTTCGACCGTTCCCTTATTCTTATGCCGGGCCGGCTGCCGAAAGCTTTTCCTTGAACAAAGCCGGGGTGGTCCCTGTCACTTTTCTGAAGGAGGTATAGAAAGTCGATTTTGAATTAAAGCCCACTTCGTACCCGATCGCTTCGAAACTTAGCCGGTCGTCGGTCGCAATCAGTTTACATGCTTCATGGATCCGGTATTCGTTGATGTAAGAAGAAAAATTCTTTCCTAAATGTTCATTCAATAGCTGAGATAACTGGTGTCCCGTGATACTGATCTTTTGAGCCAGCTCGCCGATCTTCAGATTGGGATCTTTATAAAGTTCTTTTTCAGCAAGTATGGCTTCCAGTTTTCTTACCCATAGGCTTGCATCTGCATCTGCGATCGTTTTCTTAATGGTCTTCGTACGTGCCGCTTCGGGGATCTGCAGGATGTTCTCCATTTCCATTCCATACAGATAGTAAAAGAGCGTTACAAAAAGGATCACAGAAAATGCCATCGCACCAGCAAGGCAAAGTCCGGAGAAGATCCCCGTCATGGAAAGCTGGTAGGAGAGGAAGATGACGCAATTCCCGCCATACAGCATCATCCAGAATTTCTCCGTTGTATTTAAAGTACTCTCGCGGGAAAGCAGGCGCTGCAATACAGACTTTAGCAAGATGCCTGTTGCGATCAAAAAGAAAGCCCATTGTGCATAAACGATGTACGGAATAATGGTACACCAGAATGGCGTTCTTTCGGTGTAAGGAAATACCAGTCCGCCGATCACAACGACTGCGCCGAATATAGCCCAGGTAAGTTTGGCGGAGGAAGAAAGGCCTGTTGTTGATTTATTGAGAGCAGCCTGGAAAAAATAGTATACAGCGGGGCCGATAAAAAATGCAGCGGAATGACCAACCTGCAAATACAATGTAGACAGATCGTTGTTAAAATATACAAACACAGTGTTACCGATCCGTACGCTGATCGCAAGCAGCATTACGCTTAACAGGATCGCGGGAAGGGATCGCTGCTTTTTACGTAACAACAGGTACAGGCTTAACAGGATGCCATTCAGTGCGCCAAGAGCGCTGATCAGAAAAAGGATTTGTTGGCCGATACTCATCGCTGTGGGACGTTATTTGCGGATAAATATATCTGAAAAATAACGGATCGGCTTGCCATTTATAGAAAAGTAATGGCCGATGACCGATGACCGATGGTCCATTTGCAACAGACTTGGGTTGAGACTGCTTTCGGGGGCAGAGCAAATTTGTTATTCAACCCTTCTGAAGTGGGCCCTCGGTCATCGGCCCTCGGCCAGTTAACGGATGTACCAATGTCAATACTTCGCAGCGAACTCTTTTGCGAAATCTGCCAGCTTGATCTTTCCTTCAACGGGAGAACCCTCCTTTATAAAGTGAGCCGGGATGCGGCCTTCACGGAAACCTTTTCCCATTTCTGTATATAGTCCGGCCAGTTCTGCCGGTAACCCCGCCTGTGTGAGTGCTCCGAGAAATTGTTCATCGGTCATTTCTGCCCAGGGGAGATTTTCTTTGCCCACAGCTTTTCCTAATGTTGCAGCCAGTTGTTCCGCTGTTGTGATATCACTGATCACGTAGCGGATCTTTTTACCGGTTGAAGCTTGTTGCAATTCTTCTGCTGCCGCGGCTGCGATGTCTGAAGGATGGACAAGAGGCAGGTTCGTTGCTGCAGGATAGTTCGCTCCCATGATGCCTAAGGCGCGGATCACCGGTATGTCATTATAGAAGTTGAGATAGAAATATCCGGCTCGAAGAAATGTGACAGCAACGCCATCAAGTTGGTTATATAGTTGTTCAATATTATACAGACCGGCGATCGGTCCTGTGCCCGAAGGAAGGTCAGCGCCAATGCTGCTAAGCATCACCACCTTTTTTACGCCTGATTTTTTGATGGCTTCAGCGAATGACTTACCAGCTTCTGTCGTATTGCTGATGATATTGCTACCGCCGAGGTTGGGAGGGGTCATTGCAAATACTGCGTCAGCACCGGTGAATGCGTTCGTGAGAAAGGCGGCATCCGTAACTGACCCAACGGCCGCCGTTGCACCGATAGATGCGATGGCAGCTGTTTTTGCTGCATCGCTTGTGATGATCGTAACAGTGTGACCTGCTTTTACTAATTGTTCTGCCAGTGGCTTGCCTGTATTCCCGAGGGAACCTGTAAGTGTAAATTTCATGTTGAATGTGTTTTGATTTCCGGGAACAAAGTTATCTTTGTACTTACTTTTAGACAAGTACTTACCCTGAAGTAAGTGATATGGCAAAGATCAAAGAAGCGTCAACAATACAGGAGAACAAACAGTATGCGATCCAGCAATGTCCGGTTTCGTATGTAATGGAAATGATCGGCGGCTACTGGAAGCCGATCATCATTTATCATCTTTCATCGGGTGATAAGCGTTATAATGAATTAAAGAAAGCGATCCCGGCAGTTACGGAGAAGATGCTGATCCAGCATTTGAAACAGCTCGAGGCGGATGGGCTGGTAGTACGGGAATCAAAGCCTGTGGTGCCGCCTTTTGTTACTTACAGGCTGAGCCCGGCAGGCAGAGGTATGATGCCGATGATCAACGCTATGGCGGCATGGGGACTTGATCATATGAAGGGTAAATTTTAAGAGCGTGTTTATATAAACAGTAAAGCGGCCCCAGGAATGGGGCCGCTTCTTTTCAAAAAATAACTGCTAAATGGGTAAGTACTAAAACACTCTTCTGTTGCCGATTCGTCAGGCGACTATTTGATAATTTCTTCCAGGGTTGTTTGTAATTCTTCACCACGTACATTCTTGGCAACGATCTTGCCGTCTTTGTCAAGAAGGAAATTCTGTGGAATAGCTTTAACGTCATAAAGTTTCGCCACTTCATTATCCCAGAAGTTCAGATCGGAGACATGCGTCCATGTCAGTTGGTCGTCATGGATCGCTTTCAGCCATTTCTCTTTCGCGCCGGGGCGATCGAGCGATACACCCAGTACGGTGAAATCTTTATCCTTGAACTTATTATAAGCCAACACTACATTAGGATTTTCTGCACGGCATGGGCCGCACCAGCTCGCCCAAAAATCAACCAGTACATATTTGCCTTTAAAAGAAGCAAGACTGATCGGGTTTCCTAAAGTATCATTTTGTGTGAAGGCGAACGCGGGTTTGCCGATCTCGAGTTCGCGCGCAATATTGATCCTGTTCTGGAAGGCGATGCCTGCCGGAAGTTTTTTTACGGAAGCGCCCAGCAGATCATACACCGGCTGTGCTTTTCCGGCATCTATTGAATAGCCGGTATATTGGGCAAGTGCATAAATCGCCACAGGAGACTTTTTGCCATTTGCTTTTACGAATTCTTTATACACTTTTTCATTGAGCTCTTCCTGCAATGCATCTACCTGCCTTCTGATCTCCACGCCGCCGAGCGAATCCTTTGCTTTACGGGTGGCGCTCAGGTCGGCATATAAGTTAGAAAAACGCTCATCATAAGAAGCTACCTGTTTCTTTAATGCTTCATAATCTTTGTTGGAATTGGAACCGGTAACCACGGTTGCGCCCAATGAATCACCCGCTACAGCTTTCAGCTTTCCTGGTTCAATATAAAGACTGAAATTATCCCGGTTAAAAGAAGGTCGGGCTTTCACGGTTTCATCTTTTACTGCCACAACACGAAGCTGTGCGAGAATGGGTTCGTCCAGCAACGATTTGAATACGACTGATTTTTTTTCAGGCGTAAGGGATACGCTATCCGTGAACCGGAATTTGGTCGTGGTATTATAATACGTGAAGAAGACTTTCTCTACCGGATACTTCAAAGATGCCAGGTCAACTGTCAGTTCTAAAGGCTTTCCTGTTGGTTTTGGTTGTGGTTTTGCTTCCGGTTGCTGCGCAATGGCTGGCAGAAAAGCTGCTGTTGCCAGGGTGAATGCAGCGATCTGTTTAATGCTTCTCATACTGATTGATTCCCTTTTGATAATTATAAAATGGACGTATTAAAGGCGGGGAGTAAAACATACCAGGAAGCCGGCACACCTGCGAAGGTGAATTGAATATGCAGCAATCTCATCTTCCCACCGCATCAGATGCGGGGTAGGATTTGGCACCTTTTATCAACCGATATAGGTTGCCAAGACATCATCGGGCCTATCCCTCCGTCTTTCTTGATAAGTTAAAAGATCTCCGTCGATGATGCGAAAATAAAGAAAATTATTAGTCCACCAAATTAATGGACTTTAATTTTTAAAGCGGCCATTGGAAGGGTGAAAGAGAGACAGTATAACTGGCTTGTCTTTTTTTCTTATTTACAGCCGCGTGTTAGCGATTGATCTGGTAGTGGCCGGACCTATAAAGCTGTAATTTAATGCCTATTTTTATGGCTGATAACTCAAACGACCGCATGTCCATCCAATTGATCAATCACATCAGCAAGCATGTATCCATCGGCAAAAAGGATCTTGAGTCGGTTGCCGGCTTTTTTACGCCTGTGCAGGCTAAGAAGAAAGAAGACCTTGTGACGGAAGGAATGCATTGCAGGTACAATTATTTCGTAGTAAAGGGATGCTTGCGGATGTTCTTTCTTACCGAAGCCGGTACGGAACAAACCATCCAGTTTGCCCTGGAGAATTGGTGGATGACAGATCTCGAAGCTTTCAATAAAAGCCGGAACGCATCGTTCACTGTCCAGGCCATCGAGCCTTGCGAACTGCTCGCGATAGATAAGACTTCCACGGAGAAAATGCTGGCCATGCATCCCATTATGGAACGTTATTTCCGCATGATCTACGAAAGGGCCTACTCTGCCTCTCTCTCCCGGATACAATACATTTTCCAGTTCTCAAAAGAAGACTTCTATCTCCATTTCAGCAATACTTACCCCGAATTCGTCCAACGGATCCCGCAGAAGATCCTGGCCTCATTTCTTGGGTTCACTCCCGAGTACCTCAGCGAACTGAGAGGGAAGAGAGTGAAAGCAGGAAAAGCAGGGAAAGATTGAAAGGCGTAGATGATCCGATTCTCGAAGGGCTGACTCTTTTCCCCTCCTTCCCATTTTAGCTTCTTAAACCAGCTTAAGTTTTTTCTTCCCGTTTCTCTTCATTTTTGTGCTGTCAAACAAAATTGCAAAGCAAAAAAATAAGAACATGGAACCCAGATTCAATATTCAGCATGTAGCGCCGGCAGCTTACAAGGCGATGCTCGGACTTTCTTCTTACCTGGCAACAACGCAACTCACCAAGGGGCAGCAGGAACTGATCAAGATCCGGGCATCGCAGATCAATGGCTGTGCTTTCTGTATCGATATGCATACAAAGGAAGCTCTTCATATCGGAGAAACTGCGCAGCGGATCTTTCTGTTGAATGCCTGGAAAGAAACAGATCTGTTTACGGAAGAAGAGAAAGCTTTACTCGCCGTTACGGAAGAGATCACGCTTATTAACCAGCAAGGGCTGACTGAAGAGACCTATCAGAAAGCAAAGCGGTATTTTTCTGAAGAGTTTATAGCGCAGACCATCATTGCGATTGTAACGATCAATGCCTGGAACAGGATTGCTGTTAGTACGCATTTGCCAGTGGCGAAATGATCTTGAGTGCTTTGATCATCTGGAAAGTTTGGAGTGAATGCATGGCTTCCAGGTGAGGCGGTCTCAAAATGGCTTATGGGCGCAGGAGTATCGCGAAGAGCGCGAAGCAGCCGCGAAGGACGCAGGGAAATACCTGGCGAACTCCGCGGCTGCTTTGCCGGTTTAAAAAGTAGATGGTAGTTTAATTTTTTATTAAGATTCACGATCGCGGAGATCTGCTTTGTCGCCACTTTCAATAAAAAGTATCTTTATGGACCGGATCTGAAAAGATCATTGTTCAAAAGAGAATAGATGAAAAAGGAATTCAAGCTTAAGGAAGAAGATATCAGGCAGCTCATTACTCCGATGGGTGGTTGTGTTGCTACAGATAAGATCACTGTTTACGGTGAGATGGTGGATTATATGGTACGCGAAGCGCCTTTGAATGATATCGATAGCGGCTGGCAATTCTTCTCTGGTACAGAAACGCAGGAATATCTTGATGATGCAAGGAACAGTATGGTCTTCGATGTGAATACTATCGCGAATTACGATCCTGCGATCATTCCCTATCTGCAGCTGCCCGTTGGGTCTCAATTGGAGCGGGTGAGGGGAACTGATCGTTTCAATATCATCCCCGGCTGACCCGTATCAAGCATGCTGTATCGTTCCTCAAGGGAAATTCTCACATTCCGGTTTTTATCAGTGATATCAGGTAAATTAGGATAGCGGACGGTTCCGTTAATCATTAAACCTGGCAACAATGAAACGCTTTCAATTCCTGACGGCTGTAATGGCATTGGCTATTACACCTTTTTCTGCAATAGGCAGGAACATCCCGTTCTTCACGCGCAGCAAAGTATTCAAAACAAAATCCGGCGAAGGACGTAAACACGGCCACATTCAGTTAAAAGGAGTTAATGCAAATGTGCTTGATGTGAAAGTCTCCGGCAGCGATACTGATGGAGACCTGGCGATTTTTGAACAAACATCTTTGTCGCCGGGGCGGGGCACGCCTTATCATGTTCATCCGAATCAGGATGAGATATTTTATGTGCTCGAAGGCAGTTATCGCTTCAAAGTGGGAGAGGAATTATTCGACCTCTCAGTGGGAGAGTCGATCTTTCTTCCCCGGGCTATACCCCATGCGTGGACGCAGGTTGGTCAAAAAGGAAAAATGATGGTGATATTGCAGCCGGCAGGTAAGCTTGAAAATTTTTTCACAACAATGGCGGCACTGAAAGAAGAACCTGATCCCGCAACGATCAGGAAGATCTTTGCTGAAAATGAGATGGAGGTAGTAGGGCCACCATTGCTATTGGAATAAATAACAAAGCCTCCGGAATTTCCGGAGGCTTTGTTATACAGGGTGCATTGTTTCTTTTAGAACCTGTATGCCACACTGAGCCGCAGGCTGCGTGGAGCTTCGGACTGCCAGTAGTATGCATTCAGCCATGAATACCAGGAGCCTGAGTACAGGTATTTATTAAGTACGTTGAATACGTTTCCGGTAACACGAACATTGTTTTTCTCCCAGAACAGACCTGCGTCAAGCTTGAAGTAATCAGGGATCTCAGCACCACCTGCCGGAGGTGTTTCCCAGTAGGTCATCCGATCGCCGAGGTAAGAAAAGCCAGCGGAGATACCAGTGCCTTTCAATACGCCCTCCTGCACTTTATAAGTCAACCAGGCATTGGCAGTGTGTTTGGCATAGCTGGGTACATAATCGCCCACCTTCATACCTGGAATATTACTGGCATTCAGTTTTGTTACTTTAGATTCGGTAAGTGCATAGTTTGCAACAAGCGTTAAACCCTTTGCCACTGTACCTCTCAGATCGAATTCAATTCCCTGGGATCTTTTCTGACCAAGTTCGATACTGAATCCTGAATTTGGCGGACTGTTAGGGTCAGCAACAAGTTCGTGTTCTTTCAGGATACGGTAAACGGCAACAGTGGTGTTCCAGCGACCATTTGCCCAGTCTTTTTTAATGCCGAATTCGATATTATTTCCAGTCAGTGGTTTTACTTTTTCGCCACTGGTAAGGCGGCCATTCTGCGGCGTAAATGCCTGGTCATACAATGCATAGATCGCTGTTTCGTGATCGATGGATGCGCTCAATCCAAAACGTGGAGTGAAACGTTTTGCTTCCTGCGGTTCGCCGCCATAAGACGCCTGTTTGATGTTGGTATAACGTCCTGCAATGGTAAGGCGGAGACGGTTGTCCAGGAAACTGATCTCATCCTGCAGGTAAACACTGCTATAGCGCTGATCGATCAGTCCACCAGCGGCTGTTGCACGCTGCTCGATAGGCAGGCTGCGGTCAAACGAAGGATAGCCATTATTGGGGGGGCCGAGATAAGGATTCCTTGGGTCGAACTCACCACCAGCCGTATCAAGATCATGAGCCTGCGACCAGTCAGCAAAATATTCTTTATTGCTTAGGTCAAGGCCGCCCAGGATCTTATGCATAACAACGCCTGTTTGGAACTGGCCATTTACAAATGCCTGACCCATGGTCATACGGCTTTTTGCATCCCATAAGCTGATATTGCGGATCATGGTACCATCCGCGTTTACAACGCTTGGCCAGGCGGAAGAACCTTGCTGCCCATAGTTATAGTAAGCCAGTTGAGCCGTCAGGCTCCAGTCGCTGTTAAATTTATGATCCAGTTGTACAGAAGCGCTATGGTCATTGATCTTTGTACCAGGCACACCTGCCGGCAACATGGTAAATTCTTTCGGATAAACGGCATAGCCATCTGGTGCGAAGACGTAGTATGAACCGACATTGCTCATGTTGGCACGCTGATAGATATACTCAGCGGTCAGCTTTGTTTGCTCATCAAGCTGGTAGGAGATGACCGGTGCCAGGGTATAGCGGTCATTGTATTCATTCGGGCGATGGGATTTTTTGTTTTGTGCCGCCATATTCAAGCGGTACAGTAGTTTGCCGTCTTTGCTTAGCTTGCCATCAAGATCGAGTGCAGTACGGTACAGATCGAAGCTTCCAAGGGTGAGTGATACTTCACCTTTTGTCTGACCCGTCGGACGTTTTGTTACTACATTGTACAACCCGCTTGGATCTCCGCTTGAAAGCATAAATCCTGCCGGACCTTTTACAAATTCGATATGGTCAACAAAGCTCATGTCTTCCGTCAGCGGACCCCAGTAAGAGCTTACTACATTGAAGCCATTACGGAAGGCCTGGACCTGCGAACCGCGGGAGCTGATGTTTGTATACATATCTCCCCAATGTTCCAGGCGAACAGCACCGCTCACATTGCGGACCAATCCATCGCTCATGCTGATGATCTGTTGATCGCCCAGGGCTTTGTTGGTAACGATCTGGATATTCTGAGGCGTTTCCAGTACTGGTGTTCTTAAACGAAGTGAAGACGAAAGCTTATTCGTTTTATAGCTGTTGATCTGGCTTTGAACGATTACTTCTTCCAGTTCTCCCTGCGTCAGCTTCAGTTGGATATTGACTTCTTTTTGTTCATTGTCTGCAACGGTTACCGTTTCCCGGTAAGTTTCATATCCAACAAAGGATACTTCGAGTTCATACGTGCCCGCGTTCAGGTTCCTGATCTGGTAAGCTCCATCTGCGCCAGTCGTAGTGCCACGTACGCTTTTTTTGATCTTTATATTTACGTTGGCTGCCGGCTGACCTTCAGCGGTGGTCACCTTACCGTAAATGCCGCTGTTGGCATCATTGGCCAGCAGCTGAACGGTGATTAGCAACATGCAGGAGAGTAACAGCATGATGTTTTTAAAGAATGTTAGATTGGGTAGTCTCATTGTTGATCGATTTTGCATTGATAAAAAAAGCAAGTCAGCCGTTATACCGCAGGTAGTAACGCGGTAAAAAGTGTGCGAAAGTACAGGCGTTATTATGGGTGTGGCTTGCTAAGAAGGGAAAACTGCTTTACGAAATACGGAAACGGGGTATAACATGACAGGGCAGTGACATAGTGGGGTGTTGCCGGGCGGGCAAAGCGCTTTTTTTCCGAGGGATTGCCTCGAAGACTCTGATTACCGTTTTGCCGGCGGGCAAGAGCGCTGTTTTTTCCGAGGGGGCTCGGAGACTCCGTTTACCTTTTTGCCGGGCGGGCAAGAGCGCTGTTTTTTTCCGGGGGATTGCGTTGGAGACTCTGTTTACTTTTTGCCGGGCGGGCAAGGCGCTTTTTTTTCGACGAAGGGTCGAAGTCTCTGATTACTTTTTTTGCCTTGATGCAAAAAAAGTAACAAAAAAAGATCAAGGCTGC
>JBEVKW010000188.1:0-7294 GCA_040509495.1 Chitinophagaceae bacterium | reverse complement strand
CCGGTAGCCGGCAAAGATCTGCGCATCTGCGCGTCCATCTGCGTAAATCTGCGGGAACCTATGATAACCGGACAAAAGATTGTCTAATTAAGGTTTGGTGAGACAGGAGGGGCACGAACCTCTCAAACCTCTTCCCCTCCACAAACTTCTCTCCCTCCCCATTTTGCCGTATCTTTGCGCCTCTTAAATCAAGAACCCCGTATGGCTTTACAAGCAGGAATCGTCGGATTGCCGAATGTTGGAAAATCAACCCTATTTAACGCGGTGAGTAACAGCGCGAAAGCTCAGGCAAGCAATTATCGTTTTTGCACGATCGACCCGAATGTCGGACTGGTGGATGTGCCTGATCAGCGGCTGAAAAAACTCGCAGAACTGGTAGTGCCGGATAAGATCGTCCCTACACAGATCGAGATCGTAGATATTGCCGGCCTCGTACGTGGCGCCAGCAAGGGCGAAGGCCTCGGAAATAAGTTTCTGGGAAATATCCGCGAAGTGGATGCGATCATCCACGTGATCCGCTGTTTTGAAGATGAAAATATCCTGCGTGACGAAGGCGCCATCAATCCAGTGGGCGATAAAGAGATCATCGATACCGAATTGCAACTGAAAGATCTCGACAGCGTGGAAAAAAAAATCTCTAAATCAGAGAAGCAGGCCCGTACCGATCCGAAGATCAAGGCAGAACTGGAAGTGCTGCAACGCTGCAAAGCACACCTGGAACAAGGCAAAAGCATTCGTGAGCTGGCCCTGAGCAAAGAAGATAAAGTTGCGATCGCTGACCTGTTTCTGCTCACCGATAAACCCGTGCTTTATGTAGCCAACGTAGACGAAGCATCTATGCACACCGGCAATAAATTCTCAGAAGCGTTGAAAGAATCAGTGAAGCAGGAAAAAGCCGAGGTGATCATCATGAACAATAACATCGAAGCGCAGATCGCAGAGATGGATAGTCCGGAAGATAAAGAACTCTTCATGGAAGAATACCAGATGAAAGAGCCTGCACTCGACCGTCTCATACATTCTGCATACCGGCTGCTGAATCTCTACACCTATTTCACGGCTGGTGTACAGGAAGTTCGCGCCTGGACCATCCAGGAGGGTTGGAAAGCGCCACAGGCTGCCGGTGTGATCCACACCGATTTTGAAAAAGGTTTTATCAAAGCTGAAGTGATCGGCTACGCAGACTATATCCACTACGGTTCTGAATCTGCTGCACGTGACGCTGGCAAACTCCGCATTGAAGGAAAAGAGTACATCGTGAAAGATGGCGATGTGATGCATTTCAGGTTCAACGTTTAGCAGGGAAGACTCCGGATGAGAAGTTTAAAAGTTTAAAGGTTTAAAGGTTTAAGAGTTCAAGAGTTGGTCGAAAATGATCAACTGTTAAACTATTAAACCTTTAAACTTTTAAACTCCTTAAAACAACGCTGTCAGCGAGGCCTTCCCAGTATGGACCGTTCTGGACGCAGCGGGCCTGCGGCCATCGTACTGGAAATTCATTTCGAGATTGTTCAATAATCTTTTGGTAAGGGTTAGCGACCAAAGGAAATTTTTACCCGGTAAAAGACCATCGAGCATAATATAACTGACCGTCGTTGCGGCCGTTCCACCACTATAGCTGATATTATTGAAAGTAAACTTTCCTGTAAGAGAACTATTCTGCAGCACATTGTACTTTGATTCAAGATTGAAGGAATGTGAATCCGCTGCCTCTCCGCCATACACAGGCTTATTCTTTTTATGTTCGAACTTATAGCCTGTTGATATACGCATGGACGTGCCTTTGATCAGGCTGAAGATGGGTTCAACACTCTGTATATCCAGCTCATAGTTCCGGTTGTCGAACTGCGAATTTGGCGTGAACAATGAATTCGATGCGAGCCGTCCGACTATGTTAAGCGAGAGCGCACGGGAGAAATTCCAGCGTATACGGGAATTCCAGTCATTCAACTCCCGGCTTTCATAACCATAAGTAAGCAACGACTTGCCATTATTCCGCAGATTACTGAAGTCGATCCCCCAAGCCGTATTGAAACGGTTAAAAGAGATCGTATTGGTCAGTACCGTATTAAGCGTTACAAGATTCGTATCCGTTACACTATACCTGAACGGATTGAATTCAAAGCTACCCTGCGCTATCGATTTCTTATTGATCTGAAGCGAGGTGATAAAATTGAATCGCGCCAGTAACCCTTTGAATCCTTTTAATCCCGGCTTATTGAACACAGCTCTTGGATTGATGCTGACGCTGTAATTGAACGTGATATAATTCGACTTAATGAATTCGTTGGTCGGGGTGAATATGCGGATGAACTTTGCCTGATCCGCAAACACTGCCAATTCAAATTCGTTGAGTTGCTGGGTGCCATCGGCATTATAATCGATCCAGGCATACTGGCCCGTACCTGCCGGAACTTCCACATAGGCAATGTCACGCCTTTGCTCCTGCCCTGCGCCAACCTCATAAAGTAGGTTACCCGTCAGCAGACCTTTCCACTCATTCATTACATATTCCGCACGGCCAAGAATGGTCTCATCTTCTGTTTGTTTGGAAATTGCACTGTTACGGACATTCAGTTTACGGAACGTAGTATTCAAATAAAGCTGACGGTTGGGGTTAGATAATAACTCCGCCTGCAGGTTCAGGTTATAACTTCTGTCGCCATTCAGGAAATTTTTTCCAACCAGGTATTTGTCTTCGCGGGTAAAGAAGGTCGCGTTATAACGGTTTCGCTTCGTCGCATCCGACCGGAGATAGATCGAATAGCTATCGAACCAGAAAGCATTATAGGTAAGGGTATCAGTTGCCTTATCATGTACCGCATTTTTCTCCAGCGCATACCGGAAACCTAATTTCCAATTGCTGAATTGTTTGAATTGCTTGCTCACGTCAATTGTTGGCCGTAGAAAAACTCCTTTTTCAATGGCTGCATTGAAATTGGTGGCAACAAGTTCATTATTTAATTCCCAACCTTTCCAGTTGGCTGTATGGACAAGGGCATTCTGATAACCGTTGTAGTCTGTACCGCGGCGGTAGTTGATGAACCGGTAAGTAAACGCGTGATGACGGCCATCTTTTAATCCTGCGGAGGCGCGGATGATATTTTCGGTCTGGGGAATGATCTGGATCGGGAGGCCCCAATCGCGGGAGAACTCCACGGTACGCAACCGTTCGAGTGGTCTGAATTTGGCTTGCACGTATTCATAATCCAGGGAGGTTGCCAACTGGAGTTTGGTAGAGGCTTTAAGCTGCTGGAGATTATTCAACTGTACTTTGGCCGCATATCCCTGGTCGTCACCATTATCCACTTGAGAAAATGTGTTCGGATCGTAGCGGCTCATGGCTACCTCTGTTTTAACCTGCGTATTCTCGGTAATGTTATAATCAACACCCAGGTTTACCAGTTGCTGTTGCTTGGGGGTTACCAGCAACGATGCAGCCTCATAACTGCCTTGTTTCACACCATTCAGCGGTGCGACGAAAGTGTATACCTTTCCATTGGCGCCGTTGAATTCCGGAACATAATTGCCATTGCCCTGGCCAACAAGTGCAAACGACAGGTTGTAAAGAGTAACAGCCGTATTGGTTGAATACTGGTAAAATGAATCCACACCTGTTGGCCCGGTGAAATAGATCTTTTCATAAAGAATTTTGCCGGCAGCAAACGTATCGATCACCGCGGAAGGATAGTAGGCGCGTTGAATACTGTCACCGACCGATCCAAGGAATTGCTTTTGCTCCGGGCTCAGTACCTGGTTGATCTGTGAATTCTTTGCATCGCTGTTGGTAAATGCACCGATGCGTACTTTTAATTTTTTATTGATGTCAAGTTCCTGGGACGCATAGAAATTTGCATTTAGATAATTCCGGTCTGCATATTCAAATTCCACCTGGATCCTGCTGTCTTTTGTGATCATTCTTTTGGGAGTAAAGGTCAGTTCAGCAGTATTATAATTGATCACGTAATCCTGGTCTTCGCCACGCTGGAGTAATTGTCCATCAATAAAAACCCGTTCAGTATTGGCGAGGATAATAAAGAAGAACTCGTTATTGGCTCCCGTTAAACGGTATGGTCCCTGGTTGCCTTCAAGATTGGGAGTGTTGGTGTTATCGATGATGTTCCTTGTAAATTTTCCTTTTGCGATCGAACCGCTCACGAGTGTTCTTGATTCGATCTTCTCTCCTATCTTATTGACCGTTTGAAATGAAACGCCCTGTAGTCGTTTGTAGAAATTCAGAAAATAACTTTGATTCTGGCGGATATCAATATCGCCAAGATTAAGTTGCCAGTTCTTTTTTTTGAACTGCAGAAATACCTGGTCGAATTCATTCAGTTGTTGTGTGGTTCCATCCGGCTGAAGCGGAATATTATTATCCGTAATAGCTGCCTGTATTTCGATACTATCACCCAACATACCACTGAGCTGCAGGTTGAGGGTAGAATTGAGAACGGCATCCTGTGCATTACCGAAAGCGATCTGCCGGCCAAAGCTACCTTCTGCTTTGAGGGAACCGAAGTTGAAAATTCCCTTCTGCGCATCGGAAAGTTCATTATTAAATTCATATGGTTCCAGCGCGATATTGTATTTGATGCTGTCATACGGCATTCGCTGGGCAACGGGATTAAGCTTATAGTTGAATACACGATAAGTGACGAGGATGCTGTCAACTGCCGGCCTTTTCTTCCAGATCAGCAGGGCGTTGACAAAATCGAGGCGGTAGTTTGCGCTGTCGATACCGGGTGTATGGAAGGTATTGGGGATGATACTAACTGAGTCGAGACGCAGCGTGTCAGCAAGAATAGCTGTCTTTTTTACGCGGAGGTTCGAGCGGCTCTGGGCAGGGATCTGCGCATTGGCAGCTATGCTCAGCAGCAGAACGGGTAAGAGCAGGTATATGCCGCGTAAAACGCTCAAAAGCAGTGAGTTTTTCTAAAAATCGTAAAATTCGCTCTTTTATTGCATGAATTACGCTGCTCTATGATTTTTAGACTGAAAGAACAGTTTTTAATTATTCAGATTATGAAAAAATGTGTTGTCTTACTCAGCCTGGGTGTGTGTTTGGCTGTTTCTTCCAGTGCTCAATCTTCCGCTAGTAAGCTGCAGCATCCGGGTGGAACCAATCAGCAGATCGCATTAAATGTATCCCTGCCATTCGGCCGTTTTGCCGAATCACACGCGGCAGGTGTGGGACTTTCCTATAACTGGAGCCATCACCGGTTTGGCGACAATATCAATGCCCGGAAGCTGATCGGTTTTACCGCGCAGGCCGGGTTCGATTACTTCTTTGGGAAAAATGACACGCTCCTGGGGCATACATTCAAGAACCGAAACGCAATGTATGTGCAGGTGATGCCCGGAATTATTTACAACCCCGGAGCTAAAACCGCAATCATGTTACTTGCCGGCCCTTCACTCGGTATCTATAACGATGCATCCAGTATTTCTTTTTCCGCAGGTCTTAACTGCACTTACCATATAAGCCCAACGATCTCCGCCGGTCCATCACTCGTTCTTAGAAAGCACGAATATGTAGATATTTACTGGACTGCGGGAATCGGAGCACGTATCCTGATACGCTGATCAAATGATAATGGTTGCTCAGCTCCAATACAAGATCTTTATCCCTTTTATGAATTCTAAGAACTAGTGTGATTTGACAACCGTGACGGTCCAGTCCATCCCCGCCCCCACTTTCTTTTCTGCGGCAAGGCTACCCATATTGATAGCGATCGAAAAATTCATAAGACTATTCAGGTAGCCGAGTGTTTTACCCTCAGGGACTTCACCGAATGTATGGACGAAGGGAATGCTGTCCTCGTATATAAGTGAGTCTTTGTGATAGACGTGTATAGCCAGGGTATCTCCTGGTTTTACACCAGCCTCCCTGATGAGTGAGTCAGGAATATTGGTCCACGCGTTGCCATACTGGATATCAAGAATAGGAATACTTCCTTTGATAATATTGCCGGAATAGACAGCTCGCTGATACGGTATTTTAACGACATCGCGTTTCAATTCGGGACCAACTTCTTCATACCGGATCTTACCGGCAGCAAGTTTTGCGGCAGTATAAGCATATACGTCACGGCCATGAAAGGTGTAGGAACCGGAAGAACCTGCGCGGCGATTGACCGCTTCATCGATCCGGCGTAGTGAGGCTATACCGATCTCATCTGCAAGAAGCGTCAGTGTACCATTATCTGGCGTCACGATATAGTGGCCATCCTTTGTACGCGCGACGACAGACTGGCGATCAGTGCCAACGCCGGGATCCACCACTGAAACAAAGACTGTTCCAGCCGGCCAGTAAGGAACTGTCTGACTTAACCGGTAAGCCGCTTCCCAGATATTATACGCCGGAATTTCATGGGTGAGATCAAATAACGGTATGGCGGGATCAACGCTGAATGCGACACCTTTCATGGCACTGACAGCACCATCCTTCAAACCGAAATCAGTTTGCATAACGATCGGCTTTACGCTGTCGGTCTTCCCATCTCCGCAGGAGTACATCATAAAGATAATGATCATCAGTGCAGACAGGCAGCCGGCTTTTGCCCCGCGTAATACCTTGCACAGTTTAATATGCTTCATCTTTTAGTTTTACATTTGAGCAGACCAAATTTATCCATTCATCATGAAACTTCGCGAGCAGCTTCTCCGTGAACATTCCAGGGCTAATTGTCTGAAAGTGGTGAAATGGGTAGGCGATTCGCCCGTGCGGTTTGCGGAACTGATAGAGTTGTTCCTGCAGGATGAGTACCGTGTAGTGCAACTAGCGGCCTGGCCGATCAGTTACGTCGTAGAAGCGCATCCTGCGCTGATCAGAAAACATTTGCCGAAAATCATTAAGAACCTGGAAAGACAGGATACGCATCCGGCGGTAAGAAGAAATACGATCCGGTTGTTCCAACATATTGACATACCGGAAAAGTACCAGGGTACCGTGATGAATCTTTGCTTTGAATACGTATGCGATCCTAAGGAGAAGGCAGCAGTGAAAGCATTTTCGCTGACAGTGCTGGATAATCTTTCGCGGCAATACCCGGAAATCACACCGGAATTGCAGATGATCATTGAAGAACGCTGGGACACTGAAACGCCGGCCTTCCGTTCCCGGGCAAAAAAAATAATGAAGAAACGTTAGAACTTTCTTTCATAAAGCACGTTTTGCGTGATGGTATTGTTGCCGAATATGCTGCGATCTGAAAATATTAATGAGTCAGCCTGGAAGCGATTGAGAAGCAGCAAGTGATCATACCCAAACCCTGCGATCAATGAGCTTAGGCTG
>JBEVKW010000187.1:0-17760 GCA_040509495.1 Chitinophagaceae bacterium | reverse complement strand
AAAAAGGGGACGTAAAAAACGCCTCACTTTGTATTCAACTGGCGATCTCTGACGCCACGTTCTACGGAGCACGTCAGCGAAAAGTAAAGGTGAGCGATATACTTCCGCTCATCGAAAGCGAAAAACTCAGCCTGGTTGAAAAGCAAAAGAAAACCCTGGTCACCTATGCCATTATTGTAACATTACTTTTACTCGGCGTGGTAATCCTGATCATCGTTGTATTGCGCCAGGTGAAAAAACTGGAAGCAGCGAAGAAACTGATCATGGAAGCGCATCTGCGCGACCAGGAGATCAATCAGCGACTATCTGAAGTGAACAATCGACTGTCAGAAGCCAACAAGATCAAGGAAGAATATATCGGTTACTTCTTCAACGTAAACTCAGAATTCTTTGATAAGATAGAACGGTTCAAGAAATCACTGGAACAAAAAGTGTTGGACCGTAAGCTCGACGAGATCAAATTCCTTGTAAATAATATCAATCTGCGTTTGGAGAAAGAATACCTGCTGCAAAACTTTGACAGGGTATTTCTGAAACTGTTCCCAAATTTTGTTGCTGAATTCAACGCCTTTTTCACCCCGGATAACCAGATCGAATTAAAGGATGGTGAATTGCTGAATACCGACCTCCGCATCTTTGCGCTGATCAGGATGGGAATCCATGACAATGAAAAGATCGCCCGGATCCTGCAATACTCCGTTCATACCATTAATACCTATAAGACCAAGATCAAGAACCGGTCTTTTGTGAACAATGATGAATTCGAAAAGAAGATCATGCAGATCAAAGGCGAATAGGCTACCGGGCAATTGATACTCAAAAACGCCTGTAACAAACTCTTTCCGGCGCCCCGTTTAGTTCTTGCTGATAATGCCGGCCTGGTTTCGTACCTGCTTGAACCGTACTGGAAACTTCATCCCTGAGTCGTTCCTAACAGATCCGCTATTATCCCGCCACGTCCGTTAAATAGCGAAGGAGCGTCAGCAGCATGGACGGAGAAAAAATAAATCCATTGAAGAGACCGATGTTTCCAATACAGGCCGGATCGGTGTCCGTCAATGGCGTTAAAATTCCCTGCAACCTCCTGATGGACGAATCCACTCAGCACCATAGTACGACAACTGGTGTACAAATCCATTATATATAAAAATTAAAAATATAAATTTACCGCACTTATAACCAGTCGGTTATAACTATTCATTCTTACAAAGCCATTGATATTTCCTATAGTGGTTGTATAAAACTTGGTCGCCCTCTTTCCTTTTTTTTGTTTTGATTCAGCAACTGACCACGTCGTTAGCGGTCGGTTCCAATCAAAACAATTGCCTTGCTTATGAAGTCGACTCGGTCAAATTTTGCCCTGGTCTGTGGCGTACACACCGCCCGGAAACCTGTTTCTTTCACATTCAGCCGGTCCGGCTTTTACTCAGGCAGCTCACTTCCTTTTCAACACTTTTCAAACCTCAAAACAACTGTTCTATGATCAGAAAGCGATTGCTGTTCCAGTCTCTCATGGGTCTACTATTGCTGCTTTGCCAGCAATGGGTGTATGCCCAGAACAAAACCATCACCGGGGTGGTCAGGTCCGATGGAGGAACTCCTTTGCAGGGAGCAACCGTAATGGCGAAGGGCCAATCGGCCGGCGTTACAACAGATGAACTTGGCGCTTTCCGGATAACTGTCAGCGCGAACGTGAATACATTGATCGTTTCCTATGTAGGTTATGCCGACCAGGAAGTGGCCACCGGATCACAAACGACCATC
Source organism: Chitinophagaceae bacterium (assembly GCA_040509495.1). GTDB lineage: Bacteria > Bacteroidota > Bacteroidia > Chitinophagales > Chitinophagaceae > Terrimonas_A. Next base: position 15,996 of record JBEVKW010000187.1, on the reverse strand, counting down.
AACATCATCTTACAACCCGGAACGAAAGGCGCAATGGATGAAGTGGTCGTAGTGGGCTATGGCACGCAAAGAAAGAAAGACGTTACGGGAGCGATCGGCTCGGTAAAGGGTGACGCGATCAGAAATCTGCCCGTTACCAATGTGGCAGAGGCATTACAGGGCCGTGTTGCAGGTGTTGAAGTGATCAAGTCGACAGGTGAGCCAGGCGCACCAACCCAGATCACGATCCGCGGCGTATCCAGCCTTAACCAGCCCCAGCCGCTTTATATCGTTGATGGGATCCGCCAGTCGGGTGACAACATCAACGTACAGGATATTGCCACGATCGACATCATGAAAGATGCAAGTGCCGCATCTATCTATGGTTCGGCAGCTGCCGGAGGTGTTATTATCATCACCACTAAAAAAGGCACAGGTGGAAAGCCAGCGGTGAACTTTAACGCACGTTACGGACTCACCACGCCACGGGTAATGAAGCTCCTGGGCCGTGATGATTTTGTAAAGATCAAACAGCTTACACTCGATGGAAACTATGTGGGCCGTCAGCAGATCGATACACTTCCTGATACCGACTGGGTTGATGAGATCTTCCGTAACGGCACTGAATCCAATTACAATCTCTCGGTATCAGGCTCCTCTCCTGCTGTGAACTATTTTGTTTCCGGTTTTTATAACAACCAGAAAGGCGTTTACCTGGACAACAAATCTTCACTCGCCGGAGCCCGGGTTAATACGGATATCAAACTGAGTAACCATATCAAGATCGGTGAACAGATCTATGCATGGCAGCGCACGACCGCACCGATCGCCATCTCGCCGATCAATCCTCCGTTCCGGACTGTTCCGATCATGCCCGTGTATAGCGGCAAACCTGAAAACCCCTGGGGACAACAACCGCCTGGCTTTGTCGGACCAAACCTCGTAGCGCAGATCATGACAGCCGATAAAGATTTCAAGCAAAGCAATTTCCAGGGGAACGTATTCGCAGAGATCAAACTGCCGCTATACCTGACATTCAGGACCAATCTTGGCTACACCTATTATAACGAAGAAGATAATTATTACCAGGCGGCATACAGTACCGGCCCGGTGTCCGTTCCTGCCAACAGTTTATCTAAAAGAACAGGATCAACAAGAACAACATTTTATAATTACACTCTTTCCTTTGATCATACTTATGGAAAACATACGATCAATGCACTTGCGGGATATGAGCAATTCTCTTCGGTATTCAACGGGATCATTTCAAGCTCAACCTTCGTTGGCAGCTCATCATACGCTTACCTGGTTACATCCGAATCAGTACTGAATCTCAGCAATGGAGGTTACGACCCGAATGGCCTGGTCAAATCCATGTTTGGCCGCCTGAATTATGACTTCGGCAAGAAATACTTTGGAACATTCTCCATCCGTCGTGACGGAAACTTCACCGTATTCGGTCCCGGTAACCAGTATGGTGTCTTCCCTGCAGGATCGGTTGGATGGAGGCTTAGTGAAGAACCTTTTATCAAATCTGCATTACCCTCTTTCAACCTGCTGAAGCTTCGTGGCAGCTATGGTGTATTGGGAAACAGCAATATTGAACCTTACCTCTTCCTCTCAGCTTATGACTATGCCAATGCACAGAATTTCAGTCCCGGAGGAAGTCCCACGCTCAACTACTCTCAGAACAATATTGCCAACCCAAATATCAAATGGGAAAGCATGTATGAAACCAATATTGGTCTCGACGGCGAAGCAATGAATGGCCGGTTATTCTTCAGTATAGACTGGTATAATAAAACAACGAAGGATATGCTTTATGGCCTGCCGATCCCGCCAAGCGTTGGTATGCCGGGAGGTATTTTCAAAACAAATATCGGCTCCGTGCGTAACCGGGGATGGGAGTTTGTAGCCGGATACAAGAACAGCTCAAAAGACTTCAGTTATTCAGTGAGTGTCAATGGAGCATTCAACAAGAACAAAGTGCTGAACCTGGACAACATTAATGACAACCCGATCCTTGGTGGTGATAACAACTATGGAAATGCAACATTTGGCATAATGGTAAATCAGCCGCTGACGTACACAAAAGCGGGTGCTCCATTCGGTCAGTTCTACGGCTATAAAGTGGAAGGCATTTACCAGAATGCAGCGCAGATCGCCAACCACCCGCAACAGGATGGCTATACCGCAAATATCGGAGACCTGATCTATGCTGACATGAATAAGGATGGAAAGATCAATGACCAGGACCGTACAGTGATCGGTAATCCCTATCCAAAATTTGTATACGGGGCAAATATCAACCTGAACTGGAAAGGGTTTGATCTGGCGTTGTTGTTCAATGGAGTAGCAGGCGTGGATATCTTTAACGGTGTGGCTCCCTATGCGATGTCTTTGTTCAGCGATGGGAACACCACATCCAAAGTGTTCGATGCGTCCTTCCTTGGTGATAATGGCCTCACAGATCAACCCCGTATCGGAGTGGTAAATGGAAACTCATTTACCGCGGATCCTAACCATAACTATTCTTATGCAAGCAGCTACTTCGTTGAAAGCGGCAGCTACCTCAAATTGAAGAACCTTCAGTTGGGCTATAATTTCACAGGCAACTGGCTGAAGAAAGCATCCATTCAAAATGCACGATTGTATTTCATGGCAAATAACCTGTTCGTGATCACAAAATACAGCGGTATAGATCCGGAACTGGGAAGCCAGAACATTAACCTGAATGGTGGTGTGAATACAAGAGGCATCGATGCACCGTGGAGATATCCGAATGCCCGCATTTATTCAATCGGACTTGACCTTAGTTTTTAATTGCTGACTTCAAACGAAATCCCATGTTTAAAAAACTTATCATTATAGCGATCGCATCCGTTAGTATCATCGGATGTTCGAAAGACCCGAAAGACATTTCTCAAAAAGATAAATACAGCAGCGGAGAATATCCGAAGAGCCTCGCAGATCTGACAGGTATTCTTGGTGCTGCGTATGGAAATTACCGCTCAACAGAGTTGGCGGGATTCCAGCTCAATTGCAAAATATTTGTCAACAGCGAGCATGCTGCTGACCTCGCATATGGCGGCGATGCCGGCTGGACCGAACTTGCCTTTAACAAACTGAGCGTGTCTAACGGAAATGCGCAGGACCTCTGGAGAGGACTGTACGTTGGCGTTAAGCAAACAAATGCCTTTCTCGAACGGGCAACTTTCTATGAGAAGAATTTTATGGCGCCCTCAGAGCAGCAAATGGTGAATTACATGCGTGGAGAAGCGTATTTCCTGCGTGCGTACTATTATTTTCTGTTGGAATGTTTCTTCGGCGAAACATATATCCGGAATGGACAGGGTGGCGACAAGTTAGGTGTTCCCATCTACACGGAAATTCCGAAAACGCTTGCAGAAACACAACAGGCACGAAAAACCGTTCGCGAAGTCTGGGATTTCATCATCAACGACCTGCAACAGTCAGCTTCATTACTGGATGGCGCTGTTTGGAGCGGACCGAGCAAAGGCCGCGCAAGCAAATGGTCGGCAAAAGCATTATTGGGAAAAGCTTATGTATTTACACAGGACTGGCCAAATGCGAAAACGACATTGCTGGAAGTGATCAATGGCAGCGGCAAAACACTGATGCCATTCGCAAAATATAAAGATGCATTCAATGGAAACCCGGCGAATGAGTTCAATGAAGAATCATTGTTCGAGATCAATGTAGACCGTGTTGCGGCGGGCTATGGTGTATTCGGTGATTTTCCCAATAAGAACCTGACCACAACCCAGGGTGTAATTTGGGCGCCAAGCTGTGTGGGCACCGGTGGCACGGAAGATGGGGGTGATAACACACTGGGATATTCAAATGAATTTGTACATGATAAAAATCTGCTCCGGTTTGGATTTAACCTGCCTATCTATACGCTGGTTGCTAACCCGAACTTCAATCCCGTACTACCGGCAAGCCCGACCAATACACCACAGGTAATGGATCCGGTAACCATGAATGCCTCCAAAGCGATGCGGGCGAATAAAACAGTCGATCCCAGATTATATGTAAACGCATTACAACCCTGGGTTGATACTGTTAAAATGGGCGGAGTATTAAGACCTGTAGCCAAATGCTCCAACATCGGCGGAGGTATCAGGCAGTTCTTCCAGGGATGGAGTTTTAAAAAATACCAGACGATCGATGACAATGTGCATGCCTATAATGCGGCAGACGCTTCAAACCTGTACATACTCCGACTGGCTGATGTTTACCTTCTCTACGCAGAAGCCTGCATGAATTCAGGAGATAATCCAACAGCATTGGAATATATCAACAAAGTAAAACGCCGCGCTTATGACTATCCGGTAAATGGAGTTTCGCCGGTTGACTATGCAAGCCTTACGGCTGCAACAAAAGCAACAGATGCAAACCTTGCCAATAATCCTTTGCGGTATGAACGATATGCTGAATTATTTGCAGAAGGCCATTGGTGGTTCGATGTAGGCAGATGGCGCATTGGTGCCGGAGAGGCGGCGTACTTCAATGTATTACTTCCAACAGGTGGCGCTTCCCAGTGGTCAGAGACACGTTCGTACTCCTTCCCGATCCCATTCAGCGAAATGAGTACAAACGCACAGCTGACCGGTCAGCAAAACCCCGGATACTGACCGTTCATTGCAACAAACCAAATACATTAAAAAGTAAAAATTCAATGTAAAATTGATAAAGTGATCGATCGTAGCGGGTGCACCGGGCAGCACAGCTTATTAATTTTACATTGAATTTTACTTCCAGTTATCACAACACATCATTCACATGTACAATCTCATACTTCGCACAGGCATCCTGTCTGTGGTAGTCCTCTTTTTGGTCAGCGGAGATCCCATACTCCCTGCCGCCAATGATACAGGAAAAGACATGTTGAAGAACAGCGACGAACTGAGTTTGCCGCTTACCGCCAAAAAACTGGTAATAGCGCATTGTATGACAAATATCATTCGCTATAAAGGTCATAAGATGGAAGACAGTTGTAATCCTGAATTCTATCCGCCTTATGGAAATATCAGTGCATCACTGGGAGGTCTTACGCAAGTGATGCCGCTGTCAGATTCCTTCCTTTCAGCAGCATCGCTGGACGAAGCCGTGGAATTTGAAATGAAAGCCGCGAAGCAAAGCGGTATCGACGGCTTTCAATTTTATTACACACTTGGTAACGATAGTTGGGATGAGATCATTCTTGCTTACCTGCGGGTAGCGGCAAAGAAAAATATAGATTTCAAATTTACTTTTTGTATCTCTCACCCATCAGGAGGCAATGAAGACATCCGCATAGATGCATTCGGTCATCGTATCAAAAAGATAATGGATGAAGTGGGTCATGATGATCCTCACTGGCTTCGTACACCTGACGGGCGCCTGATCCTTTATACATGGTATGGTGATAGCCTTGCGGATATCCCTGAAGAGCTTTATGGAAAATCTTCCGCGTATTACATTGCGAGGGCATACAATAAACTGGAAAAGGTTACACAGGAGAAATTTGCCTGCGTCATTTCGATCAACGAACAGATCTCTCAACAAAAACTTGATCAGTACCTGGATTATTTTCCCGCTGTTTGGTTATGGACACTTCCTTATACTGATCAGTATATCGGTAATCTGGTGGCGAAGCAATGTAAAAAAAGAAAACGCAGTTTCACTGGTTCGGCTTTCTCCGGGTTCTATACATCGAAGCTTTTGAAAAAAGGAACCTGGGACATGTTTCACTACGCCGCAGATGCTGCAGCTGCAGGCATTGGTAAAACAGAAAGGAAATATATCGCCACAGGCCTCTCCTATAACTTCCGAAAACAATGGGAATTTGGGATTCAGCAGGACGTTCCTTTATTCAATATCATCACCTGGAACGATTATCCCGAAGGACATCATATAGCGCCTGAGATCAACCATAACGACGGCTTTTCCATCCTGCTAAATTATTACAAGTCAAAATGGAAAAATGAATCGAATACCGCGACTGAAAAAGATGTGATCATCGCCTTCTATAAAAAATATCATCATGATGAAAGACCTTCACCGTTTAATATTCCGGTTATTGAGATTGAGAAACGAGGAATAAATTTGAAGATAGAAGACTCTGTTGAAGTTGTAACGATCCTCAGGGAACCTGCTGAGCTCTCCTTTAAAAATGTGCGTAAACCAGTTCCGGCAGGTTTGTATGTCACCAGGTTTGCCGGGGATGCCGGAGCTGTGCAACTGACTCTTACACGTAATAATAAGACGATCCATGATCTGATCTGCCCGGAGTGGATCACCAGCCAGCCATACCGCACAGACAGGCTTACCTATTCATTCAGTACGGAATCATTGAACACTTTGAAGAATCTTTTTGGAACAGATAAGCTCCCCAGATCCACCGAATACAATGCATCCTTACCCGGAAATCATCTACAATATTATAAATCCTCAAATCCTGTTCAGTAGCAAAGGAAGTTCCGCTTATGAAAAGATATGTAATTAACGTCATCCTCCTTCTTTGCAGTTTTGCGTGCGGCTCTTTCGTTAACGCTCAGCAACTGTTATCTGTCAGAAAAAATAATATTCATCTGACATTCCGGCTCGACGATAAGGGATCACCGCGGTACAGTATCGTGTACAAGAACAGCGAAGTGATCAGAGAATCGCTGATGGGGTTTTCAATTGATACAGACAGTAGCTTTTACAGCGATTTCCAGATCGTTTCTACGGGAAAGAAACAAGTTGATAACACCTGGCAACCTGTATGGGGAGAAGAAAAAGCCATCCGGAATAATTATGAAGAATTAGCCATACACCTGCAGCACAAAAACGGGAAGCTGCTTACTATTGTCTTCCGGGTCTTTTCTGATGGCGTTGGTTTCCGGTATGAATTTCCCAAACAATCTTCGCTTAAATATTTTATCGTAAAAGAAGAATTTACGGAATTTAATCTTACCGGAGATCATACAGCCTTTTGGATCCCGGGCGACTTCGACAGCAATGAGTATCGTTACACAACCAGCAGGATCAGTTTGATCGACAACCGGCCGGTTGTAGCGGCTGCAACAGATATCGCTGTAAAGACGGTTCCAGATCCGTTTGCCGTTCAAACACCACTTATGATGAAATCTGCAGATGGGCTGTACATCAATATTCATGAAGCAGCGCTATTGAATTATCCCGCCATGCAACTACATGTTAACAGTACCATTCATCAGCTATCTGCCAGTCTTGTTCCTGACGCGTATAACAATAAGGCCTACCTGCATGCTCCTGCGCATACACCCTGGCGTACTGTACTGGTAAGCGATAAAGCGGCAGATATTCTTTCATCCCGCACGATACTCAATCTGAACGAACCAACAAAGGCAGAAAATACTTCCTGGATCAAGCCTATGAAGTTTGTTGGTGTGTGGTGGGAATATCAAACCGGTAAAAGCACCTGGAGCTATTCGGACTATGCCGACAGCACGGATAAAAAAAATCAATTGATCCCGAATGGGCGCCACGGAGCCAATACACTCAATGTAAAACGGTATATCGACTTCGCGGCCGCCAATGGATTGCAAGGTGTATTGGTGGAAGGATGGAATACAGGATGGGAAGACTGGTTTGGCAACTGGAAAGAAAATGTTTTTGATTTTGTTACCCCCTACCCCGACTTCGATGTAACGGCCATCACCGGTTATGCAAAACAAAAAGGTGTGAGCATGATCATGCATAATGAAACATCCGGTTCAGCTACGAATTATGAGCGGCAATTGGACACTGCTTTCCGGTTCATGAACCAGTTTGGTTACCCTTCCGTAAAAACCGGGTATGTCGGCAAGATCATCCCACGCGGAGAGTATCACGACGGGCAGTGGATGGTAAACCACTATGAAAGAGTTTTGCAGAAAGGAATGCAACACCAGGTAACCATCGATGCGCATGAACCGCCAAGGCCAACAGGGCTTCATCGCACCTATCCTAATTTCATGGCATCGGAAGCTGGCCGCGGAAATGAATACAATGCGTTCAGCACAGGCAGCGCGCCTGAACATGAAACCATCCTGCCCTTTACACGGTTGATGGGCGGACCAATGGATTATACGCCGGGCATCTTCAAACTGAAAAATTATGCAGCCGGCGCACCCGAACGACAAATGCATTCAACATTGGCAAAGCAACTGGCCTTATACGTTACCCTTTACAGTCCGGTACAAATGGTTGCCGATCTCCCGGAAAATTATGCAGCAAAACCTGATGCATTTCAATTCATCAAAGACGTTGCAGTGGATTGGGATGATACAAAGATCGTCGACGCTGAGCCGGGAGATTATATCATTATTGCCCGCAAAGAAAAACAACAACCCAACTGGTTTATAGGAGCAATTACGGATGAGAATAGCAGAACGGCTACCATACCCTTAAGCTTTCTTGATAAAAACACTACTTACATTGCCACTATTTATCGTGATGCAGCAGATGCTGACTGGAAAAATAAACCGGAAGCTTATGCGATCGACAGATTCAACGTTGACCCCGCAACTATTCTTAAGATAAGACTGGCTGAAGGCGGTGGTGCAGCGATCAGCATTCGACCTGTTCACTCTGGAGATGATCTGAAGAAGATCAAAAAATATAAATGATAGCAGCCGGCTTACTGTTTTGCTTCAAAAAACGTATCATTGACACTTCTTTATCGAATACCAATGAGCGACAGAACGAAAAACATAAGCAAATTCCTCAGCCTCATACTACGTCATAAACCTGAAGTGATCGGCTTAACACTTGATCAGAATGGATGGGCTTCCGTGCCTGAACTACTTGCGCGACTGAATGCGGGCGGGTCGCCGGTGACAATGGAATTGCTGGAGGAAGTTGTTGCGACAAACAGCAAGAAGCGTTTTGCATTTAATGATGATAGATCGCAGATCCGTGCCAGCCAGGGGCATAGTGTTGAGGTCGATCTTAACCTGAAATCCGGAGGACCTCCTGCCCTTCTGTTTCATGGTACTGCTGAGAAGAATCTCGAAAGTATATTGAAAAATGGTTTGACAAAACAGCATCGTCAGCATGTCCATCTGAGTGATAATAGAGATACAGCGAAGATCGTCGGAGGCCGGCATGGAAGACCGGTAGTGCTTCATGTGAATGCTGGGCAAATGCATAAAGATGGTTTTGTCTTTTTCCTTTCGACCAATGACGTGTGGCTCACGGATGCAGTGCCGCCAGCTTATCTGAGCTTGCCATCCCGGACAGAAGCAAATACACCTGATGGTAAAATTCGGCATGCCCCCGGAAATTAGGCATGCTCAGTTCCAGAAGAAAACGGTAAGCTTGGCAGTGATGACACGAAGCCGTCGTGAGAGCAGTAATTAGCTTTCGGCGGATCAAAAACTGACAGTCGTGTTAGTAAAGGCGCTCTACCAATACCAGAACTTATCTGAATCAAACGATACGTTTACCAGATCGCCGGCTTTTACTCCATGATGCATTGCTCTTGCAATAAATGTGAAATTACCTGTTTGTAAAGTCAGCTCGTCATAAGCTCCCATAAAGGCGATATTCTCAACAGTCGCTTCTATCATATCCGCGGCAGATGTGTCTATTCGTACATCTTCGGGACGGAAAAAGACAGCTTTCTCTTTTTGTATGCCAGGCAACTGATGAAGAATTTCAGCGCTTGCCGCAGGGATGAGATTGAAACTGCCGAACAGACCTGCAACGTAAGCATCGGAAGGCTGCCGGTATACAGTAAGCGGAGGCCCCTGCTGCACGATCTTTCCTTCCCGTATCACTACGATCTCATCCGCCCACGAAAGTGTATCGAGAGGATCATGAGAAGCCAGCATACAGGTAGTACCAAGCTTTTCCGCAATGTCTTTGATCACATTCTTCAGGATATTTTTATGGATGGGATCAAGATTGGAGAATGGCTCATCAAGCAAAAGCAACTTGGGACCTTTTGTAAGAAGTCGCGCGAGCGCAATGCGTTGTTTTTCTCCACCGGATAGTTGATTGGTACGACGTTTCAATAAGTGATCGATCCTGCAGGTCTTGTAGAGCAGTTGTGCTTCTCCCGAAGGAAGATCGTCTGCATACTCCAGTACTTCATGCACCCACATATTATTGGGCAATTCATATTGCTGTGATAAATATGCGATACCGGGATGACCTGGAATCAATTTCTCCCAAAGGCCTTTTACCCTCACACCTTCGAACCTCACTTCCCCCTGGTCAGCTTGCGCGAACCCGGAAATGATCTTCAGCAAAGTACTCTTCCCCGAACCGGTTTCGCCGGCAATGGCTACCTGACGATGCATAGGTACGACCAGATCAATGCCATTTATAACGGGATGATCATTCTCGGTTTTGCTGATGCTGGTAACTTTCAAAAAATCCATACGCTGCGAAAGTACTGTGAAACCTGTTCAGATGATCAACAAAAGATCGCTGGTACCGGATCATGGATCATTTGGAACTGATATCGTAAGTATGTTGTGAGTTGGAACTTCTCCATATGAGCTGTGCGCGTGATACATTCAGGCTGAATAACGGCTGCAGGCACTGCTCTTCAACATCATCTGCTGCCACGCTGTTCATCCCCTCTGATCGCCGTTATTTTCCCCTGATATTTTGTGTTTTACCCATGGAATGGTTTTCGCTCCGACCGATATTTACACCGAGATATCTTACTTAGTAGCCTCCGCCTATGGCGGGGTGGGTGGGGTTCCGTCATAGGCGGAGGCACTATTTTATTTTATTTGAAGATCAATACAAGAAAAAAGAGAAATATGAATAGATAAAAAGAGAAAATAAATGGTAAGTGATCTGAATATCGGAGTTGAATAGCTTGCGAGACGGCATAGTCCTATTCTATTCTCCGTACTTCATCAGCCCTTTAAGCTTTAGTCGCTTTTAAAAAGTGTAAACGATCTTAAACTTATTTCAAAAGAAGAGAACAAGAAATTTTCTTCGCCCCCGGGCCGGGATCCGGAGAGTTTTATTTCAATATTGAAGTGCGCAGTCAGATTGCGGCCGGCAATGCCGGTTACCCCGGCTTACCGTATTCTGAACCGCTGCATGCACCATCCAAACTATTAAACTGTAAATGAAGGACCCTCCCGTATGATAACAGGTCTATCATGCGCGATCAGGCACCTGTTCATAGATCCGTTTAAGGAGGTTGGAAATATCGAAGGGTTTTTGCAAAAACCCGTTTGCCTGGCAGGCTTCAATGGATTCGGCAGAAATATGACCTGCAGAATAAAGCAGCACCGGAACATGGCAGAACTTTTCCATCGCCTTCATTTTCCGGCAAAGTTCACGGCCGTCGGCTTCCTGGAGATAGATGTCGAGTACAATAAGATCCGGGCGGTATTGATCAAGAATGGTAAAAAAATCAGTATGATTGTTTACACTGAATACTTCTATCCCATTGGTCTGTAGCACCAGTGTTACCATCTCCAATAGGTCCTGATCATCATCCACTACCAGTACTTTGAGCATTTCGGTTTTGTTTACAAGTTCTTCTCAGTGTTGTAGCTCAATTGGCTACAAAATAACAGCCAAAAATTAATAAGGCGCCCGCGGCAAACGATTCGGCAATGGTTTACCTAAATTTGGGTAATATTTGGGAAGTACCGGAAATTCAAAGACATCCGCATGCAGATAGAAAACCTTGATGAAAAGCAGGCTATGCTTGCAGCGATTATTGAGAATTCTGAAGATGCCATTATCAGCAAGAGTCTTGAGGGCCGCATTACCAGTTGGAACAGAGCAGCTGAGCGGATGTTCGGCTACACGGAAACGGACGCTTTGGGGCAATTGATCTACATTATCATTCCCCAGGACAGGCATGAAGAGGAAGGAATGATCCTCGCAAAATTGAAACAGGGTGAACGTGTGGAGCATTTTGAGACGGTCCGCAAAGCAAAGAACGGGAAACTGATCCACGTGGCGATCTCTGTTTCCCCGATCAGGAACGGGGCAGGCAAGATCGTTGGTGCTTCAAAGATTGCCCGTGACATTACCCAGCAGAAGCAAAATGAAGAACGTCTGCAATTGATGCACTCCATCGGAAAAGTGATCTCTGCCCAGCTCGACGTTAGCACCATTCTTCAAAAGGTAACAGATGCTACTACGCTGATCGCTGGAGCCGCATTCGGCGCTTTTTTCTATAATAAAACAGATGCCAAAGGCGAAGCCTACACCTTATACGCCCTTTCGGGTGCGAAGCGGGAAGACTTTGACAAATTGGGAATGCCCCGGAATACGGCTGTTTTCAAACCTACTTTTGATGGCGACGGAATTGTAAGATCCGATGACATCACCAAAGATCACCGGTATGGAAACAATAAGCCGCACGAGGGAATGCCGGATGGCCATCTGCCCGTGGTAAGCTATCTCGCCGTTCCCGTGGTTTCGCAGGGTGGAATGCCGATCGGCGGACTTTTCTTCGGACATCCGGAACCCGGCGTATTCAATGAAGAACATGAAACCCTTGTTGCCTCGATCGCATCGCAGGCAGCAATAGCACTCGACAATGCAAAGCTTTATGAAGAAGTGAATATCTTAAGTAATAAGAAAGATACATTCATTGGCTTTGCCAGCCATGAGCTCAAAACGCCGCTGACCACTATCAAAGGCTATCTCCAGCTTGCGGAAGCATCAGAAATATCAGCGAAAGAAATATTGCCGAAGATCACCAAGCAACTGGCGAGGCTGGAAGGAATTATTGCTGACCTGCTGGACATTTCCAAGATACAGGCGGGAAAACTCGACCTTCATTTCAACCGGTCGAGCCTTAAAGAAATCCTGAATGAAAGTATAGAATCAGTGGATTTCACGGATCATATCATTGAACTCGACTATCCTTCGGAAGATATCGAACTATTTGCAGACCAGCAGAAGATCACACAGGTATTGGTAAACCTGCTTACCAATGCCGTGAAATATTCTGCGCCCGAAACAAGCATCAGTGTTTCCGCTCTGATCATGGGAGATGAAGTGCAGATCTCCGTCAGTGACAAGGGTGCAGGGATTTCAAAAGAACATCTCTCCAGTATCTTTAACCAGTATTACAGAGTATCATCGGGAAAAACTACACCGAAGGGAATGGGGCTTGGTCTTTACATTTCGAAAGAGATCATTGAAGGACACATGGGTAAGATCTGGGCCGAAAGCGAACCGGGAAAAGGTTCTTCCTTTCATATCCGTTTCCCCGTCGAACGCCCCCGGCACCTGCACCCTTAACCGCCCGGTGACGCAGTCATCATCCTAAAGAAAAAAGACAGGACTGCTAGCAGGCCACGCAGGATGATCTGATCTTTAAGATCTGCTGAAGAAGAATACCAGGCGTATTTCAATAAATAAAGTATCAGTTCTACTGCGACCATTCAGTCGGGGTTCTGTCCCAACGATGCGCCTTCAATTCTTTCAGCAAAGAAGCACTCAATCCCTCTCCATCACTGGCAGCCATGTTGGCTTCTACATTTTTGATCCTGCGCATTCCTGGAATGGTAGTCGCAATATCTGGATGGCTCAATATAAACCGCAATGCCATTTCAGGCATTGTCATTCCTGCGGGGATAACAGGCTTTAGTGCATCTGCATGTTCTACGCTTGAATGAAGATTGTCCGGTACGAAATAAGTTGAACGCCAGTCATCAGCAGGAAAGCTGGTTTCCCTGGTAAAGGTGCCTGTCAATGTGCCTTCATCAAAGGGTACGCGGGCGATCACGCCTACGTTCTTTTCACGGCAAAGCGGTAAAAGAGCGTCTTCAGGAGCCTGGTCGAAAATATTATAGATCACCTGGATGCCATCTATCAAACCTGTCCGGATGGTATCGAGGCAGTTATCCGGCTCCCAGCGATTAACGCTCAATCCCCACGCCTGTACCTTACCCTGGCTGGTGAGCTTTGTGATCGCTTCTTTCCATTCATCCTGATCAGCCCAACCATCTTCCCATACATGAAATTGCTGAAGGTCGATAGTTTCAACACCCAAATTTTTAAGACTCTTTTCTGTATACTCGATGATATAGTCTGCAGGGAAAACATCTTTCAGCGCAAAATTTCTTTGCGAAGGCCATTTCCGATTCTTCGGTGGGATCTTTGTAGCTACATACAGTTTTTTTCCGGGATGCCTGAGAATGGTCTTATTTAAAATTTCTTCACTTAACCCGTCTCCGTAAGCCCAGGCAGTATCAAAAAAATTACAGCCAAGTTCGATCGCGCGATCAAGTGCATCGTTCACCTGCTTTTCTTCGGAACCGGTCCATCCTGCCATTCCCCACATACCATAACCCACTTCGCTTACTTTCCATCCTGTTCGTCCAAATGTTCTGTATTGCATGTTGCTGTTTTGATAAAGGTACGAAGGAATGGAAAAGGAATGCAGGCCATTACCATTCGTCTGTGGTCATCCTTAAAAAATCCCTATCTTGCCCTTATAGTTATAACTAACAATTATGAGACAAATTCTTCTTTCCCTTTCTCTCTCCACTCTCACAGTGGCCGGTGCTGTAGCACAGGGTCCGAGAGGCGGAAGTGGTGCTGGTGATGCACCTGTAAAAAATGATCTGCCGGTGTCGCCGGGCCGCAAGCTTTTACTTGATTCGGCTGTTACAACCAAACATGAAGTAACGATCAAAGGGCAACGCATCGCGTATACCGCGCAGGCCGGCTCCATGCCTGTGTGGGATGACGAAGGTCGTCCGGCAGCTGGTGTGTTCTATACTTATTTTGAACGCGATGATGTCAGCAACAGAGCCAACCGTCCACTGGTGATCTCTTTCAACGGCGGCCCCGGTACAGCCTCTGTATGGATGCAGATCGGGTATACAGGTCCGCGTTTGCTGAATATCGATGATGAAGGATACCCGGTAATGCCGTATGGCCTGAAAGATAATCCGCACTCGATCCTTGATGTTGCAGATATCGTGTATGTGGATCCGGTGAATACGGGTTATTCGCGCCCGGCCAGCAAGGATATCCCGACATCCAGATTTTTTGGTGTGAATGAAGATATCCGTTACCTGGCAGAATGGATCAACACCTTCGTTACACGCAAAGGACGTTGGGCTTCTCCGAAATTCCTGATCGGTGAAAGTTATGGAACAACCCGCGTATCTGGCCTCGCACTTGAATTACAAAATGCACACTGGATGTATTTCAATGGCGTGATACTCGTATCTCCAACCGAGTTGGGTATTGCCCGCAGTGGCCCGGTTGATGCTGCTTTAAAGCTTCCTTATTTCGCGGCTACCGCGTGGTATCATAAAAAATTACCTGCGGACCTCCAGCAAAAGAAACTGACTGCCTTTCTTCCAGAAGTGGAGGATTTCACGATCAATGAACTGCTGCCTGCCTTATCGAAAGGTGGCTCGCTCACAGAAGCACAACGTAAAACCATCGCGCAGAAAATTGCACGCTATAGCGGATTGAAAGAACAAACAGTGAATGAAAACAACCTGGACGTTTCAACCAACCTGTTCTGGAAAGACCTCTTGCGCGATCAGGGATATACTGTCGGCCGCCTTGATTCCCGATACAAAGGACTCGATAAGCAAAACGGTGGCGAAGGCCCTGATTACAATGCAGAACTTACCGCATGGCTGCAGGCATTCACTCCAGCGATCAACATCTACCTGCGGGATGAATTGAAATATAAAACTGATCTGAAATATTATATGTTTGGACCGGTTCGTCCATGGAATAACAATGGCGATCGTACAGGAGAGAACCTCCGCCAGGCAATGGCACAGAATCCTTACCTGCATCTACTTGTTCAATCGGGATATTATGACGGCGCATGTGATTATTTCAATGCGAAGTATAATATGTGGCAGCTGGATCCGAGCGGCCGTTTAAATTCACGGATGAAATGGGAAGGATATGAAAGCGGTCATATGATGTATTTAAGAAAAGTGGACCTCGCTTCATCCAATGAAAACCTGCGGAAGTTCATTGCGGAAGCAACCCCGGAAAAGGGGCAACCGGCAAAGTATTGATTGAAGATCT
>JBEVKW010000186.1:0-9062 GCA_040509495.1 Chitinophagaceae bacterium | reverse complement strand
CACAGGCTTTTATTTTGAAAGAAATAGGTGCCTGAACGTGATTTGTGTGTCATTAATCTCTTTTAAACCGGTTTTTACGCATGTCTTCTACAAAAATGAATCAAAGGGTGGATTTTGGTAAGATCAAGCATCTGGCTGAGACTCCCGACCTTCTCGAAGTCCAGATTCAGTCTTTCAAAGAGTTTTTCCAATTAGAAACAACTCCGGACAAGCGTAATATCGAAGGTTTGTTCCGGGTGTTCAAAGACAACTTCCCGATCACTGATACGCGGAACATCTTTGTGCTGGAATTCCTGGATTACTTCATTGATCCGCCCCGTTACACGATCGAAGAGTGTATGGAGCGTGGTCTGACCTACGCTGTGCCCCTGAAAGCAAAGTTGCGCCTGAGCTGTAATGATGAGGAGCACGTGGATTTCCAAACAATTGTTCAGGACGTATTCCTGGGTAACATCCCTTACATGACTCCCCGTGGTACGTTCGTGATCAATGGAGCAGAGCGTGTGGTTGTTTCCCAGCTTCACCGTTCTCCTGGCGTGTTCTTCGGACAGTCAGTTCACCCTAACGGCACAAAGATCTACTCTGCCCGTGTAATTCCTTTTAAAGGTGCATGGATGGAGTTTGCGACCGATATCAATAACGTGATGTACGCGTACATCGACCGTAAGAAGAAATTCCCGGTAACCACCCTGCTTCGTTCCATCGGGTACGAGACAGATAAGGATATCCTGGAGCTTTTCGGTATGGCTGATGAAGTGAACACCGACAAGAAAACACTGGAAAAATATCTCGGACGCCGTCTGGCTGCACGTGTTCTCAGAACATGGGTGGAAGACTTCGTGGATGAGGATACCGGTGAGGTGGTGTCTATCGAGCGTAACGAGATCGTGATGGAGCGTGATACTGTTCTCGACGACGAAGCAGTTGAAACGATCTCTGAAATGGATGTGAAGAGCGTATTCATCCAGCGTGAAGATGTTGGCGGTGACTATGCGATCATCTATAACACACTTAATAAAGATACTTCGAACTCTGAGCTGGAAGCCGTTCAGTTCATCTACCGCCAGTTGCGCGGTGCGGATGCTCCTGATAACGAAACAGCAAGGGGTATCATCGATAAATTATTCTTCAGCGACAAGCGTTATGATCTTGGCGAAGTAGGCCGTTATAAGATCAACCGCAAGCTGAACCGTGATGCGCCATTGGATCAGAAAACCCTGACCCGTGATGACATCATTCTTATCATTAAATACCTGGTGAAACTGACTAACGGTAAAGCAGAGATCGATGATATCGATCACCTGTCCAACCGTCGTGTACGTACCGTAGGTGAGCAGTTGTATGCTCAGTTCGGTGTTGGTCTTGCGCGTATGGCGCGTACCATCCGTGAGCGTATGAACGTACGTGACAACGAGGTATTCACCCCGGTTGACCTGATCAATGCGAGAACACTGTCTTCTGTGATCAACTCGTTCTTCGGAACATCGCAGCTGTCCCAGTTCCTCGATCAGACCAACCCACTTTCTGAGATCACCCACAAACGCCGTATTTCCGCACTCGGGCCAGGCGGTCTGAGCCGTGAGCGTGCAGGCTTTGAGGTTCGTGACGTACACTACTCCCACTATGGCCGTCTGTGTACGATCGAAACACCGGAAGGACCGAACATCGGTCTGATCTCCACTCTTTGCGTACACGCGAAGATCAATGACATGGGCTTTATCGAAACGCCATACCGTAAGGTTGAAGCTGGTAAAGTGAACATGAAAGAACTGGAATTCCTGAGTGCTGAAGAAGAAGATCTGGCAAAGATCGCACAGGCGAACACGCCGATCGATGATAAAGGAAACTTCGTTGAAGAGAAGATCGTAAGCCGCGAAACAGGTGACTTCCCGATCCTCGATAAAAGCGATGTGGAATTCATGGACGTTGCTCCCAACCAGATCGTTGGTTTGAGTGCTTCCCTGATCCCGTTCCTTGAGCATGATGACGCCAACCGTGCGCTCATGGGATCGAACATGCAACGTCAGGCTGTACCATTGATCCGCCCTGACGAACCAATCGTTGGTACCGGTCTCGAAGGAAAAGCTGCCCGCGATGCACGTATCCAGATCCATGCGGAAGGTAGAGGTGTGGTTGAGTTTGTTGACGCAAACGAGATCCACGTTCGTTACGACCGCGATGAAGCAGAAAAACTGGTAAGCTTTGAAGAAGACCTGCGTGTGTACAGACTCACCAAGTTCATCAAAACCAACCAGGAAACCTGTATCAACCTGAAACCTGCTGTGAAGAAAGGCCAGAACGTTGTGAAAGGCGATTTCTTAACAGAAGGTTACGCAACACAGAATGGCGAACTCGCTCTTGGTAAAAACCTGAAAGTGGCGTTCATGCCATGGAAAGGTTACAACTTCGAGGATGCCATCGTGATCAGCGAAAGGGTTGTAAAAGAAGATATGTATACCTCCGTTCACATCTCTGAATATGAACTGGAAGTACGCGATACTAAACTGGGTGAAGAAGAACTGACCCCGGATATCCCTAACGTTTCGGAAGAAGCCACCAAAGATCTGGATGAGAACGGTATCATCCGTATCGGCGCCAATATCAAGGAAGGTGATATCCTGATCGGTAAGATCACTCCAAAAGGTGAAAGCGATCCTACTCCGGAAGAGAAACTGCTCCGCGCGATCTTCGGTGATAAAGCCGGCGACGCAAAAGACGCTTCTCTGAAAGCACCAAACGGTGTGGAAGGTATCGTGATCGGTAAAAAACTTTTCCAACGCGCGAAGAAAGACAAGAATGCAAAAGTGCGCGAGAAGGCTGCCATCGAGAAACTCGAGAAAGTTCACGAGAAGAACGAATCAGACCTGCTCGAAGTACTGCTGGAGAAACTGACTACACTGCTGAGAGACCACGTTTCTACAGGTGTAAGCAACAACTTCGGTGAAGTGCAGATCGGTAAAGGCGCGAAATTCACCAATAAAAACCTGGCTGGACTTGATTATGCGAATATCAACCCGCTTGGCTGGACTGGTGATGCGAAAGTGGATGACCAGATCAACATCCTGTTGCACAACTATAACATCAAATACAACGAAGAACTCGGACGTTACAAACGCGAGAAGTTCAATATCTCGATCGGTGACGAGCTGCCAGCTGGTGTATTGAAACTGGCGAAAGTTTATCTCGCAGTTAAGCGTAAGCTGAAAGTGGGTGATAAAATGGCGGGTCGCCACGGTAACAAAGGTATCGTTGCGAAGATCGTTCGTGCTGAAGACATGCCATTCCTCGAAGACGGAACGCCGGTTGATGTGGTGTTGAACCCACTCGGTGTACCTTCCCGTATGAACCTTGGACAGATCTATGAAACTGTACTGGGCTGGGCAGGAGAGAAGCTGAACCTCAAGTTCGCTACTCCGATCTTTGATGGTGCGTCTACCGAAGAGATCGAGAATTACTGTGCTGAAGCAGGCATTCCTAAATTTGGTCACACTTACCTGTATGATGGTGAAACCGGTGAACGCTTCCACCAGAGAGCCACCGTGGGTATCATCTACGTGATCAAACTTCACCACATGGTTGATGATAAGATGCACGCGCGTTCTATCGGACCATACAGCTTGATCACTCAGCAGCCGCTTGGTGGTAAAGCTCAGTTCGGTGGTCAGCGTTTCGGTGAGATGGAAGTTTGGGCACTTGAAGCATATGGTGCTTCCAACATCCTGCAGGAATTGCTCACGATCAAATCGGATGATATCATCGGCCGTGCAAAAACATACGAATCGATCGTGAAAGGTGATAACGTTCCAAGAGCGGGTATCCCTGAATCGTTCAACGTATTGGTGCATGAGCTGCGTGGTCTCGGTCTGGACTTGAAGTTTGAATAAGTTTAAAAGTTTAAAGGTTTAAAAGTTTAAAAGTTGTTTCCGGCGAAAGCCATAGCTTTTAAACTTTTAAACTCTTAAACTTTAAAACCTTTAAACTTCTGACTCATTCAACTTTAAAATTTAGAAACTCAAATATGGCTATCAAAAAAGACAATCGTCCCCGGCCAGCTTTCTCCAAGATCACTATTGGTCTGGCTTCCCCGGATACCATCCTGGAAAGAAGTTATGGTGAGGTGCTGAAGCCTGAAACGATTAACTACCGGACTTACAAACCGGAACGTGATGGTTTATTCTGCGAAAGGATCTTCGGTCCTGTGAAAGATTACGAATGTGCTTGTGGTAAATACAAGCGTATCCGTTACAAGGGTATCGTGTGCGATCGTTGCGGTGTGGAAGTAACGGAGAAAAAAGTTCGCCGTGAAAGAATGGGCCACATCAAACTGGTGGTGCCTGTTGTACATATCTGGTATTTCAAATCTCTTCCAAACAAAATCGGTTACCTGCTTGGCGTAAGCTCCAAGAAACTGGAAACGATCATCTACTATGAAAGATTTGTGGTGATCCAGTCTGGTATCCGTGCTGACAAAGGACAGAATGTGGGTGATCTTCTTACTGAAGAAGAGTATCTCGACATCCTGGATGCTTTGCCAAAAGATAACCAGTACCTGCCTGATGATGATCCGAACAAGTTCATCGCCAAGATGGGTGCTGAAGCGGTGCATGATATGCTGCAGCGCATCGATCTTGACCAGCTGTCATTCGATCTCCGTAATGCTGCTGCTACAGAAACTTCTCAGCAACGTAAAGCGGATGCCCTGAAACGTCTTTCAGTGGTAGAAGCTTTCCGTGATGCAAATACACGTATCACTAACCGCCCTGAGTGGATGGTGATGCAATACATCCCTGTTATTCCACCGGAACTGCGTCCGCTTGTTCCACTGGATGGCGGCCGTTTTGCTTCTTCTGACCTGAATGACCTCTATCGCCGTGTGATCATCCGTAACAACCGTCTGAAACGTTTGCTGGAGATCAAAGCACCGGAGGTGATCCTGCGTAACGAAAAACGTATGTTGCAGGAAGCGATCGACAGCTTATTTGATAACAGCCGTAAATCAAATGCCGTTAAAGCAGAAGGTGGACGTGCGTTGAAATCACTGTCGGATGTACTGAAAGGTAAACAAGGCCGTTTCCGTCAGAACCTTCTTGGTAAACGTGTTGACTATTCCGGTCGTTCCGTTATCGTGGTTGGTCCTGAAATGAAACTGCATGAGTGCGGTCTGCCAAAAGACATGGCTGCCGAGCTCTTCAAGCCGTTTATCATCCGCAAATTGATCGAAAGAGGTATCGTTAAAACCGTGAAGTCTGCAAGGAAACTGGTAGACAAGAAGGAAGCGGTGGTTTGGGATATCCTCGAAAACATATTGAAAGGGCACCCGATCCTCCTGAACCGTGCCCCGACGCTTCACCGCCTTTCTATCCAGGCATTCCAGCCTAAGCTGATCGAAGGTAAAGCGATCCAGTTGCACCCGCTTGTAACATCTGCGTTCAACGCCGACTTTGACGGTGACCAGATGGCGGTACACGTACCGCTCAGCAACGCTGCCGTTCTGGAAGCACAATTGCTGATGCTGGCGTCTCACAACATTCTGAACCCGCAGAATGGTACGCCGATCACCCTGCCTTCACAGGACATGGTACTCGGTCTGTATTACATCACCAAAGGGAAGAAAACAAACGATACTGAAACGATCCGTGGAGAAGGCAAGGCTTTCTATTCTGCGGAAGAAGTTATTATCGCTTATAATGAAGGAAAAATCGACCTGCATGCATGGATCAAGGTGAAAGCCAACATCCGTAATAATGACGGTCTGCTGGAACATAAACTGATCGAGACCACTGTTGGTCGCGTGATCTTCAACCAGCACGTACCTGCTGAAGTAGGTTTCGTGAATGCATTGCTGACTAAAAAGAACCTGCGTGATATCATCGGTGACATCATCGAGATCACCAACGTTCCTAAAACAGCGAAGTTCCTGGACGATATCAAACAGCTTGGTTTCCGCACAGCCTTCCAGGGTGGTCTTTCGTTCAACATCAATGACCTGATCATTCCTGATGTGAAAGAAGAACTGCTTGAAAATGCAAAAAGCGAAGTTGAAGAAGTGTGGGACAACTATAACATGGGTCTCATCACCAACAACGAACGTTATAACCAGATCGTTGACATCTGGAGCCGTGTCGATACCCGTATCACAGAAACACTGATCCGCGAGTTGAGCAGCGATAAGCAGGGCTTCAACTCAGTTTATATGATGCTTGATTCAGGTGCGCGTGGTTCTAAACAACAGATCAAACAGCTGGCTGGTATCAGGGGTCTGATGGCAAAACCAAGGAAATCAGGTTCTACCGGATCTGAGATCATTGAGAACCCGATCCTCTCCAACTTCAAAGGAGGTCTGAACGTACTTGATTACTTCATCTCTACGCACGGTGCGCGTAAAGGTCTTGCCGATACCGCCCTCAAAACAGCGGATGCCGGTTACCTGACACGTCGTCTTGTAGACGTTGCCCAGGACGTGGTGATCACTGAAGAAGATTGCGGAACACTCCGTGGTATTGCAACTTCTGCATTGAAAGATAACGAAGACATTATCGAGCCATTATCAGACCGTATCATGGGTCGTACTTCACTGCACGATATATACAACCCTGCATCAGAAGAGTTGATCATCGCTGCCGGTGACGAGATCTCTGAAATACTGGCTAAACGTATCGAAGATGCAGGTATTGAAACAGTAGAGATCCGTTCTGTACTGACCTGCGAAAGCAAACGCGGATGTTGCGTGAAGTGCTATGGTAAGAACCTCGCTTCCGGTATACTTGCACAAAGAGGTGATGCCGTAGGTATCATCGCTGCACAGTCGATCGGTGAGCCTGGTACACAGCTTACACTTCGTACCTTCCACGTGGGTGGTGTGGCTGGTTCAGCTTCTGTTGACTCTACCTTGCTCGCTAAATTTGACGGTACGATCCAGTTTGATGGTCTGCGTACTGTAATAACTGAAAATAACGAAGGCGATAAAGTACAGATCGTAATCGGCCGTACTGGTGAGGTTCGTATCATCGATACGAAGAATGACCGACTGCTGATCACCAACAACATTCCTTACGGGTCTACGCTGATGGTAAAAGACGGTCAGAAGATCGCTAAAGGAGATGTGATCTGTACATGGGATCCATTCAACAACGTTATCGTTGCTGAGATCAATGGTGAACTGAAATTCGAGAATGTGATCGAAGGTGTAACTTATCGTGAAGAATCCGATGAGCAAACCGGTCACCGTGAGAAAGTGGTTATTGAAACCCGTGATAAAACGAAAATCCCTTCCATCGTTGTAGAAGGTAAAGAGCTGAAATCATATAACCTTCCTACCGGTTCACATATCATCCCGGATGCGGGTGATCAGGTGAAAGCCGGTCAGGTTCTGGTGAAGATCCCACGTGTACTCGGAAAGCTGCGTGATATCACCGGTGGTCTGCCTCGTGTAACCGAGTTGTTCGAGGCGCGGAACCCAAGCAACCCTGCTGTGGTTTCTGAGATCGATGGTGTGGTATCAATGGGAGCTGTTAAACGCGGTAACCGTGAGATCGTGATCGAAGCAAAAGATGGTGTAACCAAGAAATACCTTGTTCCGTTGACACGTCAGATCCTGGCGCAGGACGGTGACTTCGTTAAAGCTGGTTCTCCGCTTTCTGATGGTCAGACATCTCCGCAGGATATCCTTTCTATCCAGGGACCATTCGCCGTACAACAGTACGTTGTGAACGAGATCCAGGAAGTATATCGTTTGCAGGGTGTGAAGATCAACGATAAACACATCGAGGTGATCGTTCGCCAGATGATGCGTAAAGTGAACATCGTTGACCCAGGTGATACTAAATTCCTCGAAGATGATTCAACGGATAAATTTGAATTCATCGAAGAGAACGATTACATATTTGATAAGAAAGTTGTAACAGAGCCGGGAGAATCTTCCAAACTGCGCGCTGGCCAGATCGTAAGCCTGCGTGACGTACGCGAAGAGAACTCTATCCTGCGCCGTTCAGATAAAGCCCTGGTTGAATACCGTGATGCGAAACCTGCTACATCAGCACCAACGCTCCTCGGTATCACTAAAGCTTCTCTGGGTGTACAAAGCTGGATCTCTGCTGCATCATTCCAGGAAACAACCAAAGTACTGTCTTCAGCAGCCATCCATGGTAAAACTGATGACATGCTCGGTCTGAAAGAGAACGTAATCACTGGTCACCCGATCCCTGCAGGTACAGGTCTGCGTGAGTTCGAAAACATGATCGTAGGTAGCAAGGAAGAATATGAATTGCTGCAAACGACCCGTGAGGCGATGACCTTTGACGACGACGAGTAATAGTATTTGAAAACGCTATATAAGGAGTCCGCGATCTGCGGACTCCTTTTTTATTTAATTGCGAACTTTTTTGCACGTTGCCTGGCGTAAGAGTATCGCCAAGAGCGCGAAGAAAGCGCAAAGTGCGCCAAGGATCTTTGCGTGCTTTGCGTCATCTCAGCGTTCTCTGCGATACTTCTACGCCAGGCAAAGTGCAGATGGGTTAAGAGTTTCATAAAGTACCTGTATTCCTTATATTTGCCCGGCCAAGACTATTCGGTTTTCAGAAAATAAGTCCTTGTTTTGCACAAGTACGATTTACAAAAACAAAAGCAGACACTCATGAAAAATGGTATCGTGATATGGAATGTAGTTTTAACGCTTCTCGCGGGCTACCTTCTTTTTGCACACTTCAATAAAAAAGAAGGAGGTTCTTCTGTTAAAAGAGCGGCAACAGATTCACTCTCATCCGGCGCACCATTCCGTATTGCCTATTTCGAAATGGATTCAATAGAAGCTCATTTTGATATGGTAAGAGATGTAAAATCAGAGATTGAAGGAAAGGAAAAGGAATACAGTAACAACCTTTCTCAACTTGATCTGACCTACCGGAAAAAGATCCAGGAATACCAGGCAAAACAATCGACCATGACACAGGCCGATTACGAAAAAGCACAAATGGATCTTAAACAACTGGAAGATGTACTGAAAGGCCGTAAGCAGGACCTGGATCAGCGTTACCAGGAATTTGTAACTCATCAGAATCTCTCTC
>JBEVKW010000185.1:0-20106 GCA_040509495.1 Chitinophagaceae bacterium | reverse complement strand
TAAATGGAATGAAGCCTGGTTTGAAAAACCAGCGGGAAATGTGAACCATGAACTGTATCCATTGCCGACACAGGCACTGAACGTTAATCCAAATCTGAAACAAAATACAGGTTACTAATTTCATTAATCGATATCCAGGGGAGGAACGCAGCGGACGCAGCGATACGCGGCGAGCGCAACGAAATACAAACTTTTGAGATAGTGTCCCTGTTTCGCCGCGTCCGCCGCGTATCGCTGCGTTCGCCGCGTTCCTTGTACGCCAGTCTAATCCGTCCGGAAGGGCGATGCCATCAATCCCTCCCTGTTACGCAGGTTCGGGTTCACCGGATTATCAGCCCATGCATACCGCACATATTTCGGTGCTTTAACCTCTTCATTCCAAATGATGACTGAATTACCTTCAATCTTTGCCGTTGCCCATACAAACTTTTTATCATCTCCCGCAATGCTGAATTCAGCAGGAGGCGCTCCATCGGCTGTCATAAGTCCACCACCTGTATTACTGAATGTGATCACGATCTTATCCCCGTCTGCATTCACCGATTGTACCGTTGGCCCCGAATGAACAACATTTTCTTTGTACACGGTCTTATACGCCGCAATTGCAAGTCTTTCCCCCACAGCCTTTTTATTATCGGGATGGATATCATTCCATTCGCCCAGATCGATCGCAACCACCATCGCCGTATTCGGAACAGATAACGTTTTTCCCTGCGATTCTCTCATCATTGCCCAATTACTTTCTGCAGGCAGATAATTGTAGTCCATGAAGCCCGGCAGTTGGACATACAGGAAAGGAAGACTGTCATTCTTCCATTTGCTTCGCCAGTCTGCGATCAGTGCAGACTGTAGTTTTTCATATTGTTTCGGCTGGCCTGTATTGGCTTCGCCCTGGTACCAGCAAAATCCTTTGATGGTATAATTGATCACGGGAGCCACCATTGCGTTATATAAACCGGCTGGTTGATTTTGCGCACTGATACCTCCTGCAAATCCGCCGGTTTGCGGACGATAGGCCACCCCGACCTTATACTGCCAGGTTCCCTTGAGGTCAACGGTATCTTTGCCTGAGAAGATGCAGTAAGGCTTATCCGGTACAAATCCTCCTTTACCAGCGGTATTGGTAACGCGGATCACAAAGAGATTCTTACCTTCTTTTAATAAACCTGCGGGCACAATGTAACGGCGTTGCGGATACTGGTATGAAGTGGTGCCAACCTGTTTGCCATTGATGTACAATTCATCGGCATCAACGATCCTTCCCAGGAAAACCTTAGCAGGCTGACCAGCCATTGATGCGGGGATATTAATTTCTTTTCGATACCATACAATGCCATTGAGATCTTTAAGACCCTGGTCTTCCCAGTACCCGGGGATATTGATGGGATGCCAGGCGACAGGCTGATAAGATGCGTCAGACCATTTGACCTGTTCAGTCAGACCTATGTCTTTTGGTTGCTGGAAATTGCCGCGTGAAGAGGCTGCCCTTCTGCTAAGCCCGTTGATATAAGCGGTGTCTTTATTACGCTGAATAGTTTGTGTGATTGCGGGGAACTCTTTGAATCCTTCTTCGCTTGTCCATGCTTCAACCGGCGTACCGCCTACACTTGCGTTGATGATGCCGACAGGGATCTTGTATTTTTCGTGAAGCTGTTTAGCGAAGAAAAATGCAACGGCTGAAAAAGGTCTTACCTGGTCTCCGATTGCAGGTTGCCAGCTGCCGGCAGGAAGATCAGCCTGAGGTGCATTCAGATTGGTCAATGTCGGGATCCAGTATTGCCGGATCTGCGGATAATTCGCGTCAGCGATATCCTTTGCATAAGTTACGTCATGAATGTTCATCTGGTGCACCATGTTCGACTGGCCGCTGCAGAAGAATACATCGCCGAAGAGCACTTCTTTCACAGAGATCTTATTGCTTGCAGCAAACTCAATCGTGTATGGTCCGCCGGCCTTCGTTGCAGGAAGCTGCGTTTTCCAGTTGCCGGATCTGTCTGCCGTTACATTGTACGTTTTCTTATTGAATGAAACCCGGATCTTCTCATTTGGTGCGGCCCAGCCCCAGAGGTTGATCTTCGCATCGCGCTGTAAGATCATACTGTCGCGGATGATGGAAGGCAGTTTTATTTGTGCAGTGGCACTGCCAAAGAAGAATGCGCTGAGCAGGGCTATAACAATTCTTTTCATCAATGATTATTGAATAGTAACAAACTGATCGACCACGTTGCTGGTCGTTTTGTTTTTCACATCTGGCTGTCCACCACCGATGCTGATCCTTAATTTTCCTGTTGGCTGATACTGGCTGCCGTCTTTTTCATTGATCAGCATCAGGTCTTCAGCGTTCAGTGTAAAGGTAACGGCCTGCGTTTCTCCCGCTTTCAATGCAACACGTTTAAAACCTTTCAGCATGCGTAACGGGGCCTTGCCGGTGGCACCGGGATAGGATGCGTAAACCTGGACCACTTCTTCTCCATTGCGTTTTCCGGTGTTGGTGACCTTACAGCTGATCGAGAGTTTTTCCCCTTTTTTCAACCGTGCGGGTGCTTTAACAGCAGCGTAGTTGAAGGTGGTATAGCTCAGTCCAAATCCAAATGGATATAAGGGCGTGCCTTTGAAATAGCGGTAGGTTCTTCCATCCATGGCGTAGCTGCTGAAGCCGGGAAGATCCTGGTCGTTCTTATAGAACATTACCGGCAGTCTGCCCGCAGGGTTATAATCTCCGAACAACACATCGGCAATCGCCGTTCCGGCACTTTGCCCGCCATACCATGCATTCACAATGGCGGGAAGGTTAGCGTCTTCCCAGGGAATAGCGATAGCGCTGCCGGTCATCATGACGAATACAACAGGTTTGCCGGTCGCCTTTAAAGCTTTGAGCAGATTGGTTTGTACTGCTGGTAAGAGAATGCTTGTTCTGTCGCCTCCATTAAATCCCGGCGCGTTCACCGGCATTTCTTCACCTTCCAGTTGTGGAGAGATCCCACCGGCGAAGATGATCGCATCGGCGGAAGAAAGTTTTTTTGTTAGTGCGGCGTAATCTGTTCGCTGGAAATTGCCGGTCCGGATAGCAACATTCGCGTTGTCATCTCCCTGCCAGTATTCCAGGATGACCTGGTAAGCAGAATCTTTTTTTGTTTCCAGTTTATGTGTTCTGGCTCCCCAGCGGTTGCGTTGCCATGCATCGATCACCTGTTTGCCATTTATGATCAGGCGATAGCCGTCATCCGCTTCCACTTCCAGCATCATACTGCCATTGGCGGTGGCGGTGAAAGTACTCGTGTATCGGGCGGAGAAGTTAGTAGCTGTCAGACCTGTTGCGATGATATCGCCTCTTTGCCAGGAATGGTCAACGGTAATTTCGTTACTTGTTGTGACAGGTGATCCTTCCAGTTCGCGGCCTTTGTAATATTCAGCTTTGAAGCCCTGCTGTCCGTTAAAAGCGAATTGCTTTTTGAGATCCGTATAAACGAGCAGTGTATCGTTCGTGAAGTTCACACCTTTTTCATAAATGATCTCGACATTGCTTCCGAGTTTTTCCCGGATGCCGTCAACCACAGTAGCGATCTTTGATGGAATGCCATTGTAGTTTCCTAATACTGAAATACGATTGTCTGCATTTGGTCCAACGATGGCGATCTTCCGGATCTTCTTATTAAGCGGAAGGGTATTGTTGGTGTTTTTCAGCAGAACGATCGATTGCTGCGCCATCTTCAACGCATGTGCCTGGTGCGGCTGGCTTTCGAGTACGGATGCAGGCGTCTGTGCATATGGAACCATTGATACAGGATCAAACATACCCAACTGGTAGCGGATCGTAAATAATCTTCTCAGGGAGATATCCAGTTGTGCTTCGGTGATCAGTTTGTTGTTGACTGCGTCAACGAGTGTTTTATAAACAGTCTGGCCGCATTCTACATCTGTGCCATGCAATACGGCATCAATGGCCGAACTGGTGGCGTCCGGATGTGTTTTATGGTATTTAAAGAAATCATCGATCGCCCAGCAATCCGATGTTACATACCCTTTGAAGTTCCATTGCTTGCGGAGGATATCATTCATCAGGAGATCATTGCCGCAGCAGGGTTGAGTATTCACTGCATTATAGGCGCACATCACACCGGCAACGTTTGATTGCGTGATGAGTGTTTTGAAGGCAGGTAAATACGTATCCCAGAGATCATAGACCGTTGGATTGAAATTGTCTGCGTGACGGCTTGGTTCCGGCCCGCTATGTACAGCGAAGTGTTTGGCACAGGCTGCGGCTTTCAGGTAGCGGGGATCTTCACCCTGCAGCCCGCGGACAAATGCGCGTCCAAGCGATGCAGTGAGGAAGGGATCTTCGCCATAGGTTTCCTGGCCGCGTCCCCAGCGTGGATCGCGGAAGATATTGATGTTCGGCGTCCAGTAGGTGAGGCCCATATACCTTTCGGCGGTTCTTCCCTGTTCAATTGCTTTGTTGTGAACCGCGCGTCCTTCGAGTGCCGAGTAATCGGCCATGCGATAAAGTGAGTTGGTATCCCATGTAGCGGCCATCGCGATCGCCTGCGGAAATACGGTGGTTCGGAATGGTGTCCGCGCAACGCCGTGCAGCACTTCATTCCACCAGTCATACGCAGGAATTCCCAACCGCGGAACGGCAGGTGTGGCATTCAGCATTTGTGCCACTTTCTCTTCGAGCGTAAGCCTGCTCACCACGTCGTTTACGCGTTGCTCCATCGGCAGCGCAGTATTCCACATTGGGAATGTTTTATAGTCCTGCGCTTTTGCCTGCATGGCAGCGATCAATACAGCAAAACAGATCGTTCTTTTCATATACATTGACTTATGTGATCATTTCTTATAGACAGCATCATTGTTCTTTACTTCGAAAAATTCGAAAAAGGCAGCACCGGGGGAAGGCTGTCCGTTGGATGTCGCGTACATACCGTAAATGCTGCCGACAAAACCGCCGGCGGTTTTTGTACTGAGGTGTTTCGCATCCACGTCTCCCTTCAACAATTGCCATTTATTTTTCCTGGTGGCGTAAAAGAAGGAGTATTTGTCTTTATCAGCCTGGATCTTCAAATAGATAAAATGATGTGTAGGCCTGGCGGGAATACTTGCCAGCAGTTCATTCTCCTTATACAGTGCAACAACCTGTTGCCCGTTGATCGTCGTTCTGCACAGAAAGTAATAAGCTTTTTCGTTTTGAAATACTACGAGTCCTGCACGCTGATTGCTATCTGCTCCGTGAAATTCAACTCCGGTGGAGGCATGCCCTGTAAGATGCGGTTGATGAAATCCAATGAAGGATGGATTTCCATTGCCTGACATTGTTTCCGGCCGCAGCTTTAATTGAAGCATTTTATGATCAGTGATCTTGTACCAGCTTTCGTGAACTGTTCTGAGAAAGCGGTAACGTTCGTTCAGCGTGTCTTCGCGGAAATTGTCATGAAATGTATAGTTGCCATTGAAGCGCGGCGTTTTGTTGTGCTGTTTTGCATCGATGGGGTAACTGTATTTGATCTCATCGCCGCCGAGGTTGAATTCCGGCCAGCCTTCTTTCCAAACAACCGGCGCCATGAATGTTTCCCTTCCAGTATTGTAGAAGTCTCCTTCGTATGGGCGGCAGGCAAGGAATACGCCCCACCAGTTGCCGTTCTTATCTTCCACGAAATCTGCATGACCTGCTGTTGTGATCGGATCTTTTCTGTTGGGGTCAAGTTGTCGTTGCGTCAGGATCGGGTTTTTATCATAGGAAACAAATGGCCCTTCGGGCGACTTGCTTCTGAATACAACTTCGGAATGATCGTACCCTGTGCCGCCTTCTGCGCAGATCAGGTAGTACCAGCCATCTTTTTTTATAAGATGCGGGCCTTCGATCCAGACAGGTTTTTTTGAGATATCTGTTCCGCCATTCACCAGTAATTTTTCTTCACCCACCACTTTCAGATTCTGCGCATCGAATTCAAACATACGGATGGTTCTGTGTCCATCATGTAAGGAAATATTGTTAGGAGGAATGCTGTTGAAGACGATATAGGCTTTCCCATTGTTGTCGAAGAAGAGTGACGGATCGATGCCGTTTACTTGTGGAAGTTTGACAGGATCGCTCCAGGGGCCACGCGGATCTTTTGCCGTGATCACAAAGTTGCCGAGTTTGCTTACTTCCGTGCAAACGATATAGAAAGTTCCGTTGTGATAGGAGATGGCGGGGGCAAACAAACCTCTTGATACTCCGGCACTGTCGAGGTTCAGCTGACCAGGTCGGTCCATCGCATAGCCGATTTGTTTCCAGTTCAGCAGGTCCTTGCTATGAAATAAAGGGAGGCCTGGGAAATACGCGAAGGAAGAATTCACGATGTAGTAATCATCGCCCGCTCGGCAGATACTTGGATCGGGATAAAAACCTGCAAGAATGGGATTGGTGAATGACTGTGCATTCGATATCCGGGCCAGCAGCAGCGTAAGTAAGAGCAGTGAAGTTCTTTTCTTCATATAGATACTTTTTATGGATCCGGTTTGCGTAAAGGTTCCCGCGGATTTACGCTGATGTCGCACAGATACGCAGATGGACTGCTTATATCAGCAGATGATCTGCGTATCTGTTCCTTGATCTGCGTCATCTGCGGGAACCCCTACGCCATTCAGTTTTATATTAGCCCCGATATGGATCGATGGTCCTGATCATTCCGTTCTCATCATGTGTCAATTCCGTAACCTTTACACTTCTCAGGTGGGTAACTCCTTTTGATAAGCTGGAATCGTGATAGAAAAGGTACCACTTCTCGCCGAAGGCGCAAATGGAGTGATGGCTTGTCCAGCCCACCACCGGGTTTAAGATCCTTCCTGCATACCTGAACGGTCCATACGGATTATCTCCAATACCATAGCAGAGAAAGTGTGTATCACCGGTTGAATAGGAGAAATAGTATTTGCCATTGTATTTATGCACCCAGCTTGCTTCGAAGAAGCGGCGGTCATTATCTCCTTGCAGGAGCGGTGAGCCATTTTCATCAGTGATCACAACGTCCTGTGGTGCTTCATCAAATTCGAGCAGGTCTTTTGTAAGACGTGCTATTTTACCACAGAGTGCAGGCTCATTGTCGCCGGGAATATGTACCAGGGGACCTTCGCCTTCCGCATTGAATGAGCCGTTTCTCCAGCGCTGGAGCTGGCCGCCCCAGATACCACCGAAATAGATGTAGTATGAATCGTCATCATCTTTGAAAACGGCGGGGTCTATGGAAAAACTTCCTTTGATCGGTTTGGGTTGAGGAATGAATGGTCCCGCGGGCGACTTACTTTTAGCCACGCCTATGCGGAAGATCCCTTCATGATCTTTTGCAGGGAAGAAGAGATAGTAAGTGCCATTACGTTCTGCGGCGTCCGGCGCCCACATTTGTTTATCAGCCCAGGGTACATCATTCACATGCAATGCCACGCCGTGGTCCGTTGCTTTTCCATCAGGGGTGTCCATGGACAGCACATGATAATCTTCCATGGCGAAATGACTGCCGAGATCATCGAAGGGAATATTTGATTCCACATCATGTGAGGGATAGATATAGATCTTTCCTTCGAATACGTGTGCCGACGGGTCTGCTGTGTAGATATTTGTAACGAGCGGTTGGGAGATCGCTTTTTTATTCAGTTCGTCAAAGTCGATGTGTTCAATGTTGTCTTCGGGCATAATGTATTTTTAATGTGTTTTACTATTGTATCTGACTGGCGTAGGTTCCCGCAGATTGCAGATGTCAGTCAGTTATCAGCAGATGATCTGCGCATCTTGGATCTTAATCAGCGTTCATCTGCGGGAACCTGCGCGCTCCAGATCTTATGGTAACGAGCAATTTTAACTGCCTGTCAGTCTTCTCTGTTTCAGCTCTGCTTCTATCTGAAGTTCTTTCGTTTTATTGATCTCATAGAAAAACAGCAGCGCAGCGCCGATCAGGAATGGGATTGCCGGGAATACGCTTACCAGCAATTTGATGCCCTGTATGGCGGATTCGGGCTGTGCGTCTGTACTGTTTGGTGCATAATGAAATACGGAAAGGATCTTTGCCACCAGTGCGCTGCCGATGCTCAGGCCGCCTTTCAGGCCGACCATCATCGCAGAGAAGATGATCGCTGTCGCGCGGCGGTTATTTCTCCATTCGCTGAAGTCTGCCACATCCGCGATCATTGCCCAAAGCAATGGAATGGTGATGCCATAGAAGAATCCATGCAGGATCTGTGAGGCAAACATCAGTTTTACCGACGTTGGCGGAAACAGGATGAATGCGAGTACAAATAATGTGGAGATGAAAAGGGCAACACCGAACACATCGCGTTTACCGTATTTGTCTGCAAGTCTTTTTGATAAAGTGATCCCAACGATCATGAAGATGATACCACCTGCATTGAACAAGCCAAACCCGGCAGATAATGCGTCTTCACCAAAGAAGTTCAAACCGATACCAGACAATGCATTGTTGATCGGAGTGATAAAGCTGGTCAGGCTTTCCTTATCTACATAATTCTTGAAATAGTAAACATATGAGCCGCCTTTTAGTGCGAGTGTGATGAACACGAGTGTGGTAAGCACGAGCATGATCACCCAGGGGCGGTTTTTGAAAAGGTCGCCGAGGTCTTCTTTCAGACTTGATTTTTGT
The DNA here is from genome assembly GCA_040509495.1 of Chitinophagaceae bacterium. GTDB lineage: Bacteria > Bacteroidota > Bacteroidia > Chitinophagales > Chitinophagaceae > Terrimonas_A. Next base: position 11,473 of record JBEVKW010000185.1, on the reverse strand, counting down.
TCCGGCTTCGGAATGATACGTTCTTTAGTGGTAACGAATGTGATCAGCAGCATCACCGTACCGATGATCGCTAACCAGGTCATCACTTTTTCAATACCGATTGCTTTGTCGCCACCGCCAGCTGACTCGATGATCGGAAGCATGAATACCTGTACAAAGAATTGTGCGAACATAACAGCAACGAATCGATAAGCCGACATGCTGTTTCGTTCTTTCATATCACCGGTGATCACGCCACTTAGTGCAGAATAGGGAAGGTTATTGGCTGCGTAAAGCAACAGGAGCAGCGTATACGTGACGGCCGCATAGATGACCTTTCCCTTATAGGAAAAATCCGGTGTACTGAATGCCAGCAGCGCAGCGACGCCGAGTGGAATGGCGGTGAACAGGATCCAGGGTCTGAACTTTCCCCATTTCGAATGGGTTCTGTCGGCCAATGCACCAATGACCGGGTTGAAGCCAAATGCGGCGATCAATCCTACCGTTAAGATCAATGCGGAAGCATCGTCAGCGTCCAGTTTGTATATGTCCGTGTAGAAATAAGCGAGATAGGTCATCAATGTCTGGAACACCAGGTTGGCAGCAAGGTCGCCCAGGCTGTAACCTACTTTCTCCGCAACGGATAATTTTTGTGAGGTGGATGTGCTCATGTTGTTTTTTTATGTGATGATCGCTGAGGTTTGATAGGTTGAACAGTTTGAAATGAATTACAGTTTCTCACTTCTTTTTTGTTTCGATGACTTTGAAGAATGCGGGTTTTGGCTGGAATTTACGGTCGAACAGGAGCGGGTAGTTTGTTCTCCCGCGAACCGGCCAGTCATTCAGCCAGCTTTGTCCGTCATCCACTCCCCAGAAGGTAACGCGCGAGATCTTGTCTTTATGCTTCAGGAAGAGATTGAACAACGCTTCGTAATCTTTCGCGAGCTGTTGCTGAATGCTATCTGGTAAGCCGTTTGGATAGGGATTCATTCCCGGGGTGTTCGCCATTCTTGAGCTTACATCGGCGCCCTGGAAATTGCGGGGAAGTATTTCAACATCAAGTTCAGTGATCGCTACTTTCAAACCGAGTGCGGCATATTGTTCAATACTTTCTTCGATGAACTTCAGCGGGATCTTCCCGAGATGCCAGTGACCCTGAATGCCCACACCATCGATACGTACACCTGCTGCCTGTATCTTTTTGATGATCGCGATGCAACCGGCGCGTTTGGCTGGTTGTTCGTTATTATAATCGTTGTAGTACAATTCAGTACCCGGAGATGCTTTTGCCGCTAAGCGAAATGCTTCTGTTACAAAGTCGGGGCCGAGCCTGTCAAGAAAGATCGACTTGCGCATGGTGCCGTCTTCATTCAGCGCTTCATTCACTACATCCCAGGAAAGTACTTTGTCCTTGTAACGGCTGGCAACGGTTTGGATATGATCGTTGAAGAATGTTTTGAAGGAGTCAACGCTTTGGATACGGCTGGCGAAGCGGGGAAGCTGGCTGTGCCAGATCAGGGTGTGTGCGGTGATCTGGATATTGTTCTTCTTTCCGTAGTCAACGAGTTTGTCTGCCAGCGTGAAATCATACCGGTTCCATTCAGGATGGATGATCTCTGCTTTCATGATGTTCTCGGGAGTGGCGGCGTTGAATTGTTGTTTGACGAGTTTATCCGCGGCCGGATCTTTCTCTTCGATCTGTTGTGCGTTCAAAGCCGTTCCGATGAGGAAATCATCTTTAAACGTTTCTTTCAGCGATACGGCGCTACTGCCGGAAGTAGTTTTTTGTGCGCTCGAGCAGCCAGCTGTCAGAAAAGCGGCAGTCAGTGCTATGGCGGGAATTAATTTTATATGCATGCAATCATTTTTTTCCTTGTTTGATAATCGTTTCTTCAGGGCCGAGATAAGATGGTTTTACATTACCGAAATCGACAACGATCTTTTGCAATACCGGACCCGGGGTTACCATCCAGTATTTCACCGTGTGCATTCCCGGTTTGGATATTTTATGTTTGGTCGTTTTGATAATGATGCTTTCCGATACCCATTTATTCCAGATCCCGCTGATAGAGTTCTTATCTTCTTTATTAATAGAGATGATCTGTGGCGTTTCGTCATCGATGGAGATAGCGTACTGCAGACCTTCTTCCGATGAATAAAAATTAAGGGAAGGAGAGTGATACGTGTGTATGGAAAAATCTCCCGTGCTGGAGGTGAACACATCGTATTGCAGATGTGGACTGGTTTTCCCGGGCGTTTGTGCTGGTGCGGTTACAGGAAATGCCGTGATGGCGGAACCTGTTCTTCCATGATCGGGCAGGATCTGCCATTTAACAGGACCTGCATTTACAGCAGTTGTATAGTTGGCAGCGTCGATAGATACGCCAGATCCTTGTTTTTCTAAGAAGGTATTTCCCCGTGATTTTGTACCGGCTGTTAAATGAGGTTGTATGTATGCTAAGGCCGAATCGGATGGTGCTACAGCTGAGTCTGCCGGAAGATAGGTGACTGCAGGCATACGCTGCCATCTGGGTTCCTGCCAGGAAGTATAGCCAATGTGTTTCTGGCTCATCATGTGGTTCCACTTTCCTCCGTTCAACTGATGATACTGGACTGTGATCAACGAGTCGTTCTCATAGAATTTCTTTACGTTATTCGCATAGCGATTGGCCTCTATAAATTTATTGGCATAAGCGTTTTTGTTAAGCGCTGCGTTATAGTACATCTCGTTCAGGTTCGCGCAGGCTTTCACCGGGTGAAGAACGAGTTGGAAAAATGCATCTCTGTATGATTCGGGAAGTGCTGTATTGATCTGCTCTGCTTTTTTAAGAAGCTCGTTGTAATCATACACAACAGTTGACCATTCCGCAGGGAGCGTATAGGTTCTTGCATCCAGTAGTTCCGGTTTTCTTCTTCCATTAAACTTTGCATATTTGGCGAGTATGTCCCCTATTTCTTTAGAATGCTTCTGTCCAAACTGCGCCGCTGCCCAATTGTCCGTATACTTCTGTATATCCATTGGTCCGATCTTTTCAGGATTCCATGCATAGTCGAGAAAGAAGGAGATCGGCAATTCCATTGGTTTGATATCTCCCACATTCACGATCCAGATATCCTTTACATCGTGCTCCCAGGCAAGATGCATTTGTTCCCACACGCGGGGAAGCGGATTGGTATTAAGCCATTTGTAGTTTCTTGGTCCGCCGACATAATCGAAGTGATAATAGATCCCATAGCCGCCTTTCCGTTTCTTATCTGCCGGTTTGGGAAGTTTGCGGAGATTTCCCCAGTTATCATCACAAAGCAATAAGGTTACATCGTCGGGTACACGCATGCCTTTGTCGTAGTAATCCTGCACTTCTTTGTACAATGCCCAAAGTTGTGGTGTTTGTTCGGCAGGCTTTCCGGTTACGTCTGCAATGATCTCGCGCTGATCTTTTACGATTCTTTCCAGGAGATCGGTGGCTGTTTCCCTTGACATTGGCTCGTCGCCATCGCCACGCATCCCAACAGATACGATCTTTTCATTAGTGGCGCGTTTCATACCGCCGCGCCAGAACTCCTGTAGGTTTACTTTATTGCTGTCGTAATTCCATTTACCTGTACCGTGTCTTCTCCATTCATCGTGCGCACGCATCAGTGGTTCATGATGCGAGGTGCCGATCACGATGCCGTATTTATCAGCTATTTTGATGTTCAGCGAATCATCATCATAGAACGCATTTCCCCACATAGCTGGCCAGATGTAATTGCCTTTCAGGCGGATGATCAGTTCAAATACTTTCTCATAGAAGAGATGATTGAAGCCGCCGAATTTTTCTTTGCTCCAGCCTGACAGGGCGGGCGCTTCATCATTGATGAAGATGCCACGATATTTAACAGAGGGCTTATCGGTGTGTGTCTGGTTTTTTTTGAAATAGAGATTTTCTTTGGCTTTTACTGGTACGTCAGCCCACCAGGTCCAGGGAGACACTCCGATCTGCCGGGAGAGTTCCAACACACCGAAGGCGGTTCCCCGTCTGTCACTGCCTGCAATAATGAGTTGGTTATTGTTGCTTTTCCAGGTATAGGCTTCCCATTGTTTGCTGATGGCTGTAAGGCTGATCGTTTTTTTTGCTGCGAGTGATTTGATCAATGCTGATTTGTCGGCTGAACCGATAATGATCGCCGTTCTACCGGTTATGTTGGAGCTGATCTCCGGTTTTACGCCGGTTACTTTTTCCAGATCGCCTTGCAATAAGATGGCGGAATGACGAACCAGTTCATGATCAGCAGGGTCAACACAGATCGTTGCTTCTTTCAGTGAAAAGAACTCCGGAGATGGTTTCTCTGAAATAAGCGATTGGGACTGTCCACACAATGTGAGCAGGGTGGCAACAAACAATAGAACACGTTTTTTCATACAGTTATTTTAGAAGCCAACGCTATTACCGCCATCTACAGGCAGTATTACGCCGGTGATATATTTTGCTGAATCGCTGGCAAGGAAATAGGCGGCTTCGCCGATGTCGGTGGCCTGGCCCATCACGCCCATTGGCGTGCGGCCGAATACTTTTGCTTTTCTCTCCGGATCGCTATCCAATGCTTTTGCGGTCATATCCGAGTAGATAAATCCTGGTGCGATCGCATTTACCCGGATGCCTTTAGGAGAAAGTTCCACGGCCATGGCGCGGGTCATGCCGTCAATGGCTGTCTTACTGGCTGAATAGGCGATCACTTTAGGAATGCCGTACTGAGCAGCCATCGAGCTGATATTAATGATGCATCCGCTTTCCTGTTTCAGCATTTGCTTCACCACTTCGCGGCTGAGCGTAAATACGGAACTCAGGTTGGTCAGGATCACCTGCTGGAAGTCTTCATCCGTTACATCAACAAATTCCTTTTTCATATTGATGCCGGCATTGTTTACCAGGATGTCTATTTGTCCGAACTGTTTAACGAGCTGTTCTACAAATCCTGGCAATGATTTCAGATCGGTAACGTCGCAGGGAATTGCATGACATAATTCCCCGATCTTATTTTTTGCTTCTTCCAGTTTCTGTTGATTCCGTCCTGCAATTACAGTTTCGATTCCCTGCTGTACAAACTTTTCCGCAATAGCGAAACCCAATCCTGAGCCGCCACCTGTCACAATTGCCACTTTCCTTTTCATATACTTCTTCTTTATTGATTCGTTGATTTTGTTAAATGCCAGGCGCAAAAGGGAAGCGCAGGCTTTTGTAATAGTCGAGTGATCTATCTGGTTTTTCGTAATTCAATGGGATAGGCATTTTGCTGAATGTCTGGAAATACAACAGGCAGGCATTGCGCCACCAGATCGCTTCTTCGTATTGAACGTTGAAAAGCATTGCGATCTGGTCAAAACGTTGCGGGTCTACAAATGGCTGCATCTTTTTCCAGGATGCCTGCATTTGTTTTACTTTCTCTGCACCTGTATAGTAGTTGTAGCAAAGTTCTTCCCAGAGATTGCGGCCGCTTTTCATGTTGAACGTCCAGGGAACATGATGGAACCAGAGAAGGTTCTTTTCTTCACAGGTATTTACATCTTCCCAGAGCTTTCTTACTTCAGGAGCGTACTGACCGAGTGCATTGCTGCCTTCGGAGGTCCGGTCGAAACCGATACCGAGACTGTCTGCCTTATGATAATAAACAGGATTCCATTCAGGGCGATTCAGATTGCTGACCCAGGGTGCAGGGCCGTAGTGATGACTGGTTCCCATGATATGATGCAAACCGATCGGGTTCATGTATTGCACAACGGTTTCGCGGCTATTGCACATCAGCGGGATCATGGTTGAAAGGAAAGCAGCATTATTGGAGAAACTCATCCGCAGCCATTCTTCGGCGATCTTTTCGCTTGACAGGGAATGATCCCAGGCAAGCCGGCCGAGCGCGTACCAGTTTGCCTGAGAAAGCGGATGACCCGTCCAGTTAATATCGCTGCCGATATTGGATACGCCTGCCATTCCATTCAGTGCATGCTGATCAACACTGCCGTCGATCACTTTTGCTACGGTGCTTCCTTTTCCTTTGCTGTAGGTATCGCTTTCCAGTGTTTCTTTAAATAAAGGAGCGAGGAAGGCGAGCGTTGTTCCCTGGCCGAGATACTCCTGTGTAACCTGGAATTCCATCATCAAGGGCGTTTTCGGCATGGCGCCGAATAAAGGATGGAAAGGTTCGCGTGGCATGAAGTCGATTGCGCCATTCTTTACCTGTACCATTACATTGCTCTTGAACTTCCCATCAAGTGGTACGAAATCGTCATAGGCCTGTTTATGCCTGTCGACAGGATTATCATTGCTGTATACGAATGCGCGCCAGATGATAATGCCTTTATGCGGAGCGATGGCTGTCGCGAGCATGTTGGCGCCATCTGCATGTGTGCGTTTGTAATCCTGCGGACCGGGTTGCCCTTCGCTGTTTGCTTTCACAACGAAACCGCCGAAGTCGGGAATCACCTGGTATATTTCACTGATCTTGTCATTCCACCATTGCTGTACCTGCGGGTCAAGCGGATCAGCTGTTTTCAATTTGCCGATCTCTATTGGTGCGCTGAATCTTGCGGTGAGATATACTTTAATACCGTACGGTCTGAATGCATCGGCAAGTGCTTTTACTTTTTGCAGATAAGGAGGCGTCAGAAAAGTAGCGTTGGCATTTACGTTGGTTAACACCGTGCCGTTAATGCCGATAGATGCATTGGCTCTTGCATAATCGACATATCTTGGATCAATATAACCGGGCAAGGTATGCCAGTTCCAGATAGAAGAACCTGAATACCCACGTTCAACAGTTCTGTTCAGGTTGTCCCAATGATTCAGCATCCGCAATTTCATCTTCGGCGTTGATATGATCTGAAGGGAGGAGATACTCTGTTGAGTTTGTATCAGCCGGATAAAATGGAATGTGCCATACAGTACGGCGATGTCCGTATTCCCGGTAATGATGATATGCTTCTTATTATTGACTGTTTTTGTGGCGATCACAAATCCTTCTTCTCCCGTTTGCTCCAGCAAGGATTTCAACCCTGCTTTGCCTGATATACCGGATGGATTGTATGTTTCTGCTGACAGGATGCCGTTTAAAGCAGTCCTTCCAGTTGTATCTATTTTCTTTCCAAGCAAACCTGTGAGACCGGAGATCAGTTCATTCTTTACGATCCGTAGCGTATGGGATCCGGTATTTACCGCGATAGTATTGATCTGCTCTCTGTATGAATTCAATAATGCCTGGTTTTGCACAGGCACATACCTCATCCATAATTCATAACCTGTTTCTGCCCTCGATTGCATAGCAAACAACATGGATAAGGCCATGGCCGCTATCACCCCTGTTGTTCTCTTAATTCGCGTAATTCGCGTAATTCGTGTAATTCGCGTAATTCGTATCATTTTCATAATTGGCATCTACATTATTATCAGCGAGCATTCGTGTTCCTTCGCGGCCATCCGCGTTTATTTGCGTTTAGAAGATTTGCGGATGATCAGATCCGAGTGAACCACGATGGTACTGGTGTTTTCAATACTTGATACGCCTTTGAGATGATCGATCAGATGTCTTGCTGCAATGGTACCCATGTCCACGCCGGGATAATCGATCGTGGTGAGTTGCGGTTCAACGATCTTTCCGATCGCATCATTGTTGAAGCCAACGATGGCGATATCTTCCGGTACGCGTACGCCATTCTCTTTTAATATTTGCATGCATACGGCGGCGGAGAAATCATTGGTAATAAATGCGCCGTCTGGCCGCGGTTTCATTTTAAGTATTTGCTGGGCAGCTTCCATGCCTCCCTGTTCACTAAGGTCTTTGATCAGAACGTAGTTTTCTTTAAAAGGGATATCGTTATCAAAGATTGCGTCTTTATATCCCATATAGCGGCGTTTGTACACGTTTCGTTTGAGATCAGCGGTAACCAGCACAATGCGTTTACACCCCTGGCTGATCAGGTGTTCAGTCGCTTCGTAGCCGCACTTATAATTGTCGATGACAACTTTTGTACTGTCTGAGTTTTCCTCCACGCGGTCAAAAAAGACTACGGGAATACCTTTTTCCTGGAATGGTTTGAAGTGATCGAGACCTGTTGTATCGAACGACAAGGATGCAATCAGGCCATCCACTCTCTTATGAAAAAGGTTCAGCGCATTAGCGGCCTCTTTTTTAAAGCTTTCAGAGGAGTGAGCGATGATCAGATCATAACCGGCTTCAGACGTGATCTTTTCGATACCCGCAAGGACGGAGGTGATAAAACTGCTCCGCAGCTCATGCACTACCACGCCGATGGTATGGGTCTGTTGTTTACGGAGACTGCTGGCAAATGTATTATGACGGTACCCTAGAAGCTGTGCGGCGGCCTGTACTTTTTCCTTCGTATTCTTATTAATGGCAGGATGATTTTGTAAGGCTCTGCTGACGGTTGCAGAGGAAAGTTGCAGCTTTTCCGCTATATCATAAATGGTTATATCCTTTTTCGGCTTCATTTTTTTGCAATCGGTTGCCTGAAGATCGCAAAAAAAATTAAATATCAACTCTCATTTTTGCCGAAGAGGCACGGACGATGAGTTCCGAACGGAGAGTGATTTGATTCGTCATATATAAATCACTGATTCCCTTAAGGTGACTGATCAAATTGGTGACGGCCGTAGTGCCTACGACCTCCCCGGAATAGTCCACCGTTGTCAGATTGGGCTCAATCACCTTGCTGATCGGGTCATTATTAAAGCCTGCGAAGGCGATATCGGTTGGGATCCTTAATCCGGCCGCTTTCAGCCCGATCATACAATGAACAGCCGCCGTATCATTGGCGCAGAACACCCCATCCGGGCGTTTTGAGACGGGTAGTTCGAGGATGTACCTGGCTGCATCCGTGCCGGCATCTTCAGATAGAGTGCTTGTTAGATGTAATTCCTTTATAAAAGGCAGGTTGTGATCTTTCAGTGCTTGTTGAAAGCCTTCCAGGCGCTGCCGGTACACATCTCGCAGCAGGTTGCCGCCGAGGTGCATAAGCTGCTTGCAGCCTTGCTGGATGAGGTGTGAGGTTACTTTATAAGCCGCCCCGTAATTGTCTATGATAATAGAAGTAGTGTCTGCATGAGGATGCACCCGGTCAAAGAATACAACAGGGATCTTTCGCTTAAAAAATGAGTCCAGGTGATTGAGGTTCTCTGTGTTAGCAGAAAGAGAGATCAACAGGCCATCTACCCGTTTATTGAACATGGTGGAAGCATTTGCCACCTCCCGTTCAGCGTCCTCAAGCGATTGCGCAATAATGAGGTTGTATCCATGCTTACTGGCCGTTTTTTCCATTCCGGCCAGAACGGATGACATGAAGTGACTGTTCAACCTTGGAACCAGCACTCCTAAGGTATGGGTATTCTTGCTCCTTAAACTACTGGCAAAGGTATTTGATTGATATCCAAGTTCTTTTGCAGCTTCGGCGATCTTCTTCCGGGTGCTTTTGCTGATCATTGCATTGTTCTTGAGACCACGGCTGACAGTGGCAGCAGAGATCCCCAGATGCTTCGCAATATCATAAATAGTTATTTCCCGGTCTCCTGACATAAGTTGTAATTGCCTGAATCCAAAGAAAATGCGATTTTTCGAAATAAAAAAATGCAATCGGTTGCGGATTTATATAATTTTCCTATATTCGTTGTGCAAGACTTCCGAAAGTCAGCCAAACGATTGAATTGTTATACTAAAACTGCTGTATGAAAAATGAATTTTTCCTCTGCCGGCTACCCATTTCAGGGTGGATCTGCCTGTCTTTACCTAACATCTTCTGTGGCGGTGTTCTCCGGTTTTTCACACAAAAAGTTTCATTGCAACATTCTCGTTTAATTTTTTCTCCGCTGAATGATCAGTCGCTCGCACGTATTATTAATACTAACTGCTAAAAACAGCCAAACAATGATTATGAAAAAGAACGTAAAAAAAACATTGACGGCGGCTCTGTCCACGCAGCTGCTGTCGGGCGTCCTTTTTACCGTAGCGATCTTGCTCGCTTCTGTAACGGCATTTGCCCAGGACAAGACCATCCGTGGGCGCATTACCTCGGAATCCGGATCGCCCATCAGTGGTGTATCTGTTCAGGTAAAAGGTACCAGTAATGGTACGGTCACAAATGATAATGGTGAGTATTCCATTACGGCTGCCAAAGGCAGTGTGTTGGTTGTTTCAAATGTGGGCTTCGGCAACAAAGAAGTGACGGTTGGAGACGACAACAGTATCAATGTACAGTTAAGTTCTTCTGTACAGGATATCGGCGAAGTTGTCGTTGTTGGTTATGGTACCAGAAAGAAGCGTGATCTTACCGGTGCGGTTGCTTCTGTTAACCTGGAAACGCAACGTGATCTTCCCAATACGAACATTGGGCAGTATTTACAAGGTACTGTGCCTGGTTTGAATGTGGGTATGACTACCAGCGCCGGCGCAACGCCTCCGATCTCGATCCGTGGTCGTGTTACATTAAATGGTAACCAAACTGTACTGATCATCCTTGACGGTATCCAGTACAATGGTTCACTTTCCTCTATCAACCCTGACGATATCGCGTCCATCGATGTGTTGAAAGATGCGAGCTCAACAGCTGTTTACGGCGCACAGGCCGCCAACGGTGTGATCCTGATCACGTCCCGCAAAGGCCGTGCTTCTTCAAAGCCACGTATCTCTTTTTCATCTGCTTATACCTTGCAGAAGCCAACGATCGGCGATCTGCGTCCGTTCGATAGGGATGGTTTTATCTCATTTATGACAGAGAACTTTTATGAGAAAGCTTATCTCGGTCCAGACTTCACCACACCGAACCCTGCGTTCAATCTCGCAGATGTGATCGATAATGCGTTGCGTACACCAACCGGTCAGCTGAGGCCTGACAATTACGATTGGTTCGGCGAAGCGACCAACAATGGTTCCGTGTATGAAACCAGCCTGAGCGTTTCCGGTGGATCTGATCGCTTCACTTATTTTCTTTCCGGAGCACTGGTTGATCAGAAAGGATACATCATCAATGATATATTCAAAAGAAAAACCCTTCGTATAAACCTTGAGTCAAAATTGATGGATTGGTGGAAAGTGGGTGTACAATCGTCCGGTTCATTCGTAAACCAGGATGGTGCTGAACCTTCTTTCGGAAGCATTCAACGTATGCCTCCATTGGTTTCACCTTATGATGCTAATGGAGTACTGATCCCTTTCCCAACATTGACACTTGAGCCAAGCCCCTTTACCACTTATGATGTGGACGATTATGACAGGAATAATTACCTGTTCGCGAATGTTTACACGGAAGTCGACTTTCCTTTTCTTAAAGGACTGACCTACCGGATGAACTTCGGTAATAACTATCGTGAAACTAAAAATTATCGCGCCAGTATCTACGCGGCTGGTCAAACGGGACAGGCCTATAAAAACTATCAGAACTATTATGATTATACCTTCGATAATATTCTGACGTACTCAAAAACATTTGGCATTCATGATATCCAGGCTACCG
>JBEVKW010000184.1:0-5948 GCA_040509495.1 Chitinophagaceae bacterium | reverse complement strand
AAAAAACTCGCCAGCGGAGTGCTTAAGGTCGACTGGCGTGCTGGCTCAAACAGTTTTTTTGTGCCTTCGGCACACCTGCGGTGTGTCTCAGACGGTGCCAGCCTCCCATTTTCTTAACGCCATTTGCGCTAGGACGGGGCGACTAAAATCGGGTAGAGCCTTCTTCCTCTAGTTGGGAAGCTCACTAAAATTGTTGATTTATCCTTCTTGTTAGAAATTGCAGTTATAAAAGCAATACAATCTTCAAATACCATTTTGAGGTGGAACTTAAACGAATCGTCCTCGCAAACGATTCTGCCTCTCTCAGTCAGCCGGCCTTGGAAAAAATGGCGTTAAGAAAATGAGAGGCTGGCACCGTCTGAGCGCCGAAGGCAAGCGAAGGCACAAAAAAACTGTTTGAACCAGCACGCCACACAACCCAAAACCCTCCGCTGGCGAGTTTTTTTTTGTGCAGGTGACACCCTCCCATTTTTAGCCATTTTTTCCTCAGCCTTGATCTTTTTTTGTTACTTTTTTTGCATCAAGGCAAAAAAAGTAAACGGAGTCTCCGAGCCCCCTCGGAAAACAGCGCTTTGCCCGCCCGGCAAAAATGTAAATGGAGTCTCCGAGCCCCCTCGGAAAAACAGCGCCTTGCCCGCCCGGCAATTAACTCCTCGGCACGTAAACAATAAACTTATCCTGAAAAAACTCTTCTTCAAAAAGATCACTCACTGGCATCATCCGCGGTCGCGTAAGACTTTCCTGTATTTCAAGATGAAGATCCCCGCCTTTCAAACAAACCAGCCCGGGGCCGGGCATCCCTGCGGGATTGGAGGATTGACTTTTCAACAGCGGCTTGCTCCATCGCCAAAGATCTTTAAGAGGTGCAACGGCCCTTGAAACCACATAGTCGAACTTCCTGTTCTTTACCTCCTCTATCCGGCTGTGTTGCGTAGTAATATTTTTGATACCGGCAGCTTCGGCCACAGCTTCCACCACTTTCAGCTTTTTATTGATGCTGTCTACCAAATGAAACTTTACCTCGGGGAAAAAGATAGCCAGCGGTACACCTGGAAAACCTCCGCCGGTGCCGAGATCAACGATCTCCATGCCCGGCTGGAAATCAAAGCTGGCTGCAATACTTAAGGAGTGCAGCACATGACGCTCATAGAGGCTCTCTATATCTTTTCTGGATACAACATTGATCTTCTCATTCCATTCGGTATAAAGATCTTTCAGTTTCGAGAATTGCTCAAACTGCTCTGGCGTGAAATCGGAAAAGTATTTGAGGATGATTTCCAAAACGGCAGGGTTTTAAAGTTTAATTGTTTAGGAGTTAAAACCTAATCTGGTTGATCAGGGGTGTCGAAGATTAATTGTTGATTATTTAAGCGGTACTCATTTCACTTGCGTTAACGATTGAACAGAAGAATGATCACACGGCTGAACAATCAACCGATTGAATGATCAGGCTTCTCAGTTCCATTTTTTTGATGGTTTCTTCCACAGTGCTGGTGCAAAGATCAGGTAATAAAAGAACATCCACATATCAAGGAAAAGGTACCAGGGCCAGAGGTCTTTTTCGTCCATTTTTGCCATGGCCTTGCGGAGAATGATTCCCTGGGTGATAAATCTTACACCGAATACACCGAGCGCCCAGCGCCAGTCGAAGAAAATGATCGCAGCAGCAAGGGCAGGGTAGAAGATGAACTGCGTAAAGAAATAAAGTCCCAGCAGGAATTTATGTTTGGGCTTATAGAATTTAGCAGTGGTGTAATGCCTCGCTTTCTGACGAAGCCAGCCTGACCAGGTGGTTTTGGGAATGGAACGGGTGATAGTTTCCGGGTCGAGGTTGACCGCTGTATTTTTAGCCGTGGCTACTTTATTGATAAAAAGGTCATCATCTCCACTCGGGATGTGATTGATTGAGGCAAATCCTTTGTTACGAAGGAACAGATCCTTTTTATAAGAAAGGTTACGACCCACTCCCATATAAGGCGTTCCTGCAAGGGCGTAGGACAGATATTGCAAACCGGTATGAAAGGTCTCAAAACGGATGAGTTTGTTGAGCATACCTGGTTTTTTATGGTAGGCACCATATCCCAGTACGATCTCGGTTTCCGCATCATATGCCCCCTGCATTTTTTCGATCCAGTTTTCGCTGGCGGGTACACAGTCTGCATCGGTCAGCAGCAGGATCTCATATTTTGCCTGGCGGATCCCGATGGAAAGAGGATACTTCTTGCCGGAGATCAGTTTCGCCTCCTGGGTGAGTTCAACAATGTTAAGCGACTTGAAGGTTTTTTTCAATTCTTCAAGAATGTATTTCGAGTCATCCAGTGAATTGTCATTGACCGCTACTACTTCATAGGTACTTGGATAGCTTTGAACGAGTACACCCGGCAGGTTACGGGCCAGGTTTTCGTCTTCGTCTCTCGCGCAAATGATCACCGAAACCGGATGCTGCTGAGAATGCGAACGTGTTTTGGGTTTATAAAAGGCAATTCTGCTGAAAAACCAGCAATAATAAAACACTTGGATGGCTGTAACGGCGACGAAAAAGAAGAAAATCGTCTCTCCCCAGTTAATTAGTGGCATGGGCGCAAAGATAACGGGGATTTAGTTGATTTTTGGGATTTAAAGGCGGCGGAAAGTGCTGATGTCGGGGCTGTGGGGATGCTTTGTCCGGTATCATTATCGATCTGTCATTCTCCGCAATCGTATGATCCCGCAATCCCCTTTATCTTTGCGCCCTTATGGCGGCATTACATTTTACATTACAGCATCAGGATGCGGGTTCGAAGGCAAGAGCGGGAAAGATCGTGACCGATCACGGGGAGATACAGACGCCCATTTTCATGCCCGTAGGTACGGTTGGAAGCGTAAAAGCGGTTTCCCAGCTTCAACTGGAGGAGGAAGTAAAAGCACAGATCATTCTTGGCAATACCTATCACCTGTACCTGCGGCCCGGGTTAGAGATCCTGGAGGCTGCGGGTGGGCTGCACCGCTTCAACGGATGGAAACGTCCGATCCTGACCGACAGCGGCGGATACCAGGTATTCTCATTGGCAGGCACACGAAAGATCAAAGAAGAAGGCGTTACCTTCCAATCACATATTGACGGTTCGAAACATCTTTTCAGCCCGGAGTATGTGATGGATATCCAGCGCGTGATCGGTGGTGATATCATCATGGCCTTCGACGAGTGTCCTCCCGGAGGCAGCGAATATACGTATGCACGTAATTCGATGGAGATGACCCATCGCTGGCTCGACAGATGCTTCACCCGCTTCAACAGTACCGGTGATAAGTATGGATACACGCAAAACCTGTTTCCTATTGTGCAGGGTGGTACTTTCAAAGATCTGCGGCAACAGTCCTGTGAGTTCATCAGTTCAAAAGAAGCAACCGGCAATGCGATCGGGGGCCTGAGTGTTGGAGAGCCGGAGCCGGTAATGTATGAGATCTGCGACTGGTGCTGCGATCATCTTCCGAAAGAAAAGCCGCGGTATCTCATGGGCGTGGGCACGCCCTGGAATATCCTGGAGTGCATCAGCATGGGGATCGATATGTTCGATTGTGTGATGCCAACCAGGAACGGACGGAATGCCATGCTTTTTACCACCAAAGGAGTCATCAATATTGATAATAAAAAGTGGGAAAAAGATTTTTCTCCTATCGATGATGGCCTCGACTGTCATACTTCCAATTACTATAGCAAGGCCTACCTGCGGCACCTGATGAAGTCCAAAGAGATCCTTGGCTTGTCAATCGCCAGCATTCATAACCTCGCATTTTACCTGTGGCTCGTAACGGAAGCACGTAAACATATCATTGCGGGAGATTTTGCTTCCTGGAAAAAAGAGCAGGTAGAGGTGTTGAAGACGAGGTTGTAGGCAGGGGAGGGAGCTGGGGGTAAGTTTTTCACAGCTTATAAAGCCCATTCTTGATCGCGAATGTCACCAGTCCGATGCGTGACTGCACATTCAGTTTTTTAAGCAATTCATCTCTGTAGCCGTCGATCGTTCTTGGGCTGAGGCTCATGCTTTCGGCGATTTCCTTGTAGGTCATTTCGGTGCAGGCCATTTGCAGGAATGCGATCTCTTTTTCAGATAGCTGAGAGATGATGGATGTTTCTTTTACGGTCTGGCTGTCTTCCTGTGTAACATAATTCAGCATCTTGTTGCTGATTAGTTCGTTTATATAAAACCCGGTATCGCGGATATTATCAAGAGCCTGTCTGAATACGGCAGGTTTGCTGTCTTTCAGAATATATCCTCTTGCTCCTTTTTTGAGCATGCTGATGATAATGGAGTCATTATCCATTACACTCAGCACCAGCACCTTTACATTCGGAAGATTTTGCTTGATCCAGTCAGCTGTTTCAAAGCCGTTCATCTCAGGCATGGTAATATCGAGCAGCACCAGGTCTGGTGCGGGATAATGAGCCAACTGGGCAATAAAATCTTTTCCGTTGTCGGCCTGGAATAAAACTTCATAACCTTCGAAAGAAGTTACAAGTGAGGCGAGGCCATTGCGGAGCAGAGCGTGATCATCTACTAAAGCAATGCGGACAGGTTTATTATTCATTGGGTTCAAGCTTGACAGAAATAGTGATGGTTGTTCCCGCACCGACCTCACTGTTAACCTGCAGATCTGCAGCGATCATTTTGGCGCGGTTCTCTAAATTACGCAATCCGGCTCCAGCAGAAATTTTTTCTTTATTAAATCCTTTGCCGTTGTCTTTTATGACAATGGTCAGACACTCTTTATCTTTTGAAACATTGAGCTCGATGGAGTTTGCCCCGGCATGTTTGATGATATTATTGATCACCTCCTGTATCATCCGGAATAGAATGATGGGTCTTGCATTACCCAGTGTCGGTGGATTTTCGGAAACGATCAGCTTTGCGGTATACTTACCGGTTTTCTCAAGGTCTCTGAGCAACTTCTGCGTTGGTTCAAGCCATCCTTTGTTGCGGATCATATCCGAGTCAAGCGAATGGCTGAGGTTTCGCAGATCGGTAATGGCCTTTTCCATTAGTTCATCCACGAGATTGATCTTACTGTTATCTGAAGGAACATTCAATGTGTTCAGGTTGATACGGGCAAGGCTTAAAACCTGGCCGATGTTATCATGTATCTCACGGCTGATATCGGCAAAGGTCTGTTCCTGGATCTCCAGTTTCGATTGAAGCAGTGTTTGTTCAAACTGTACTGCCATTCGTTGCTTTTCAAGCAGCAGCGTATTTTTTCTTTTCAGATAAATCCGGAAAAGAGAAAATACGGCTATCATCAGTAATAAGACAAATACACTTGCTGAGATAATTGATACGATAAGGTCTAAGGCTTCTTTCTGCATAGGTAAAAGGCATAAGTGAAACAACTGTACATGAAAATGCTCATGATTTCTGGAATTGACTGGTAAAGTTTTGTTCCGAAAACGAGCGTTTTTGCTGCGAGCAGGTGTTTATAAAATGCGAATGCAATATTGATCACTGGATAAAAGGCTAGTATGCCAACGGTAATAAGAACAACCGGGTACCAGTGCTTCTCCTGATCGGGATCATCCAGGTTGAAATAATTGATCAGGAAAGAAAGCGCAAAACAACAAATCACAAATCCGCTTGACAAAGCGATGTATGGACTGAAACTGTTCAGCGCAGTTGTTAAAATAAATATTAACAGGACGAACGCTAAATAACCGATGTACATCCATCTCATAAATTTCTTGACAACATCGCTATTGATCTCCATCCTGTAAAAAGTGAAGAAAAAGAAGGTTACCGCAAGCGGCCTGTAGATGTTATAGTAGACGCCGGTAGTTTTTATGATTTTCAGGGTATAAAGAATTTCCACTCCAATTTCCTGAACGATCAAATACCATAAATATGGTACGAATAAACTGAGCCGCATACTTTTAAGACTCTTTCTATAAACTGTGGCTGTTATTGCGCTTCAAAGAATGC
>JBEVKW010000183.1:0-8025 GCA_040509495.1 Chitinophagaceae bacterium | reverse complement strand
AAAAAGCCCGGCACGCGCCGGGCTTTTTGCTTTTACTTGCTTAATATACTTCTGTAAAGTTTACACAAAATTAATACAAAATTTTATTTCAAGATCTAAAAAGCTACTCCGCAGAAAACATCAATCTAGCTTTCCGTTTTCATAATGATAATGTTCAAGGCTGCCTGAAGAAAAAGATTCTATAAACTCAGGAAGTTTTTGCTTTTCGTTTGAGATTGTAAAAAATGATCGCTCAATAGCCCATTCATAAATTCCAGTATCTACTGGATATGATGTTAATGTACCCGAAAGCTGATGAAGCTCTATCCATTTCTCCGCTAATTCTCTTTTTGTAAATACGCCAGAGGGAAATCTTCCTTTAGAACCATTAAAAATCCAAACATTCATATTATTTACTATTGTAATTAAACCAACTCATAATTTTCTTGGCGGCAGATCTGATTTCGGCCTTGAACTCGTCAACAACATTACTTTGTTGTGTTGTTAATTCAGGTGAGCCTTTTACGGGCTTCCCGTTCTGCCCAATTTTTGTCTCTTTTCCGCCTCCCTTCACGTGCATGTGAGGCGGGCCATGATCACCGCTTTTAGTATAATGTACAATTTCTACTCCATCTTTTGCTACAATTGTTTTATCAGGCAGTGTAGGCTCTGTAATTTTGCCTTTTTGTTTGGTGTTCTTAACTGCATCCTTTGTCTCCTCCAGTAGTTTGTTAACTACCTTTTGTTCAACTTGCAGTGCGCCACTAACCGTCTGATTTAAGGCAGTGCTGGGCTTGGGCTTACCCATCTTTCCGGGTATCATTGCTGACTGCAACATCTCCCTCCCAGTCTCAAGACGACTCTTGGGCTCTGTAAAGTCGCTGTCCTGACTTTTACCTGTCACTAACTCTACGATTGGAGTCAGAGGATTAAGATTTCTATTTACGAACCTGACTCCATCCATGAACGCATCAAAGTCAAACCAACAGCAACTCTGCCCCTCGTCACCCAACTTATCACTATAAACAATAGGATTATCGTAATTAGAAGCGTACGGTGACCACATTTCCATTTTCTCCGTCTTCGGATCTATTTGCCACCATCTACCTGTCTGAGGATCCAGGCTTCTGTAAAACGCTTCGTAAATATCCAGATCAAGTTCAGTACCTAACTCGATACCGTTATATTTGTATTTATTCTCAGGCCCTCCGAACTGTAAAGCCTTCGACGATATCCCCGCCATCGTCAACCCGAACGGGTAATAATGACTCTCCTCCAACAAACTGCCCCGCACATGCGTCACCTGTAAATTATCAAAGAACACGTCACTGTTCGTCTCATTGCTCACGTAAATATACAAATATCCGTTCTTATCAATCGGCATATTTGATTTCGTAATCGGCAAATATTCATCAGCATCACCGACAGGGGCTGCACTACTATTGGTTCCAACCAATTTGAATTGCTCGTCAAACAGCATCCAGTTCAGGTAAGCCTTCGGCTTAGTGCTGCCCGTCGCTGGTTGACCATTTAAAAATTCCGTAACCTGCGGCGTAAGTAATGTAGTTGTCAGGCTTCCCGCCGCCACCTTACCACCGCTGGCACTTGGCGCACCGGTGATTAGTGCCGACATGATATCGGAGAGCGGGCTGGTATTTAGCCCTGCGCCACTGCCGGTCCACCACGCGTCCACATGAGCATTGAACCTATCACCCGCCATTACTTTCAGCATTATCGCGGGGCCGATTTTATTGGTGCTGCTGTTTACTTTTGCGACACGCTCATTAGGATTGGAATAGGTGTTGTCTATCGGCATCGCAGACGGTCTCGTCGTTCTCGTTGCGGTAAGATTGCTATAGAATTGATCTTCCGTCGTCGCCAGCGATTCTTCCATGGTTGCTGCAGGATAGGCATTACTTTTTAATTCTTCGGTAAGCACCATTCTGACATTTCCCAGATGATCTTTGATCATGTAATCATATTCCAGTGCAGCCACATTGTTCGGTGCTGCAGGATTGTATACAGCGCGCACCCGACCTTCTTCATGGCCAATAAATTGCAGCCGGTCGAAATATGCCAGGGCGCTGTGTACCGTAGCGTGTGAATATTCTTTGCTTTCATAGACGGCTCCATTCCAATAGGTTGTTATGGTAGTCACATTGGTGTTATAAGTAGTGCCGTTATATGGCACGTTCACGCCATATTCTAAAGTGACTTTCTTTAATTTGTTTCCGGCAGCATCATAAATATAGTTGATGGTACCTTTATCTGCATTGTTAGCATCATTGCGAACTACAATTTGTGTGGGTAAATTCAGGTGATTGTAAGTAATACCACCGCCGGTGGTAATATTTTCACCAACACTTGCAGCATTGACATTGATCCGCTTGTTCAGATCAGTCACCATATTGCCGTTCACATCATAGCCGTAATCGGTAGCATTGAGCGGATTTTTATCATTAAAATCGCCAATGTTATAGGCGGCACCATCATCTCTCACGGCCCTCAATTTATTGGTGCCTGGAATGTAATCGTAAATAAGGTTATCGATCATGGTGTTACCGGATGCGAGCGTCACCCCGAACGTCTTCATTCGCCAGATATTACCATTCTCATCCATTGGCGCACCACCATCGTGTCCGGCAGATCCGAGGTATTGACTGAAATTCATGACTGTTGCATCCCAATTGCTGTTATTTGGATTTTTTTGTTCGAAAAGAGCCTCCTTCAACCGGTTTGATGCGTCATATTTGTAATCATATTTTCTCCGTTCATCATCACCGTCACTTTTCCAAACCATGCCTGTGATATTACCATTGTATTGAGTAGCGGTAAAGTTCCGCCCTGCTTTGGTAACTTGTTTGTCATAGCCAAGTTCGTAACCAAACAATTTGCCATCGCTTGTTTGGCCTGCTGAAATCAAATACTCCCTGTTCACACCCAATGTCCATCCTCGTACGTTATAGTCAGTGACCAGTTCTTGCAACGGCTGTCGGGAGGTATAATAAGTTCCGGTAGTCGGATCCTTTTTATTACCGATCATTTTTTTAGCTGGTCTGCCTAAAGCATCATATTCTTGTGAGAAAACTGTTACAAACGAAGTCGGGTAGGCTAAACTGTTGATAGCTGAATGGGCATTTTTCTTTTCGACCCTGATCAACCTGCCGAGGTCATCGTAGTGCATTCGGGTGACAGTCCTTAAAGTAGCAGAAGATGTTACGGTTTCCTCCATCTGGCAAAGAACCTGCCCCGCCCAATTGTACTGTACTACTGTATGATTATTCTGGCCCCAGATATTCGTTTGTTTTTGCTGTATGACCCTGCCGTCTTTGTCATAGATGAACACGGAAGACAGGTAGGTATTATCAGTGTCAAGTACTTTTGTCTGTGTCCATGTCACAAGGCCATTAGTAGCAAAACTTTGTACGACTGGTTGTGCGTATAGGGGAGCCGTATTGAAGGTGTTGTATAGCTGGCCGCCAAGGAAATGGCCACTAAAGCTGAATGACATAGGTGTCCTGTCGTAATTGTCATATTTAGTAATCGAATAAACATCCCTTGAATCGGTGATCACGGGAAAACTCTGGTTCAGGGTATAAGCAAAGCCGCTGCTGTTCATTGATTCTGAAAAACCCATTGCCTGGGTATTCAGGTATGCCTGCATTGTGGAACGGGTAGTATAGGTGCTATTTGTATACATACCCGACATGATAACACGGTTGAGTGCGTCATACTTTGTAAAGAGCCATTTGTTTGTCGCTTTTAATTTTCCGTCCTGCGTCAACACAACACGGTCACGGGCGTCATAGACCAGATAATTTTCTGCTGCTCCCGGTACTTTTTTAACGATCATGCGGTTGCGTTCATCATATTCGTAGCGGAAGCACTGGTCAGAGAGAATTGCGCTGGTCATTACCCACGGAGACGTTTGAAGATTCAATATCCGCACACCAATAGGCTGGATTACACAACGCAAATTTCCGAGATCATCATAAATATAGTAGGTGCAAATCCACCTGAAATGCCCGGCGCCTGTACCAGCGTCTGTCTGCGTATCTACCGGAACTTTCTTCAAGATGATCTTACCTGCCTTATCCGCAAATTCGATGGCTTGCTTGCCGTCTTCATCAATGGTGATCGTTTTGGTGAGCTGTCCGGCCGGGTAAACAGAGGTTGTTGTATAACTGCCCCATGCACCAACAGATCCGCCATTGGTTACATTCCATATTCTTACTGAATCCAGTACTGT
Organism: Chitinophagaceae bacterium; assembly: GCA_040509495.1. Taxonomy (GTDB): domain Bacteria; phylum Bacteroidota; class Bacteroidia; order Chitinophagales; family Chitinophagaceae; genus Terrimonas_A. The sequence goes on along the minus strand of JBEVKW010000183.1, from coordinate 3,797 downwards.
ATTGGTGAGGTATTTCACTTTAACAGACTTTCTCGCAGCTTCCGTTGTTTGTGAAGCTGTTCCAGCCCAACTACCGCCAGGTGCGAAAGTTTCTGTCACCCGGTTCAGTGGTGAAGCTTCAAAATTTGTTTGGCTATAAAGATGGGTTTCGTTTTGCCCTTTTAGTGGTGACAATACATAAGTATTGCCTAATGAATAAACTTGCTGCTGTGCCGGATTGCTTTTGAATAAACCATCTGATTGACCTGGATTGCCACCCGACGACTGGAATGGCAAATACTTGAATTTTTCGCGGCCGAACTCATCATAGACAGATGTTTCAACCATATCCGTCATCGGGTATCCGGTGTGCATAGAGCCGTGCTTCATTACCGTTTGCACAGGTCTTCCGAGACCGTCCATATACTGGGTCGTCATCCTGAAGTCCTTCGGTAAAGCAGTCGTATTGATGCTGCTGCTTTGCGTATCCGGTCTAACAGCATCCCAGGTTCTCACATAGTTAATCGGGCCGGAATAATTTTGAGCTATGCTTTGCAGCGGTGCCCCAATCAACACTGTAAAAAACAACTGCTGTATTTTTTTTGATATATTTCGAATGTTCATGGTTTTATCAGCGTTTGAGTGGTGAAAGGATTAATCGTTGTTTACAAGAGAGGCTTTCTTCTCTTTATATAACAGCCATTTGGTATCGTTTTGCAATGTCATGCGATAGAGTGAATCACGCGAATGCTCAACTCTTTGTATCGCCTGTGACATGGCCTGCTGATCATTAGGGTATTGCTGGCGGGCTGCAATTTTTTGTTGGTGCAGTTCCATGTTGACTGTATGGAGCGCATCCTTCAGGGTTGAAGAAAGTTGAAGGGTATCTTTCATTTTCTGCGCGATCTTATCGGCAACCAGTTCCGCTGGCGATTGCTGAGCACTGATGGCTGTGGCAAATAAGATGGATAGTATCGTGAATGGGATATATTTCATTGTCATCAATTTTTGTAGTTAAAGTTCTTCGCAAGGATTACTGTTCATTTCTGTGTAGGTCTGTGACCAGGATCCATCACTGAATTCATAATGATAGTAGTGACGACGCTGGCTATGGGTGACCTGCTCACAGAAAGTATAAACTTTGACGCCCGTCTCGCACGTGTTGTTCACACATTTTTTACCCTGGCCTGTACAATTGGAAGTGTTGCAGACAAACGTGCAGGTACCATTGGCATTGGCGTATGCCTGTCCGCCACTGTTCACCGCGTTAGAAGCGAGTGTGTTGGCATGGGCAAGGCTGGTAGTGGAACTGTAGGTGCCCTGCGCAATCGTATAAGTCACTGAACTGCCTGCGTAGTTGGCAGGACATTCTTTGGTGAACGTTCCGCTTTGCGCCTGGTTGATCCAGGTACAGCCAGCGTTGGCATTGGCATAAGCCTGTCCGTACGTTGCAATATTGTTCAGCGCCTGTTGGTTGGCATCTGCTAAACTCGTAGTAGAACTGAAAGTACCGTTATAAACATAATAGGTAATTGAACTGCCCGTACCATTGGTGCCGCAATCATTGCGCGTAATGACGCTGCTTTGTTGCTGGTTCACCCAGGAACAACTGCCAAAGTAATTTGCGTGTGCCTGTGCGTTAGCATTGGCAGTGTTCACTGCCTGCTGGTTAGCGTCTGCAAGACTAACTGTAGAGGTGACTGTTCCCCCGTTTACCGTATAGGTAACCCATGTCCCCGTCCCATTTGTCCCACAGTTATTTCTTTGATAATTGACAGACTGGGACTGGTTGGCCCAACTGCAACTCCCTTGAGAATTGGCGTAAGCCTGGCCATTTGCATTAACATCGGCCTGCGCAAGGGCATCTGCTGCTGCTGCAGTGGAGGCGGTATAAGTTCCCGCAGCTACAGTGTAGGTGACAGTGGTGCCCGTTCCATTCGTGCCGCAATTATTTCTCGTAAACTGCCCGGTCTTTACCGCGTTGCCATATACTGGTGCACCACAATTTTCAGGCTCGCCATTATAATTATAACAGATCTTTTTAATAATGTTCCGGTCATGATCGCGGACAAGTGACAGGCGGCCGAGTTCGTCATATTCATAAGTAGAAATCCGGTTATTGACATTAGTTTGACTGCTCATCCCTTTATGTGGGTTATAAGTTGCAGTTGTCATCTGGGCTGTTTTGGGCAGGAATCGGATTTCATCTACCTGCCCTGTAAGAGAGATAGTATAGGTTGCCGCACTAACGACAACATTACTCGTTTGGAACGTCCAGGTACTGCCGCTTTTTTGCCAGTAAGAAAGCTCGTAGTTTCCATTGGCAAGTCCGGTGAGTGATTTGCTATACCCTCCAATGCGACTTTTAAGACCTGTTCTTGCATCTCCGCTGGTGCTGTTTCCCTCAGCATCTTCAAAGGATGTATGGAAGATATTTGAAACTGCTGTGCCAGCCACAGTAGCTATGGGGAATTTCTGGGCATACCCCCAGATAACTGCCGTGACAATCCCATCTGCAGTGGTGAACTGCGTTACATTACCTTTCGAGTCATATTTCTGGTAGCTTAATTCAGTGCTGAGATTCGCAAGCCCCGTGAATGAACGCTGCACGGTTTCCGGCAGGATAAGTCCCGTAGTGACAGTACTGTTGTTAGTAAAGTTTGTATATATCCGCTGTTGCTCGATCCCATTATTTTTGAAAATAGTTTTGATGACCGGCGAGATGATATTTTTGTTTTCCATTTGCCCATAAATCGTTCCCGCGCTCGTTTCGGGATAAGAGTACTCTTCTGTTAACAGGGTATTAAGACTGGTAGAAGTGCTTTTTTGGGAAACCTGGCCTCGCGTATTGTATGAATACGAGGTTGTTCTTACAAGTGGAGTTGCTCCGTCATATTCAGTGATCACATGCGTGAGCGGGCGGTACCCGGTACAGTTGGTGTTAACTGGCCCGTAGTCGAAATACCCGTCGGTGAAACTTTCCACCAGGTTCAGGTATTTATCGCCCGTGAGCGCCACAGGATACCGGTTCAGGAATAAGCGTTGTTTTACTTTAATGCCTGCAAACAAGGGTGTGCCTATGGTTTCATAAGTGTACTCTTCTTTTCGCAGCGGCAAAGTGCTTCCTTGTTTATAGATTTCCTTTTTCTTCAGTGTTGGACTCACTCCAAGGCCGTAGTAAGAAACATACCGGGCAGACAGGTCGTTGAACAGGTAGTTGTTGGCTGGATATCCCGACGGATGGTACATTGTCGAGAGCCCGAACTTTGAAGGAACATCGTAGGTGGAAACGGTTTTTCCCGTTGTTTGATTACCGGATTCATCCAACTGGTAGGTGGTTACGACTTCATATTCGACCGGTGGCTGCAGGTCGATGTCTCCGCTTAAAGGTTTCGGGCTGTAAGTATGTACACGCTGCTCGCTATAATACCAGAGAGACCAGTCAAAATCATAGGATGTGATATCATAAGACCATGTATCGCTGAAGAAGTTGTATTTAATATTATCGAGATAGTCAACATCAACTTTACCATTCCCATTTTCACCGGGACCATATTTAAATAGCGTAGTGATGGATGGATGTCCCGGGCCGCTATGGGAAATAATTTTTTTCACTCGCTGGCCTGCCCCCTGGATAGTAGGTCCCGTCGGGTTCCAAACTGTGGCCTTGCTGTATTGATTAGGCTCGTACTCATAAGTGGTGGTTCCCCCTGTTGGAAATGTAATAGTTTTTAGAGAAAAATAGTGCGGATTACTGTTCGATTCACGGTCAATAAATGCAGGATAAATGTAATTCAGGCGATCTTTGATCTGGACCC
>JBEVKW010000182.1:0-9304 GCA_040509495.1 Chitinophagaceae bacterium | reverse complement strand
CATTTCGGAAGGCAGCTTCGTAAGAATCGATTTTGAAAACATCAGGTACGTCATTGAAGCGAAAGATTATGTATATCTTTCTACTAAAGCAGGGGTTTATAAGCCGAATATTTCCATTGATAAAATAAAAGAATTACTTCCCTGTCATCAGTTCATCTGGATCAACGAAACTACCGCTATACTGCGCGTCTCTTCCAGTCATAATCGTTAGCACTCACACACGGACAATCGCTTCTACCCCTTATGCAATCGCATATCCGCTCTATTCACTTCCCTATCGATTAAATCAATCCATTCAACATTTAAAATGAAGCAACATGACCATCCGCCTCCGCCCCCACCAAAAAATCCGCATCCAATCCTCCTCCGACATCTTCCACCTCCTCCAGCCCATCCTCCGCCGCTGCTCCAAACGCGATCGCGCACGTGAACACTTCTGGATCTTATGCCTTGGCCCCGGGCAAACCGTCTGCCATCTTGAACTCCTCGCATTAGGGACTCAGAACAAAGTACTGATCGATCCCCGCGAAGTATACAGCCTGGCGCTACAACAAAACGCCTGTTCCATTGTCGCCATTCACAACCATCCCGGCGGACGGCTAAAACCATCGCCCGCAGACAAATCGATCACACAACAATTGATGAAAGGGAGCGAATACGTGAATCTCAGACTGCTTGATCACCTGATCATTTCGGAAGAAGGGTATTTCAGCTTTTTGGATCAAGGATTATTTGAAATCTTGAAACATGAAGCATCAATAATACTTAGCGCCTAAATTGGTCGACAAAAGCTTTGTTAAGTGCCAGATCAAATAACTAAGTCTGAGATGCCATCAGTCTCCAAGGTGTTTTATTATCCTTTTCAGTATTTTAGTGAAAAGTGAAAACAAATGAATATCCGCCACCAAGAAATCGAAATCCCTACAGGAGACCCATTTTATGGTTGTGTCCTGGATCGGAAAAAATATGCGAGTATTCTATCTTCTGTCATAAAAACTTATTCTGATGGCTTTGTTCTGGCCCTTAATAGTGAATGGGGAACTGGTAAGACAACATTTGTGAAAATGTGGCGCCAGCAGCTTGAAAACGATGGATACTCAACCCTGTACTTCAACGCCTGGGAAAATGACTTTGACACAAATCCTCTGACAGCAATCCTCGCTGAATTCAAAAAAGTTCTTCCAAAAAATAAGGAAATTGCTTTTAATAGCCTACTTAAAAAAGGAGCCGTTTTAGCGCAAAATATACTTCCTGGCGTGGTTAAGGCTGTCGCAAAGCGATATGTGGATATCGACGAGATTCACGCAAGCGTGGAAGGATTAACAAAAGCTGCGACAGAAATATTAAAAGACGAGATCAAAAGCTATACAGCACGCCAAAAAGGGCTCAGTGAGTTTAAACAGGAACTGCAACGATTCGTAGTAACAGCACTTGGCGACAAACCATTCGTATTTTTTATTGATGAGCTTGATCGGTGCAAACCAAGTTATGCTGTAGAATTATTGGAGCAGGTTAAACATTTTTTCTCCGTTCCCGGAATAGTATTTGTTCTTTCGATCGATAAAATCCAACTGGGTCATTGCATCCGCGGGGCATACGGCAGTGAGATGTTTAATACTGAAGATTATCTAAAGCGATTCATAGATTTGGAATTCACCCTACCAGAGCCTAACGTGGACCTTTTTTGTCAATATCTATTCAAATACTTCAACTTCAAAGATTTTTTCGATTCCGATTTTAGAGTAAACACGAAAGGTTTGAATCGGGACGGAAGAGACTTTATTGATTTCTCGGCATCTCTCTTCAGTGGTCACAAACTAACCCTTCGCCAACAGGAAAAACTATTTGCGCAGTCGAGAGTTGGTCTCCTAACTTTTGAGAAGACTGATTATGTATTCCCCTCTGTGTACCTGACTTTGGTGTTTGCCCGTGCATTCCACTCCGATGTTTATAACAAACTCAAGAACATTGAATTACCTGTTTCGGAGGTTTTATCTCACATACGGCAGTTAATGCCGTCACGAGTTCCCCAAAATCTCGACCGCCTTTATGAAGGGACTGAAGCTCTTATGGTTCTCTTCTATGTCAACGCCGTTAGACTTCTTAAGAGAGGTGATAAGAAAATACAGCAGTACGATATAAAGAATATCAGTAATTGGGAGTTATTTCCGGATGTGATAGAAAATTCAGCTAGCGATGGAATTCGGAATGCTTTAGTTCGAATGCAGGATACGAGTTATTCCGACATCCCACTGACCTTTTTTTTTAAGCATATAGAAATGATCGATGATTTAAAGCCTTCCTAGCAGTATTATCCCGTGGTAGTCGCATTCCAAAATGTCATTAAAGAACAGCCACATCTATATAACCTATATCGTGTTAGTTTCCGTCATCTTTTCCAACGCCTTCACAATCGCCTTTTTCATTTCTTCACCTCTACCCGAAAAAGAAAAAAACCTCTCATCCCCCAATTAGTCTCATACAAATACATACATCCGACGGACCTTTCTCCCTCGGTATTGCAACCCTATACATCGGATAATTATGATGCCCCTTACCTGTATCACATCCACAACCGCGTCAAACTTCTTCCTTGCAAATGTGAACGTAAGCGGGAATGACCGATGTTTCATTTTAACTGCCAGAACTAAAATAAAGATTGCTGCCTCTTATTAACCCCCAGCGGCGGCATATCAGGACCACGTGAATTGATCTGTTTTCAAACCTCCGGTCGGATGCTCTTGCTTCCCTCTGATCCCGAAAACAATATGATATTCCAAACTTTCCAAAGGCATTTCAAAATCAAGAAACTCCTGTATTTTCAGGTCATTCAATTCCGGCTGCATCCGTTTCAACTCGAGTTCCTTTGGCAGGAATAGCGGCATCCGGAAAGCATTTTCTCCATCATTATGTATCCGGCCGAGAATAAAAACTTTCGATCGACACGACCATGCTCCCCTCGCGCATGAACCAGGAGCCAATGTCGCGATCTCTTAGATAGTAACAACGCAAGAGTCCTCCTTCCACAAAATAAGTATCCTGATTCGTGTGACCGGCTTTCAACAGGTACGCGCTAAGTAAAGCGCACGATGACCGAAATGCATTATTATTGAATTGAATTCTATTCAATTATATCCTTAAATTTCACAAAAAAAGTGGATGAACGACATTATCAAGCTGTTTGAAAAACTGTTTGAAAGCTGGAAAGGAAGCAAAACTTCCCTAATAGTCGCTGCGGTATTAGCCGTGCTACTTTACAAGCTGGTAGAACATTTTTTGCCAAAGATTTTTTCCAGTTTATTCAAAAACCTTCGCAACTATTTCAAATCCGGGAGCGCAGCCTTAAAGGCAGAGCTCAGATTGCGAAAATATATAATAACGTCTGCCAACATTAATTGGGTGGGCTCAATTAAATCTCTTGCGAAGTACCACACAAACATTGGGTTACTAAAGGTGTTCCATCCCGTCACATTTCAAAAAAGAAATACGTCATCCCCGGGAAACTTAGAGTTAAACAACATTCTGTTCGACAGTTCCTCATTGGTAATAGTAGGTAAACCCGGAAGTGGAAAATCATCGCTGATCAATTTTATTGCCAACACTTTTGCAACTGACCAAGCTTTGGAGAAATTTCACTTAAAAGAAGTACGTATCCCAATAATCCTCACCCTTAGATACCTAAAAAAGATTGACATATTTTTTCCTGAACTCCTCGCAAATTATCTTAGAGAAAGAGGTTGTGAAGTAAATGCTAAATTGATACAGAAAAAGTTGGAGAAAGGCAAGTGCATTATCTTAATGGATGGTCTTGATGAAATTACCAATCCGGAGCTACGAAAAGCGGTTGTAAGTTGGATTGCAGACTTAATTTCGTCTTATCAGGGAAACCGCTTCATCGTTACTTGCAGAGATATTGACTGGCTTGATTTAAAAGTGCCAGGTTTGGATGAATATTACGTGTCAGACTTAAATCTCGACCAAACGAAGACAATTATCGATAATTGGTCACAATCCTTTCAGGGCGAACTTAAACAACATCTTAAAAACCTACATGTTCAGATTCAAACGGACAATCGACTAGTGAATTTTTGCAGTACCCCTCTTTTACTTACAATAGTTATTGTTTTAACTGCAAACAAAATTTCAATCCCTTACAAACGTGCCCAGATCTTTCGAACGTTCTTCAATGTTCTAGTAAAAGAATGGGCAGAGATCAAAGACACTCCTTTTAACCCCCATCTATATGACGCTGCTTCAATAAACAGGCTGCTACAAAGCGTCGCCTTATATTTGGTGGAAAACCAAAAGAAGGATGAGATTATCGACATGCAGGATCTCAACTTTCTTGCATTCTTGTCCGGGCAACTGAGGGATACATCTGCAAATGTTAATGCAAACGATCTAATAACGTTGTTTCAAACCTTGTGTTCTACAGGAATAATCATACAAGTTAGCGATTCATCATACGCATTTTCAAATCGGGGTTTTCTTGAATACCTCGCCAGTCAAGAAATCCTTAGAGCCGAGACAAAGCATGCAGTATTAGATCAGTTTGAGCATGAAAGTTGGTCAGAAATCATTTTGTTAGTTTTAGAAAGCGCGGAAGATTCAGACCTAACACAGCACTTTCTAGGACTGAATAGCAAAACCTCAAAAGCTTCATATTTCAGAACCGTATCGGAGCTATTGGTAAGAGGCCTTGTCCCCAATGAAGCGACCGACAAAATTCAAACGATTTGTGTTGAGCATATTTTATCGTCATCTCACTATCTAATTGACCAACGGTTGTTTAATAATTTATACAGAAATGACAAGGACATTATTTACCGACTTTTCCAAGACGCAACAAAAAAAGAAATCACAAATTTCAAACCGATAGCTTTCGCATTTTGCAATATATCCGACAAACCTATAATTGACGAGATTGAGAGAGTGTTTTCTGGTTTGACAATTGACAAACAAAAATTTCTCATTTCTTCACTTGCCGACAACTCATTCTCCGAAGATTTCTTGTGGGGCTGTATTCAATCAGACCTTTATAAAGACACCGCTACAGCTTCTTTAGTTGCAAAGGGTTCATCTGTCTACAACAATTGCTTGGCCCGTCTCGTTAATGGTAGCCGCGCGGCATCGAGTAAGTCAGCAGAAATAAAAAACAAAACACTGGCGTTTGAGGTATTGCACCATTTCCAAAAACCGGAACTCCTGAGCTTCTTGAATAAGAATCAAGCAAAGTTCAGCTTTGAACTGGTTCAATTCATTGGAACAATCGCTGGCGGAACTTATACTCCTCTTTTACAAAAGAACATTGTCAATGGCTGGTATAAAAAGTATGGAAAACGTCCGCTGGAAACGCTGTTTGCTCTTACTGCACTTGTATTTCTTGCACCGGTGATCCTGCTCATAGGCATCATTGTCAAAATTGAAACAAAAGGTCCGATGATAATTGCAGTTTCGAGAATTGGTTTGAATAAAAAAATGATCAGAGTTTATAAATTCAGAACTTTATGGACAGACGCTGCTAATCACGTCATGCAGAGCACCAAGAACGATACTCGTGTGACAACTTTCGGGCGCTTTTTAAGACGCAGCGGACTCGATGAAATTCCCTTGCTGTTTTGTGTAGTAACAGGCGACCTAGCGTTAGTCGGCCCTGCCATGCTACCATTCGCTTTCCTACAAGCCTTTCCGGAGGTGTATGACCAGCTTTATACAAGTTTTCGGCCAGGATTAACAGGTCGAGCGAGAATAAAAGGGTATACATCGCTGATCTTGCGTACAGGTACTTATGGGCTGGAGCATGATTTGACATATACATACAGGTGTACCTTTTGGACCGACCTTAAAATATTAGTGTATACGCCACTGGTGGTATTATTTAAGGATAAACGCAACGCCTTTTAAATGGAGCACTGTGGGAAACTATCTGAATGTATGTTTGGAGGTCCGGACTTCTCGGCTTTTATAAGTATAAGAGATCCTATTGAAAAAGTTCACAATGACGGCCTTACTCATTATATACACGGCTTGTCGCTCTATTAACAATAGTCAACACAACCAAAAGATAAACTTCCCAATTCATCATATTTTTGATTCCCAAGCTCATCTTAAACCATCGACTTTTCCAACATGAATATGCCGTACACGCCAATACCCACAAAGCAAAGATGAAATGAAAAAGGAGCAGCCCTTTGCTACCCACGAGCTGTTCCGTTTTATTTATGCAGTGCACCCGATAAAACACCCAAATAGTGCTCTCATAACACTATTTACTGCTTACGCTTGAGCATTCTCTCTAACGGAGCGCTGAAGGGGGTAACAACGGTCTCGTATAGGTGAATACACCCCTTGCAATTTGAGTGTAAAAACGCTTGCCTGGTATGGTGTTTCTCCGGCACCTTTACCTCGTAATCGAATTGGTTCATGCCACCCGCGTAGCCCCGGGGGAAATGCTCCAACCAGGCTAAACCACCAACCACCGTTAACCACTATGCCGAACCGCTGCTTACTCCTCCTATGCGGGGTATTCCTTAGTGTGCTTGTGTACGCTCAGGAGGACACCACACAAAAATCGCCCTTCATCGACGGCAAGTACCTTATCAGTGTTCGGGAAAAAGCTGCCAAACTAGAAGCGCAACTGGATTCCAAATCTCAAAAAGTATTATCGGCTTTTCTACGTAAGGAAGAAAAGATGCGCCGCAAACTGGCGCGTAAAGATTCTACTGCTGCATCCCGCATCTTCTCCGGCACTGCCGATGCTTACAGTCAGGTCAAGAGCAAATTACAATCACCCGGTGAACTAAGTGGATATATCCCCTCCATCGATACGTTGGCAACTTCGCTCAAATTCCTTGAACAAAATCCGCAGTGGTTGAAGGGTATTGCCGGTGATGCATCAAAACTACCCGCTGCTATCCAAAATGTGAACGAGCTTAAATCAAAGTTCCGTGGCGCGGAAGATGTGCAACAGTTTTTAAAAGAACGTCGGCAATACCTGAAAGATCAGTTGGCTAACCTCGGCTTTGCGAAAGAACTGAAATCGCTGAGTAAAGAAGCTTATTACTACCAGGCGCAGGTCAATGAATACAAGCAGGTATTGAAAGACCACAAGAAAGCAGAAAAGAAGGCGATGGAGTTGCTGAGCAAAACGCAGCTCTTTAAGGATTTTATGCGCAAGAACAGCCAACTCGCATCGCTGTTCCGCCTGCCTACAACAGATCCTAATGATCCCAATATGGCAGCCAGCCTCGCTGGTTTACAGACACGCACACAGGTAAATGGTCTTGTGCAACAACAGATCAGTGCAGGTGGCCCCAATGCACAGGCGCAGTTCAACCAGAACATGCAGCAAGCGCAGGCACAGATGAACCAGCTCAAACAAAAATTGCAACAACTCGGCGGAGGTGGTGAAAACCTCGACATGCCACGGGGATTCAAGCCAAACTCACAGCGCACTAAAACCTTTCTCCAGCGCATTGAATACGGCACCACAATTCAATCACAGAAGGCAAATGGTTTCTGGCCGGTAACCAGCGATATCGCCCTTACCGCAGGTTATAAATTGAATGACAACAGTATTATCGGCATTGGTGCCGGTTATAAGATGGGTTGGGGACGCAGCATCAGCCGTGTGAAGATTACGCATGAAGGCATGAGCCTGCGCAGTTTTATTGATGTGGGGCTCAAACGTTCCTTCTGGATCACGGGCGGCTACGAAATGAATTACCGGGAAGGCTTTGACAGGATCGCGCAACTCAAAGACCGCAGTGGTTGGCAAGAGAGCGGGCTGATCGGGATCAGCAAAGTGGTGGACATGCGTTCGAAACTTTTGAAGAAAACCAAGGTACAGTTGCTTTGGGATTTTTTAAGCTGTAAGCAACTACCCAAACCTGCACCGATTCAATTCAGGATCGGCTATACTTTCTGATACGTTTTTTTGGATTAATAACTGTAAGAATAATGTTTAAGTACTTCAACCGTAAGGTCCGCAGCATTCCTGCGGCACTCTCTATCCTCTCGCTGTTACTTACCAGTAACGTCCATAGCCAGGTGAACGGCATCGAAAAGCCCCAGATTTTCCCGCCAACACCACAAACGCAGGTATTTGAAAAATATCTCAACCACCAGCTTACCGAGTATAACGGACTACCTTCGATTGCTATTCCACTGTACACGATAGAGATCAAAGGCATGAAAATCCCCATCACCCTCTCTTATCATGCGGGCGGAGTCAAGTATAAAAGCTATGATGGTGAGATCGGTGCCGGCTGGAGCATTAACGCCGGTGGCTACCGCGTTTCGCGTACGATTTATGGCAAGCCGGATGAAATGTACCCGCTGTATAACGCGAGCACGGCTTTCGGTTCGCCGAGCCTGCAGCATAGCGGCTACCTGGCCAGCATTGCGTTTCCGTGGGCTGACTCCAAAGCGCAGGAGATCATGGCCATCAATAACAATGATATGACGATGCGGGACGGAGAGGTTGATCAATTCAACTATATGCTCCCGTCAACAAGTGGACAGTTCCTGGTGTCAGATCGGTCCGCTCGCAGCGTCGCCCTGGCGAACGCCAACCAGGACAAAATTTTACTCGACCCTGGAAGTCCCAATTTTACTTTATCCAACATAAAAATTTTTGACAATGCCGGGTTTGAATTCCAGGCCGGCGGCATGCAGGGCAGTGTTGAACTCGCCGAAAGTTCAAGAAGTAATCCTTATTTTAAAACGTCATGGCCCGTGTCAAAGATCGTTTCACCTTACAATGAAGTGGTGGACTTCACCTATTTCAAACACGGTGTAAGTATGAACACAGAGTCCTACTACACTTATAAAATCATCGATGCCCTTTCGTATAAAGCATACATTGGCGGAAACCCATCGGCGATCACCAATCGCGAACTTCCAGACAATGAAGAGCAGACCAGGAACTTCGAAGACATGTTCTTCATCCAGAAGATCCAAACAGAAAAAGAAAAAGTGGAGTTTATACGCCAACCTAACTCCAACGTTCTTTCGCAGATATTGGTGACCAACCTGCTAAATAACGAAACTACGCACATCCTTTTCTATTACTATGACAGCGAAGGGCACCGACTGCTAACCGGAGTCTCCGTAAATGGCAAAATGTATGGCCTTGATTATTACGACCCGCCAGCCGAAATGTCCGACGCATTTCCTGATCAATGGGGCTATTACAAATATCCTTACACGGGGAACGAATACTGGGGATTGTTTCTCCATGAAGAATTTAAGAATCATTACTTCGCCGAATCTGAAGTGTCCGGTAATACACCTTCATGGGTCC
>JBEVKW010000181.1:0-14662 GCA_040509495.1 Chitinophagaceae bacterium | reverse complement strand
CGCCAGGGATCCTTCCACCTGCCACATAAAACGAAGGCGGCGTTGCCAAAAAGAGAGGCACGATTTTGGTCTCCCCATATTGCTAATCCCGTTAATTATGATAACATCTGCCCTACGTTCCGGCATTTTTGCCATAGCTCTTTCCAGCATATTGATCGCCTGCAAAAAAGACGATGATGAGAACCCCACTCCCAATGAACCAACCGAATTAAAAGACAGCGTTGTGGCTCAGAATCTCAACCTTCCCTGGGATATGGCCTGGGGTGAAGACAATCATATCTGGCTCACCGAACGCAACGGAAAGATCAGCCGCTTTAATCCCGCCAACGGTGAAATGAAAACGGTCATTACCATTCCCGATGTTGTGGCCAATGGAGAAGGCGGTCTGCTGGGCATCGCTTTGCAACCGGGAAGTTCCAATGTATTCGTTGCGTATAATTACAACGGTGAAGGCCAATATAAAGAAAAGCTGGTGAAATATGTTTACAATGGTACCACGCTGACGAACCCTGTTACATTGCGCGATAATATTCCCGCAGCGAATATTCATAATGGCAGCCGGTTATTGATAGACAATGGAAAAATCTTCATGACTACCGGTGATGCCAATAACCAGTCATCTGCGCAGGACCCGAATTCTTTAAGTGGAAAAGTGTTGCGCTTTAATCTTGACGGATCGGTACCGGCGGATAATCCAATCGCAGGAAATCCGTACTGGTCATTAGGACATCGTAATGCGCAGGGGCTTGTTCTCGCCAATGGAAGACTTTACAGTTCAGAACATGGCCCAAGTAATGATGACGAGATCAACATCATTGAAAAAGGAAGAAACTATGGCTGGCCTGTGGTGCAGGGATATTGTAATACCACGGTTGAACAGGCGGTTTGCGGAACGACGAGTATTGCTGAACCAATAAAAGCATGGACTCCGACAATTGCGCCGGGCGGACTGGATTATTATAACAACGACCAGATCCCGCAATGGAAAGGCTCATTACTGCTTGTGGCACTGAAAGACGCACGCTTATATCAACTGAAGCTGGGAAGTGACCAAACATCGATCACAGAGACCAATGAATTCTACAATGGCAAATATGGAAGAATGAGAGATGTGCTGGTGGCACCAAATGGAACGGTGTACATCTGTACCAGTAATGGAAATAACAATGACCGTATCATCGAAATAAAATCGAGATAAAAAGAAAAGCCCTCTTAAAGGAGGGCTTTTCTTTTTATCATTTAACATATTTAGCGCTGAAATCAAACTCTACCGCCAACCTAACGGGTGTTCCCGCGTCATCGATGGTTTGTGTTTGTCTTTCTCTCATTCTAAGGATCATTGTATCCTTCGACCAGGAGATCTTCGCTCCGGACGGGATTGTTGCAACCGGAGAACCGCCCTGGTCAAGATTTACAAAGCTGGACTCCACGAAAACCGAATCAGCAGTGATCTTTTTGTAGTTAGTTGATCCGCTGGTTTCGGGGGAAATAAAACTGTAGGGGGTTGAGAAATTATTTGCAGCAATTCCCGCAACATACATTGTCGACTCGAGCATGGTAGATGCAGAATATTTAACTCTGTCGGTTGTCATTGTCGTTTCGTCAATCTTCAATGTACCGCTTTCATCTTTCGAATCGATGACCATCCGGGATACCATCCTGGTCGAAATACCGCTTTCCGTCATCTCAACATTGGTTGTTGACACACCTATCAGTTTTACAAAACGCCAGGTGCCTATAATGGAATTATTAGATGGATTGGAAGGATTGCCTGGAGTAGGATTGAAGGGATCATCTCCCAGATCAATATCTTCCACTTCCTTTTGACATGAAACAGCGCCTACAATAAGCAGGGCGAACAGGTAAGCTTGTAATTTTTTAATTCTCATAAGTAAGACAAAGCTAATCTGAAGTGGTCATTAAAAGTAAAAGAACCGGCTGTTTTCTGGCCGGTTCTTTCTTTGAATATTATCCGTTAAAAATCAAGCGTTTTGAACTGCGGCAATTCCGGGCAAGGACTTGCCTTCGAAGTACTCAAGCATCGCGCCACCACCTGTAGACACATAGCTCACTTTATCTGCAAAGCCGAACTGATTCACAGCTGCCACAGAATCGCCACCGCCTACAAGAGAGAAAGCTCCTTTTTGCGTTGCATCAGCCACAGCCGTCGCTATTGCCTTTGTACCGTGCTGGAATTTTTCCATTTCGAACACACCCATCGGACCATTCCACAGAATGGTTTTGGATTTGCTGATGACGTTACAGAATTGCTCTACAGCATTGCTCGCAATGTCCAATCCCATCCATCCTTCAGGAATATTATTGCTTGGAGCGGCTGACGTTTCTGCATCTGCAGCAAATTTATCCGCGATCACAGAATCCGAAGGAAGGTGAATACAAACACCTTTTGCTTCAGCTTTTTTCAACAGTTCGCGTGCTGTATCGAGGCGGTCATCCTCACAAAGGGATTTGCCAATATTACCGCCCTCGGCTTTCATGAATGTATAAGCCATACCTCCGCCGATGATGATATCTGTTGCCTGTTCCAGCAGGTTTTCGATGATCAGGATCTTGTCTGACACTTTTGCTCCGCCAATGATCGCAACAAAAGGTTTTTCCGCACTGTGCAACACCTTCTCAGCGCTTGCCACTTCACCTTCCATCAGGAGGCCAAAGAATCTTTTATCTGCAGGGAAGAACTCAGCGATCACCGCAGTAGAAGCATGGGCACGATGCGCCGTCCCAAATGCATCATTCACCCAAACATCACCAAGCTTCGATAGTTTTTCTGCAAAAGCTTTATCCCCTTTCTCTTCTTCTTTGTAAAAACGGAGATTTTCGAGTAATAACACTTCGCCAGGTTGCAGTGCTTCGTAAGCTTTGGTCGCTTCTTCACCGATGCAATCATTTGCAAAGATCACTTTTACTTTCAGCAGGTCTGAAAGATGATTCACCAAATGCTTCAATGAGTATTTGTCTGTAGGACCGTCTTTCGGACGTCCGAGGTGAGACATCAGTACCACAGCACCGCCGTCTTTCAGGATCTTTTCGATCGTAGGGATCGCAGCGGTAATGCGTGTATCATCGGTGATCTCATATTTGTCGTTGAGGGGCACATTAAAATCAACTCTTATAAGGACTTTCTGGCCTTTGAAATTATGATCTGAAAATTTTGACATGCTTGCTGTTTTGTTAGTTTCAAAGATAGGCAATTCCGATGTTCGATGGCGGATGACCGATGACCGCGCTTCGCGACTTGAAGAATTAAAAAAGAGCAGAGGCTTTCTGAAATCAGAAAGCCGCTGCTCTTTTTTAATATATTGAACGCGAAGCCCGGCCATCGGCCATCGGCCATCGCCCTTTACTTCGAGATCATCTTCGCGAAATAATTCACCGTGCGAACCAACTGGCTCACATAGCTCATTTCGTTGTCATACCAGGCCACTGTACGAACGAGTTGGGTATCGCCCACTGTTTGTACGCGTGTTTGGGTAGCATCGAACAGAGAACCGTAAGCGATACCGATGATGTCGCTGCTTACGATCTCGTCTTCAGTGTAACCGAAGCTTTCGTTAGCGGCAGCTTTCATTGCAGCATTCAGTTCTTCTACAGTTGTTTTCTTACCGAGAACAGCCGTTACTTCAGTGAGAGAACCGGTGAGTGTTGGAACACGTTGTGCGCTACCATCGAGTTTACCTTTCAGGCTTGGCAGAACGAGGCCGATCGCTTTTGCAGCACCGGTGCTGTTAGGCACGATGTTCTGAGCAGCGGCACGTGCACGGCGCAGATCACCTTTCGGGTGAGGCGCGTCCTGTGTGTTCTGATCGTTGGTGTATGCGTGGATAGTTGTCATCAAACCATTCACGATACCAAATTTCTCTTCCAGTACCTGTGCCATTGGCGCAAGGCAGTTGGTAGTACACGATGCACAGCTGATGATCGTTTCGCTGCCATCGAGTGTATTATGATTTACATTGAAAACAATCGTTTTGAGATCACCTGTAGCAGGCGCAGAGATCACGACTCTTTTCGCACCGGCAGTAATGTGTGCTGCAGCTTTATCTTTATCTGTGAAGAAACCTGTACACTCAAGCACTACGTCTACCCCATGATCTTTCCATGGAATTTCAGCAGGATTTTTTTGTGCATAGATCTTAACTTCATCACCGTTTACAGTAATAGAGTTTTCTGTAGCTTTTACATCAGCGTCGAAGCGGCCCTGCGCGCTGTCGTATTTCAGGAGGTGAGCAAGAACTTTGGGGCTGGTGAGGTCATTAACGGCCACTACATCGATGCCTTCCATTTTGTATATCTGGCGATAAACAAGGCGGCCGATGCGCCCGAAACCATTGATAGCAACTTTAACTGTGCTCATTTCGGAATATTTTAGTTTTAAAAGAGGGCCGAAGTTACAGGTTTGCGGGGAAAATGGGAAATAGTTGGAAAAAACACTCCTGTGCCGTCCTGCACGGAAATCCTTGTCGGTTGTCCGTTGCCCATTCAACGACTGTATTAACGGTCAACGGATAACGGGAGTATCGCAAAGCGCGCAAAGTTCACGCAAAGCCCGCAAAGGTTTCTTAGCGCACTTTGGGTGATCTTTGCGCCCTTTGCGATACTCTTACGCCAGCACATAAGCCCATCCTGCTTAATGAACTAACAGTCAACCAATAGCCATTACCACCTTTTCTTTCCGGCGCTGGAAGGGCGGCATCAGCAGGTAGAACATATACCCCGACAGCCCACCTATTGTATTCAGCAGCAGATCATCCACATCAAAAACACCCAGGCCGGTATAGCGTTGTACAGATTCGAATAAGAAACTGATAAGAAAAACAGCCCCCACCGTTAATACCAGCCTTCCTCTCCGGAAAAACACCAGCGGGAGAAGAAAACCCAGCGGAACGAAACCGAGAATGTTGCCGCCGATATTCATGAACTTGTACATGTCATCCATGCGGCTGTAATAGATCTTATGGATCGATGCGAACAAGACCCAGTTCTCTCTTTGCCCATGCTGAAAAGAGGGCCGCGGGTATTTTTCGATGTTCTTCAATACATGTATCGTGTCGGCAGGTTGTTTGAACAGGATATACCTGGTGAGTATTGCCAGGTTGACCAGGATCAGCATACATCCAACAAACCGGATCGTTTTATTTGCTTTCATGTTCAGGAGATTTAACCGCAAATCTGAACGTACAGCGCAGCCGGAGCAACCCTTTTCTACCAACTGCGGGATTGTATCTACGAACTGAAATGAATTCTCTTTGCGGGACGGGTGGAAATGCTGACTTTAGCTCTTCTTAATAACAGCATGCGACTGAAACCCTTATTGTTCCTCTTCATTTTTGCAGCATTCTATATCCTGCTGCACCTCGCCTATGATATGCCCTATATCATTTACGGCAATTCCCGATTCATTGGTGGGGTTGATACACGTATCGGGCTCGCACGCAGGCTGATCGATATCGCCGGATCTTCTCTCTTTGCATTGATCCCCTATTTCCTCTTCTTCCGTTTTTATCCGGATAAGAAATGGGGCAGGATCTTGCTGGCATTATTGATCATCCTGCCAATGGTCTTTTTCCTCGGATACTGGCTGGAAGGCCTGGCGAACTGGAAATTACGGTCTGCCAATACTTCTTTCCCGAGACTACGATCTTATTTCCTCGATCATCTTTTCTACATCATCCTTTACGTGATATACGGCATCGCGGTTTATTTTATCCGGTATGCTTATTTCAGGGAGATACAACAAAAAGAACTGGCACTGCAGAACAGGGAATCGGAATTATCTTTTCTGCGTTCGCAGATCAACCCACATTTTCTATTCAACGGGTTGAATAATATCTATTCCCTTGTCTATCTTCAATCACCCAATTCACTGGAAGCGATCGCGGGCTTTTCCGATCTGCTTCGCTATATGCTGTATGATACGACGCAGGATGTACCACTGGAAAAAGAAGTGCACTATATCCGGCAGTATATTTCATTGCAGGAATTGAAACAGGGAGGTGGTATCCGTTCGAAATTCGACGTACAGGGACCAACAGACAGGACCTTTATCCCGCCGCTGTTGCTGATCCCATTCGTAGAGAATGCCTTTAAGCATGGTGCGCCGGAAGACGATGAGATCATCGTGTCGATCCAAACTGCGGCCCGGCAAACAACGTTTTATTGTCAGAACAAAAAAAGCGCTCACCGCAAAGATGCATCAGGAGGAATAGGACTGCACAATGTAAGGCGCAGACTTGAATTGCTTTTTCCCGGCAAACACCAGCTTTCAATAATGGACGGACCTGTATTTTTTATGGTAAAACTGGAAATTGATCATGAATGAAACCCCGCGGATCAGATGTGTGGTAGTGGATGATGAATTGCTTTCAGTCAAGCTGATCGCCGACTACGTCCGCAAAACACCCGGTCTTGACCTTGTGCTGGAAACCACTCACCCGCAGGAAGCGCTTGCGTTGATCCAGCGGGGAGGGGCCGACCTCGTTCTGCTGGATATTCAAATGCCTGAAATGACCGGCTTTGAATTTATGCAACTGGCGGGTAACAGTTGCGGCGTCATCTTCACCACGGCCTATCCCCAGTATGGCGCGGACAGTTATAACTATAACGCGATAGATTACCTGCTGAAGCCTGTCACCTTTGCCCGCTTCCTGGCAGCCATTCAAAAAACAAAGCTCCGCATAGGCCAGGAAAACAGGCCTGCGCACGAAAAGGTTTCGCCAGTGCAGGAACACCTGTTTATAAAAACGGAATACAGGATCCAGAAAGTTGATCTTGATGAGATCTTGTACCTCGAAGCATTACGTGATTATATCGCCATTCATCTTCATTCGTCTAAAATTCTTACGTTGGAAAGCATGAAGAACATGGAGGAAAGACTTCCTGCAGGGAGATTTATCCGGATACATAAATCCTATATCATCAACAAAGACAGGATCGATTTTCTGAGCCGCGGCAGAGTAATCATCAATCAAGTGTACCTGCCCATAGGGAATACCTACAAAGAACGTTTTCAGCAGCTTATTGGCATCCGCGATGACCATTCCGGCAAGACAGGCGAAAAATAATTTCTATTTTTTTTCAAAAACTTTTGGCGTTAAAAATCTTCGCCCTTATCTTTGCACTCCCGAAAACGGCCCGTTCGTCTAAGGGTTAGGACACCACCCTTTCACGGTGGTGATACGAGTTCGAATCTCGTACGGGCTACAAGAAGGGACCTGGTCCCAACTTTACAGGGCTGCTCCAAAAGAGCGGCCCTTTTTTATTCTTTTTTGGCACTTTACCCATAAAGACATTTTTACTTCGGTGTTCGAGATGCCCCATCACCATTAGTGAGTTTTGCTTTCACCACCCTTCTTTTATCAGCAATTTTCTATCCTTCTGAAGTAAGGTGTTATAAACAGTTTTTAAGTTTGTTGTGGCAGGTAAAACACGTTACAATTTTCAAGCTTTGCCTGCATATTTACTGAAGCGGATCCTGATATTTTTTGGAGCACTAAAGCCTGGTTTAAACCACTGTTTAGTCATAACAAGTTTTTTAATACCCGCCTTGAAATGTATTACTGTGTTCAGGTTGTTACGCAAATGATATACTATTTTGGAGTCGGCTTTTAAATGTTTCTCAAAGAAATATTATTTGGTTATGACTTAAATTTTCGGCGATTTTACTAAAGTGAAATCTTTATTGATCCCAATATGGAAATTTCTTTCAACTTCAAATTAGTTTAGTGTTACCAATTGAAGGCCCGTGCATATCGGTCTTTTTATTTTGATCATGGATTTCTTCGTAGCGAATCGAGGGTGCATGCGAAAGAGAATCCTCTTTATGGCCTGTATTATTTTGAAACGACCATAGAGTATAGAGACCATCCCAGCAACAATAGCGATCGGCCGTTAATTAGGGTGAGTGGTCTTAACACCAATGCTACAGATCCATGACGCCGTCTTCTGTGGGCGTTAAGTCATCAGCATTTATTTTATTTACGATAAGCCCAAAGACAATCTTAGAGTTCATGCCAGTAGTTTTTGGCGACAGAAATGCACGGGTATCGGTAAAAGTATGGAGGTCACGACTACTGATCGGGAAAAGAGTAAAGATCATTATACAGCAAATCAAACAAAGCGCAGAATTCCCGTTACCTTAAGGTCAAATCGCCTAAAGCCGCCATCTCGCTGGATCAATCAGCCTATTCATCGTGCAGACAATGAGTAGAATAACCTTTGTATCTAAGGGCAGCAAATCCAGTGGTTCTCTTTTTCAAAGAGCCGTATGGTTATTTATAATGAATAACGAACGATTAACTTGTTCTTAAAATACAATTAATGCTCAGTCGTAAAGTATAGTGAAAATTTTTTATAACTTATTTCCGGGTATTATCTATACATATTAATCCCACATTGGAAAATAATCGATGTCTTTTCGGTTTTTAAGTGTTAGTTCGTACTAACCATTAAGGATTTTTTTAAAATTTTTCTCCGGCTAACAAAATTCTTTCAAATTCGCTTTTTCTTAAATACTTCTTGCATTACATTTAGGTACACCTTATTGATGCATCTATGAAGTACATGAGAATTCTGGCCCTGCTGGCTCTACCCTGTATGGCTTCACGCTGCAATGACAAAGCGGACGTTCCTGACCCCTGCCTTGCCAAAGAACCTTTCAAAGCTTCAATCATAGTCGGCGAATCAGTAAGAGATACCATCATCGCTTCCTCGAAAATTTTAGCTCCAGGCACCATATATCTAAAAGCCATTGGTGATTATGATTCTGTACGCTGGTTTCTTGGAGGTCCGCAAAACACATCCAGAAATAAAGACTACAAACTTTTTTTTCAGGATCCTGAAGGAGTGGTGGGCTATACTTTTATCGGCTATAAAAAGGCAGATGCCAACTGCTTCCCCAACGATAAAAGTTCTGATACAATAAGGGGAAGTATAGAGGTTGTACAACGTGACCAAAATGCTGACATTGTAGGCAACTATCTCGGATATAACGAGAGCAATCCTAACGATAAATTTCCAATTACTATTTCTTTTTATGATAACGTCTGGGGGTATTTTCTGAAAGGCATCCCAAAGGGATGTCCCGGTTTCACTACAGGCAGTGAAGAAGAACCCCATAACGTGGGTCTTGACATCTTTGCTGGCAATCGTGGTTTCGCCATCAAGACAGGCTCCCGGGTTTGTAGCACGGTTGAAGGAAAAGGGTATCTAAAAAGTCAGGACACCCTTGTGATTGAATATACCTATTACCCCATGATCTCCCCTGATCCGTTGGCCTTTGATTCCAAAATCAAATCGGAAAAATTCATCGGAATAAGACAACCTTAACAAAAACCTAATGCTATGAGAAGAGTCCTTCTAGCGATCTGCCTACAGGTCGCAATGATTCCTATTGCCTATTCGCAATGCGACACAATTGGTATCTTCACCAATCCAGCCGCACCAGTGAATACCCAACGGCCAACCATGCTGAACAATTTTAACTGGCTTGCACAAAAGTATCTCATTAATACTACAGGAGCTTCGCCTGGCAACGATTCGATAGAATCACCCATTCATCAGATAGATAACGATATCATTGATCACCTGCGTTTGTCTCTGGACATGCAGCCACAGGATGGTTGGGAGCTCTTAAGAAGGGAGATGGGATATGAACAGAATGGTACACCGAAAAATCCCAAGCCTGAAAACCCCTACATTGTCATGTACAACAAGTACAACAGTGTGATGCGCATATTTTATGCCCGCAGTTCCTCTGCGGCGTTTACTGCGGCAAGGGTTACACTGAATTTTAGTAGTGGCTCACCTTCCCAAACTTCTTTATTGGATCTCAGTGAAGGTCTTAAAGCCCTGGATACGACTTTTATTCCTCACAAAAGTTTTCAGAGTCCTTCCGCTTTTGACAATAGGCTGCATAAATGGTTCTATGTTGATTTCCCCATGCAGTATGATCCCTGTACCTGCTATTATACTTCACGTCTGACCATATCTGTAGAACTGATCAATTCAGCGGATGTACAACTCTCGGGAAGTGCCAACGGCAAGCTAATGGCGATCGCCAGTAATTCAGGCCCCGTCAACCAGGCCGACCAGACCTATAGTTTTGCAGACCTGCAAGGCGCAGCCAAGAAAGGGATCAAGACCTTCAAGGATATCAATAAATTTAAGCAGGGCATAGACAAAGCCCTTGACACGATGTTGAAGGGTAGCCCATCGACTGCCGCATCTATCAAGGCTGGTCTAACGGGTTTGCCTGCCCTGTTCAAAAGCAGTAACTTTTTGAAGGCAGGCCTAGCCGCCGCACCTTTCATTGGCGCGGCAGTCAGCCTGTTTGACTTTTTCACTGGTGGTGGTAAAAAAGCACCGCCAGTAGGTCCCACAGATGTTGCTTTAACGCCGACGTCCATAGACATGACGATCAATTTAAGTGGCACGATCACCTCTTCCTATGATTATGGTAGCGTTATCTTCTGGAACCCTGGAAGTAATACGGCAAGTTATAGCGATGTGGATTACCCCTATTACAATGAGATTATGGGCATCTTCAATTTGCTTGAAAAACCAAAGTTCAAAATGCGATTTTCCCGTGAACGTGTTGGAAATCCCCGTGACCAGACATGGTTTGAGACTGAACATGATTATATCCTTGACGACACCATCAAGTATATTCTTAATCCCGCAGCAAGGCTTGCCATCCAGGAGGCAAAGGCCGCATTGATTGTATCGGGCGATTCCTCTGACCTTTGGGGACCAGCAGGTGGTGCCTGGTTTATGGAAGGAAAGGACCAGAAAACAGGCCAATGGCAATACCGCTCGAATTACTATGATTTGGATTGTTTCAACAGGCAAGTATTCAGTATTCGTGGCAGCTCTGCTCCCAATAATATCAATTGGTTGCCTCGCGGCAGAACGTACATCAAGTTTATGCTGAATCTTAAAAGATTGGTTGATACAGCGGGTGCACAGAACGTACTGTTCATCGCTAAATATCCAATTGATATTGATAATGTCACCAGCATCAATATACCAGGCACCTGTTCCAGTAATTTCTTTCTACCTGCATCCAATAGCGAGCTGAACATTTTCTGTAACAGTAATACGTATAAGACTAATCGTGTGACACGCGGCCGTTCGCAAGAACCCATAGTCAACAGGCCGCAACCGGCAAACATACTGGAGGCCACATTGGAAAGAGCGATACTTGCACCCAATCCAACAAGCTCCTATTCCAGTCTGATCATTAATACCAATAAAAAAATAAGGCTGAATATCTTTGTAGCCGATCAAATGGGCAGGAGGGTGAAGGAGATTGCCAGTAACAAATACTATCCGATCGGCAACTCAAACGAAAGGGTCGATGTAGAAAATCTCCCAAGCGGCATTTATAATGTGGTCATACAAAACGGTAACTATCGAGTTGTAAAGAAGTTGGTGGTACAGCGTTGATAGCAGTTGATGCTGTAATTTTAACCAGTTAGTTTAGATCACTGAGCCTCGGTTTTTACCGAGGCTCATTTTTTATTTATCAAAGACAACAGACTCTTTACCTCTAAACATTGGTCGACAGGCCAATCATCAGAGATACGTCGCGATGATGAGATACAGACGCTACCAGCACCGCTGAAACAAAAAATCACTTCTGTCATTTTACTATTCTCTACAACCGAATGTTCTATACCATTCATATCCCTGCCTGGAACCAGCAATTGCAATGCCATCGCAGCCCCACACAATACGAATATTTGCCTGGTCTCATTAATTAAACTATGCCCGCGAAATTGTTTTAAAAAGAAAAACCAATCATTTTCTAAGTTTAAACATCTTTAAAAGGGTTTCCAAGAGGTCCAAAAAATAAAAAAGATGTTGTGTGAGTTTGCCCTCGGGGGACTAAAAAAAGACCTCGCAAATGCGCGGTCTTTTTTAGTCCACATTTTTGAAGTGCTTATTCCAGGAAGCAACGCATCAGTAGAACGTGGGGGGGGTAAGCGCTTGAAGGCTGGAAAGTTCTCCAGGTTTCAAAAGTTGTAAGGCGTGGCATCTCGCAAAAAGTTTAATGATCCCCGGGACCGATGCCTTTGAGCGCGGGGGGTAATATACCCGGCGCTCGCTACGATCATTCACGTCCGCGCGCGCTGGCCAGAAATGGGCATACGACAGCAACCGCATTGCTGCGTTTGACTGTCGTCGCCCACTTTCATTCGTATAATTCCACCTTTTCTATCTCACTATCCTTTTTTTTGATCATACTAATAAATGAAAAAAACGCACCGCCCTTTTCAGGACTGCCCTCCTCCACCAGTCCTGAAAATGACGGTGACTAAGAAATTTCTCTGTTGTAAAGATCGCTGTATGCAAAAATGAATCCATGGGATAAACACAGGATATTAGTAGAAAATAACGGACGTATTGCGGTGAAAAAACGATCGCTAACATAAGCCGAAGCACCCATCCCCCCAACTTTGCTGCTGATCCCTCAACATTCGTTCCGCGGAAATTATCAAATATGGTAGTTCTATCTCTGGGTGACAACTACCTTTCCCTTCGCATGACCGCTTTCAATATAAGCCAATGCTTCATTGACCTGTTCTAATGGAAACACTTTATCCATAACAGGCTTAATCACCCCCGATTCTATCAGTTTGGTGAGCTGACTTAATTGTTCGCCTTGTGCTCTCATAAAAAGAAAAGAAAAGTTTACACCAAGGCGTTTTGCTTTTTTCCTGATGCCGGCACTCAATAGTCTCACTACTATTTTCAAAAACCAGTTCGCGTTAATTGCTTGCGCAAACTCAGGATCAGGCGGGCCGGAAATGGAAATAACTTTTCCTCCGGGTTTTAATATCCGGAGAGACTTTTCAAGAGTTTTCGTATTCTGGCTATTCAGCACGACATCATAATCTTTTAATCTGGTTTCAAAATCTTCTTTCCTGTAATCAATAATAATATCCGCACCCAATTTTTTAACCAGTTCGATATTTGCGGCGCTTGTTGTCGTAGCTACTGTAGCACCCAAATGCTTTGCTAACTGGATGGCGAACGTACCCACGCCACCGGAGCCTGCCTGGATGAAAACTTTCTGGCCTTTTTGCAGGTTCGCTTTTTCAACAAGTGCCTGCCACGCTGTTAAACCAACAAGGGGTACAGAGGCGGCCTCTTCCATTGAAATATTTTTAGGTTTAATCGCTACATCTTTTTCATTAATAGAAATGAATTCTGCAAAGGTTCCAATCCGATTGTCTGATGGTCTTGCGTAAACCTCATCACCAACTTTGAATTTACTGACGGTTGAACCTATTTTTGTTACAACACCTGCCACATCATGGCCCAGCGTAAATGGAGTTTTATAAGGTAAAATCATTTTGAACTCCCCATTCCTGAGCTTTGAATCCAAAAGGTTGACGCCTGCTGAATATATTTGTACTAACACATCATTTTCCTTCACAACGGGCGCAGCAATTTCAGCTAGCTGCAATTTTTCATTTTTGCCATACCGGTTAACAATGAATGCTCTCATTTTCTGAAGTTTTATTTTTACTATGTTATTGTTATTGCCAACAAGGAAAGGTGATTTTACAAACGCTTCAGAATACTTAACATACACCTCGGCGAACAGCGTTCTTATAAATCATGATCTCCGAATCAGCCTACGACCACCTGCGTTAATTGTATTGATATATCAACCCATTACATGAAGATCACCACCAGCGTTCATATGGATTCGTTGTCACTAACAGATCGTGCAATGTCTGAATCCCCAGGAATAAATAGCTATCAAAATCTTTAGATGTTGCAAAAAATTTACCCTATGTTAAAGCTGTTTAATTTCTTGCGGACCCCTTTTTCTAAAATCCCATAAGCAAAGTGTTGCAGATTGATCAGTGTAGTAGTGCCTTTACCCACAATGTTCCTGAATTTAGGCTTATCCTTTTGAATTACTTTAAGCACTTTTTCTGTAACAATTGCAGGATCCCCGGCTTGTTCTGCTAAGGCGTCCGTGAATTTTTCAATTTTCTTCCTTAACGTATTGTAGTCTTCAATTTTCGTTAAAGTTGATGATGAATTATCTAAAATACCCGTTTTAAAAGCAGACGGCTCAACCATGGCGACACTAATATTAAACTCATTCAATTCATACCGTAATGATTTGAAATATCCCTCCAATGCATGTTTTGAGGCTGCGTAATAAGCTGCGTTAGGAAATGAAACAAGTCCAATAATTGAACCCACGGTGATTATTTTACCGGATCGTTGTTTCCTGAAATACGGCAATATTGCATTAGTTACCTTGACCGTTCCCCAAAAGTTAGTTTCCAATTGTTGCCTACCTAACTCAATGGGCGTTTCCTCCGCAATACCAGAAACCAGAAAGCCGGCATTATTAATAAGAATATCCAACTGACGGGTTTCCTTGAAAATCCTTTCCGGAAAAGTATTTATTGATTGTGCTGAATTGAGATCTAATGCGATCATTTTAAAGGGCGATTTTCCCGCATACTTTTCCGCATTACGGCTTGTACCGATTACATTGTAACCATTTTTGTGGAGCTTATTGGCCAAAAGAAGACCAAAACCTGAGGAAGCACCTGTTACTAAAAAAGTTTCTTTCATTTCTTCCTGTTTTGTACTTTTACTTGCAAATTGCAAG
>JBEVKW010000180.1:0-5045 GCA_040509495.1 Chitinophagaceae bacterium | reverse complement strand
TGGCTGCAACGCCTTTGTCAAACAACGTCATTGCTATATCTTGACGAAATGGCCTTGGCGATTGATCGATATTCGGTTCCCACAGAAGACATTCGTTCAAATGACTGGGAACATCTCTTACATATCTACCGTCTTTGTCAATCTTGACATGCTTTAATACTAGGCCAGCGACATCAATGCTGATTCTAGCATAAACGGACGAAACAATAGACCGTTCGCTGTAAATCTGAAATCGAGGTCTAGAAGGTGATCCACCTCCGTAATATGCAGTAGTATATTCCAGATTACTTACCATATCGTCATTATTACTACGAAAAGCGTTCCAACCCTTCTTCAATTTATCAATGAGTGACACAGATCACCTCCTTAGTATCGTCCGACGATTCTCTTGAAGATTGGGGACGCAGCTCCAGAAGGCCCAACCGCGAAACCGGTCCTAACAACTTGCGTCATTGGGGTTCTCTTAACCGCTCCAAACAGTTGTGCTGCCTTTGCAGCGTTTTTGCGGTTAGCTTGCTGGCTTATCTCCTTCAGTTTCTTCTTTCTATTAGAGGACAGGATTTGATTCGCGACCAATATGCCAATAGCACCGACAGCTAACCCTGTAGCGATTCGATCATTCCGCTTTCGGCGAGATATTTCAGCCTCTATGGCCGTTCTTTGATTCGTTTGTTTACTAGAACGTCCTGGAGGTGCCTTTCTGGCTCCCCAACGCATTCCTTTTACACCATAATGCTCTAAATAGTCATAAATATCCTCATCCGTAACGGTCATTCGAACGCCTCCTTGTTAGCCTTGTATGCAACGTATGCGTCCATCATGGCCGAGACGTTGTCAATCTTTTCGTCAGCTCGTTTCTTTAGAAGTTTACGGTTTCCGTTGGTATCTTCGAGTGTGACCGCGTTTCCCATGGCAAAGGACATGAGATCTTGATCGAAGATCAGCTTTCGTTCTTCCGATAGGATCTTCAACTCGCCAAGAGGAACCGATTCGGTTCTTGCCCCTTGGATAACCTTTTCGATCCCATACGAACCATTCTCGATTTCCCAACGAGTTACAAACTCCTTAGCATTATATGGATCAAAGCCAAAACAACGAACGTCGTATTCGTTAGTACGTATAAAAGCATCGAGATCCTCATACACTTCCATCATGTCAAGGACAGTTCCATCAAGAACTTGCAAACTTCCCTCCCTGATGAACTCTTCGTACTTGGTTCTCATGGCGCCAGGTAGTTTCATTAGCGTCAACGACGTAATGTAGCTTCTGGTCTTCACACCAAACGAATAATTCTGGAACGGGAAGAGAAGAGTAAACGCGCAAAAGTCATCGCCTTGTGAAAGGTCCGCTCCGAGGGCGCATGGCATCCCCCAGAACTCTCTCGAGCGATGAGGAAGCGTCTCTTCGTAGGTAAAGAAGTACGTGTACCCTTCCATTGGGATTCCGAACCGCTTGGCGAGGATGTCATTCCTAGCAGCAGGAGCTTTCTCGGCTCTTTCGACATCCAAATGGTAAACGTCGTACGTAACCGTCTTGCCGAGGTTCGGATTGGCCTTCAACCACGTCTCTGGTTGGGCTACTTCTTCGATGTCGTCAAGTTTGTAATGCCAGATCGAAATGTGGGGAGCTTGATAATCTCCTCGAAGGATGGATGCAAGTTCCATTTTGACGGTGTCGCCGGAACCATTGCGGATCGTACCTTCGGAACTCGTAGCGACGATCAAGTAGTCCTCGAGTTTGGACGCGCCTTGCTCGATTGCACCGACAACGTCCTCTCGGATGTCTCCCGACAACCATTCATCGATCGTAGAGACCTTAGGACGAAGACCTTGAAGCTTGTTGATTGTCATAGGGCGGACCTCGAGCAGAGACCCAGTCAGAAAGTTCTCGACACCCTTCTTTGTAGAAGCCAACTTCACACGTTGAGATCGAGAACCAGTCGTGTTCTGCAATGAGCCTTCGGTGAGAAACCTGAACAGAGGACCCCTTGACCGAATGATGGCCGTCCTGAACGGACTCATAACCTCATCGGCTTGCTTCATCGTCGGCGCGGTAGTGATTTGATGAGTGGTTTCAGTATCGACGTTCAAATAGAACGCTTGAATGCAAGATGCGTACATAGACTTCGCCGCGCCTCTTGCGACAATGAGATACTGCTTGGTAACCAGCCGCTTCTTGATGGACTTGGTTACGTAATGTCCACCGCGGCCATTCTCGTTAGGTTGGTAGACACTTCTGTCGACGAAGAAGTACCATCCAAAGATTTGCTCCGCCCAAAGTTTGAACGAGTCAAGTAGATGTAGATCGCTACCATCAGTGAGAGTGAGTTCGAACTCGCAATACTGGATAAAACCAGTAATCGCCTGATCGTCATAGTAGATGTTTGGGTTCGCAATCAGATCATCAATTCTATTCATCTCCATAGAGATCTCTCGGTTGACCGGAATGTCTCCACGAAGAACTGCATCTCGGAATTGACCGTAGTACATAGGTGTTGCTGTGTTCGATAGAACCACGGTCTCCTCCTGCCCTTAGAAAAACAGCTGTTGCTGGCCGCGTCGCTTCTGAATCTTCATAGCTTGTCTGCCTCTGGTCACAAAAGCCTTTGCAGCTGGAGATTGAAGCATGTTATACGCCGTAATCCCAAGCTGAATGGTTCCAAGAATTGCAGCTGCCTTAACGGTACCCCTCTTAAGAGTGCTGGGGTTCATCTTACTATAATTAGTTTCTAGATTAAGCCGTTTGTTGACCGCTTGAAGCTGCTTGTCGGTAAGCTGATGCGGCTTCCTGGTTCTAAGCTCAGAAATCCTCTTTGAGTCATACGCTTGTGGATGCGCTGGCTTCCTTGAACGAGCCTTACGAACGCCCCACTTCATTCCTTTGACGCCGTGATGCTCGATGAACTGTTCTACTTCTGGCAGCGGCTTCATCTAACGAAATCACCCCCTCCTCTGAAAATTCGGGAACGTCTGGCGGGTCCAACTCGTACTCACGGAACACGTTGAGTCGCCATTCGTATTCCTTGATCTGTTCTGTCGCGGCATTGATGAGATATGATGTAGCCGGAGGGTCAAACAAGATGCGCGCCTTGAGATATACATACGTCTTGACCAAATGAAGCTGATTGTCTGGAACTCCGAAGTCAGACCATACCGCCGTGTCGTCTTCGATGAAGAAACTAGCCTCTGGACCGACACCTAGTTGATTCAGAATAGAGAATGTGGCGTTAATATGGGTAATAATGTCCAAATCGAACGGAGTGTAGTCTGCGTCTAGCCCAAGAACCTTTTTAGTACTCTTTAAAATGCTTTCTTCCATATCCTCTCCTACCAGAGCTTGGTGTCGTCTCTTGAGCGAGCAATAACGACCTTTGGGAGTGAATTATCATCCCCGAAATGAATGGAATTATGTGTAGCAATCGTCGTCGTTATCATGAATTCCGGATCTAATATCCACTCTTCTCCGTGGATAAGGTCGTCCGAAGTTATAGGGTTGATATGATGTACATAAATATCAGCATGAATTTCAAAGCCACGCACACCCAAGTCACAGCCATTATCGCGTACAATAACCGCTTGTCGGGCCCTTTTCCACTCATATGAGGTATAAAAACGCTGGTTAAGATAACGATCAGAACCAAAAGTACGCCGTCCAACACTCTCATATAACTTGAGATATGCGAGTCGCTCATCGAAAGTTTCGAATCTTCTGAGTTCTGAGTATGTCTTAATCGTCATAGCCGTCGTCCATATCGCTGACTTCTCTGCCGGCATATTGACGCATAGCATCTAGCGCGGCTGCATATAGTTCCTCAACCTTCTTCGCGGAGGCCAAAGTCTCTACTCGAGCGCCCAGAAGTTCGTTTTCCCTGTAGAGACGCTCTTGCTCCAGTCGTTCCCTTGTGGAACCCAGCTTCAGATAATGCGTGATAACTTGAGCAGACGCAGTACCTTCCGCTAGCTGCTTTTCGGCCAGATCGATTGCCAAGGAGACTAACTGGTTTTCTCGGTTCTCTTCTGTGGTAGCGGGCCGTCGAATAGGCTTACGCTGTCGGTTAGCCACTTAATCTCCTTTCCGAGCTATGAAACCAATTGAACAGTTGACACACGCCAGACACTTAGGGTGGGCGTATATGGATCGATGGTTGATTGTGCTGCCACGTCTATTGTCATGTTTCCGCCTGTAGAATACCCAAACAAAGATACCAAATCATCTCTGTTCAAATAGAACGGACCAGAAATTACGCCGGAAATGACATTGAACGATGAATCAAACGTTTGTCTTTGAACGCAGTTTCCATTTACGCGAAGGCCCAATAAAGAACCTCCGGTTGGCGGCGTTGCTTGATTCACACGAGCATTTCCAGAGATGTGATACAGGCCGGTTTGCTTAACCCGCATTTGATAGGTGTTAGCGCCGGCGTCGACAATCTCTACATCAATACCGACTTTCTGGAGTTGCCCTGCCGTTGGATCCAGAAGAATGTTTCCACCTTGAGCTCCTGGTGGGATGATGGACGAAACAGTTCCTCGGTGGACAAGCCCTGACACCACAGGAATACCTGCTGTGGGGACAGAGCTTTTGCCTGGGTTGTTGACTACCGCGACGACTCTTGAGGCGGGGTCGATGATGATCTGTTGTGTGCGAGAAATTACATTGATCTCGCTCATGCAGTCACCGTTCCTCGGAAGCTGACCTCCAGAGCCATGTCGAAGACCGAGAATGGTTCTCCGTTGACTACTCTCTTGAGATCCATGTAGCCACTATTGGCTTTGATCTGGCCTGTTTCCAGATCGTCTAGTGTGAGAATCAATTCGCCGTCTGTTCCGTCGGTTTTGTAAGCAACATCCCAGGTGGCGATGAGAGGGGCGTTAACGTCAGGCTCAGAACGAATTTCGCTTGTGATTTCGTCTGCAGAGACGTCAATACCCATGCTGACGGTAATTACATTGGTTCTGTTCTTGTGAACTATGACTTTGCTGGCCATACCACCTCGCTGCCCTCGGAAAGTTTCTTCAAATATGACCCCCGGGGGAATTTTTGGG
>JBEVKW010000179.1:0-4071 GCA_040509495.1 Chitinophagaceae bacterium | reverse complement strand
TGATCCACCCCTTCTCCCTCGCGCTTCTCTCGAGGGCATTAAACAAGTGACGTGCGCTTTTGAATCTACGCCAGTGGGCGCTCACCCAGTCTTGAGCCCCTTTAGACATGACAGCGTGGCGGCCGTCTGGTTTCCCGGGCTCGATGGTGGGGGCGCTAGGGATGTAAAAGAGGAGCCCTTCGGTCTGATATCTTCTCATCCAACCATCAAGCGTATGTGGTGCCGGTGGATGTGCACGGTGCGGCTCTCGACTGAGAATTGTAGGAGATGTGCATGCCGCCTCTCGGCATAACTCAATCACTTCTGGCACGAATCTGTATTTTCTCGTCTCTAGGTCTAGTTGTCGCTTGGGTCTAATGGCCTCATAGCGAGCAACTATTTTCGAGACGCGGATTGCTTCGTTGAGCCATGCAGCACGCTCCTCGGGACGGATGCGAAGCAATGATGAGCGCAGATCCCTTTCCTGGTCGGCAACCACAGGATCTGAGAGGTCAAGCAACGGTGGCGGATCCTCTTCCGTAGTCAGGACCGCACGACGCTTGAGGAACTCACCTTGATACTCAAGCGGGAGACTTGCCAGCAGTATATGGCAGTCAAATTTCCCCCCACGCTTTCTCGAAAGCCCAAGCGCTTGCCACTCGCCATTACTCAGCTTTCGCCTCAGTTCTGACCTACTGACGCCAAGATCGATTAGTTGTTCAGCAGCAACGTACATGAGCGCAATTTGCGTAATGCCATGTAGCGATTTGTAGCCCAAGGTCCGTGCGGATCATCCCGCTACGAATTAGGAAGCCTCTCATCACCAACATGATTCGGGCGCATTGTACAGTTAGGCCCTGCTAGCTGAAGGCATCTGTTGACACCTTTTAGCTATTAAGAGATTTTAGTGAGTACTGTGACGAGTGGCGATTCTGTAACCCTAAAGACCGCACTATTTACTGGCTACAAGTAGATTATTTATCCACCGACATGGGAGGGTGTTTTCCACTGATATGGGAGGGTATTTTCCACCGACGTGGGAGGGGGATGTAGCAAACTAAGTTAATGTTAAACACGTGAGGGCGCTTTGTTAACTAGGCGGTCTTGCGGGTTGATCCTTTCCGACGAATAGCTGCCTTGGCATGTTGAGCTTTCTTTTCCTTGAGGATTAACTCACGCTTCTTCATAGCCATTGGCCAGTCAACAACAACGACCTGTTTTAACCAGTCCTTGAGCCACCTATGAGGCTCGGCCATTTTTTCAAGTGTCTTCTCGTCTTCAAAATTATCCCAATCGATCTCTTCTTTTGCTCTTGACGCTGTGATGTCCCAGCTCTTTATCACCCCGACTTTAATCAGACGGTCCAACGCGTCTTCCAATTTCTTCCTCATTCGCCCCGGATTCTTCCTCCTGTCGACGGCCCAAAGCCCTGTTCTTTCGAGAATAGTTCGTAACCCGACTCTGCACCTGCGGTAGCCGTTCATTCTGGCCAAAATAGCCAGATAGCCGCCGACCATGACCGCATACTTGTCCGCGTTGTTTGAATTCAGCTTGAGCAACCCCTCGCCGACCAAGGCAATATAGTGGTTATACGCTCGCCAAGTGTCGTTTGCGAAGAACGGTCCCGGCGCGTAACTAAACGCTTTGGGCACCCACAAGGGACGGTTACCGCCCTCGAATACATCCTCATAACCGCGCAATTCCTCCGAGATCATGCCTCGCGACCATATCGGTCCCCGAATTCTCTTGATTGGCCCCTGTGGGGGACGGTAAATGCAGATAAGCTCCATGCTAGTGAGGAGTTCTAGCACGGCCATGGCAGCCAGCTTATTTTCCGGCCGATGCACGCCGTTGTGCCTCGCCAGCCCGATGTCGTCGCAAAACTGAGTGATGGAGAGCGTTATGTAAACACCAGGCGTGGCGTCCGTCTCAGCATAGGCGCGCGCCCACAGGGCGTATTGCGCTTTGATCGCGAGCGCACCGTTTCTTTGCAGCAGGCGTTGTACGCGTTGTGCTGGTTCTTCTTTGAAACCGATAGCGCCGACCAGATAATCTCTGCCACTCTTAGGCTGCCCGCTGCCGAACTTATGTGCGAGCCAGAAGGTGGCATCTGGGCCAAGTGATTCCAAGTAATTAGACGGAAGGGGGCGCATCGCCCCGTAAGCGAAGGCCTCGACAGTTGCCTTATTAATTCGATCCGCTTGCACCAGTATGTAACCGGATTCAGCTAGGGGCCGAAGAACTATTTTCTTCCGCTTAACCCGGCCCAATTCTTCCAGTTGGCGAAGACGCGCTTCAAACTCTTGTTCAAGTAGACCTAAGACGTTCTCAAGTTCTGTCCCAACACCTATATTCCACTCAGGACGAACCCGGCTCAGTAATTCTTTGACCTCCACGATGCTGTCTAGCGCGATCTTTACGCCATGCTCCGGAATGGGACTGTTAGCAATCGTCAATTCCGCCAAGTCACTACACCTCGGCTGCTCGATGCCCTCTTCCGGCAACGCCATCGCAACCATACGCAGGAACTCACGGCGGAGGCCCGCTGCGGCGCCCATGATGAGCGGTCTCTCCCTCCCTTCCCCGTCAGAAATTGGACACCAACGTGCGATGCTTTCCGGCAACGCTCTAATCTTTAAAGGTGTATCCTGTTCACGCAGTTCGCAAAATAGACTCCAAAAATCCAGCCAACGAAGACGCGCATGTGTCCACATCGACCACCATACGCGGATGAACCTGACGTTCTCAGGCCTTGTTAGATAAGAATCTTTAAGTTGCATTCACTCTCCCGCGCTGCGGACGGCTTTGACATTTATACTGCTATCCGCCCGTTAGAAGGAAGAGTCTAGATGAAGAGGTAGGATTGTCTCTTGTGTCGATTGAAATCAATGAATGAGAAAAGATTTCTGTTTAGCAACAGATGTGAAATGTAGAGAGTCATAGCCTGGAATTTTTAGCAAATGATATGAAAAGAGGTGAGCATGGTTCTAACATCCCTATATTTATGAGTGACAGTATCTTATCAAATTAAAACCTTTATAGATTAAGACATACGATTTAGTAAACAATCTGAAAATTTACATATGAGACTCCATCAAGACCACACGAGCATTAGCGGTGTTGTTAGCTCTTCACGTCCCGCCCCCCGTTCTGGATGAGCATTGTGGAAAATAGAGGGGTGTGATAGGCTCCCCGCCCTCAAGTCGAACTCCGCCGTAGCAGCTCTCAACTGCTTTCGGACTCACAGGCACCCTCAACGTTTCAAGGAGTGATCCACATGCGACAACCTACACAAAAGACCTCTCGCTACGCGCATCTCACGCGGTTGATTCTGGCCGCCATCTGCGTCGGCGTCTTCTGCGCGCCGCAGACCTTAGCCGACTCCGGCTCACGGCTCACCCTCGCCAGCTTCGGGGCCGAGGATTCGTCCGACTTTAGACGGGACGGCGAGTCGGGTGAGTACATCTCGTGGAGACACTCGAAGACCGCGCCCGCTTTTCCAGCCGGCTTCGGTACCATGACCGCCTCCCGCGCGCCGGCACAATCCTCGTGCGCTCCACACTACGACTGCTTCGGCTTTTACCCGGTGTGTTGGTACGAGCTGCTTAACTCCGAGTGGAACACCTCCTGCACTCGCAAGTGGGTTTTTCCGAACGGCTATCAGCCCGAAGTCGGTGACCGCTGCACCTTAGACGCTATGCCCGACTCCAGCTTACTGGTTGTTCTTCCAGACGCCGGAACCTTCTACCAGGATTTTTCCGTGCCTTCCGACGCCACGGGGCCGCTGTATCTTGACGTGTGGTTCCAAACCCTCGGGGGCGGCACACATTGGGACCGCATCTACGTCGAACTCTACGAGGGCAACACCCGACTGGGACTTTACCGGTTCCCCAGTGCGAACAACTGCAACGGCGGCAGTTGGACGTTTAGCGGTAACTACGCCGGAAAGAATTTAAGACTGAAGGTGACGGGCAGTATCGTCACGCCCGGCGTCGTGCACCGCGTCGAGGGGATCCGCCTCCAGACCGAACTCCCGTAACACGGGCATACGAACTGTCGGTTAGAGCGAATTACCTCGGCAGGGCAGGGTAA
>JBEVKW010000178.1:0-28817 GCA_040509495.1 Chitinophagaceae bacterium | reverse complement strand
TTGCGGTTCTTTGCGCTCTTTGCGATACTTAATAAGCGTTTCGACTAAAAGATTATTCCCACACCAAAGCACTCGCCCCCAATATCGCTGCATCAGACTCTCTCAAATGCGAGATCAGTAATTTTACCTTATTCTGGAATACCTGGATTAGATTCGCTTCCATATGCTCACGCGTTGGTTTCAGGATCAGATCACCTGCTTTCGTCAATCCTCCAAAGAGAATGATTGCTTCAGGACTCGAGAACATTACACAGTTTGCCATTGCCAGACCAAGAATCCGGCCGGTATATTCATACACATGACGCGCCAGGCCATCGCCCTGTATTGCGGCTTCATATACTTTTTTGGAATCGATCTCTTCTTTCGGAATGTCACGAAGAACGCTTGGCGTATCGGTCGTTTCCAGTAATTCAAGCGTTGTATATTTTACGCCTGTTGCAGACGCATAACTTTCAAGCGAGCCTTTTTTACCTGTGCCGGGGTGAATTCTTCCATCGGGAATGATGATCGTATGACCAACTTCACCTGCAAAACCATCATGACCATAGATCAGTTGTCCGTTGGCAACAATACCACTGCCAACACCTGTTCCAAGTGTGATCATGATAAAATCCTTCATGCCTTTTGCCGCACCATACATCATTTCACCGATCGCGGCTGCATTCGCATCATTGGTAAGTGTTACCGGCAGTTTGAATTTATCTTCGATCAGTTTGGCGAGCGGAATAATGCCTTTCCACGGAAGATTCGGTGCATATTCGATGGTGCCTGTATAATAATTCCCGTTAGGTGCTCCCACACCGATCCCTTTCATACGGCCGATGCCGCCAGCTTTTTCGATGAGGGTTGAAAGGGCATTATACAATTCGTCAATGAACGAATGAACATCTGCATGTTTCTTGGTAGAGATCTCATCAGAAAACAAGAGGTTACCGTCCCGGTCAACAATGCCGAATTTTGTACCAGTTCCGCCAATATCAATGCCTATCGAAAGGGGATGTAAAGCTGTTTTAGACGCCATGAGTTTTTTTTTAATGAAAAGGCCCCGTTACTTGATAACGGGGCTTAAATGTACGAAGGAAATTAGTTTTGACGCATTGGAATGTGGAAGTGAAGTTTAAAAGTTTAAAGGTTTGACAGTTTAAAAGTCTTTTCACCCTTAACCTGTCAAACCTTCGAACGTTTAGACTTTCCTTCCTTTTAGTGCCCTCCTCCGGACGCACTCATCTCATCATAATCGATTCCCTGTGCTTTTAATATGCCTTTAACCTTCCACGCATAGAAGGCGAGGTAAGCGAAGCAAAGTACACCAACTACATAAGACCACTGGATGCCTAACAGGTCTTTATCTGCAAGCACGCCCTGCACCAGGCTGATAATTCCTCCACCCATGATCATCATGATCAGGAAACTGGCACCTTCATTGGTGCGTTTGCCAAGACCCGCAATGGCGAGCGTGAAGATACAAGGCCACAGGGTAGAGCAGAACAAGCCCACGCTGATAAATGCATACACGCTGATCATTCCATCTGCCAGCATGCCGATCACGAGTGCGATTGCACCAAGCGAACTGAGGATCAGCAATTGCCTGGCCGGATTTCCCTTACTAAGCAGGTCGGCCGCAATGATCAGCAACACCACTACAGCATAAATATAGAACGGAGTAATATCATGGTCGGCGATCGCGTTTACCAGCAGGAAAACGCCAAAGGCAATATACGGCATCAGGAAGCGCAGCACCTGCTTGAATCCTTTGGAGATATCAAACGCTCCGACAGAGGCAGTCCAGCGGCCGATCATCAAACTGGCCCAGTACAGCGATACATAAGGCGCAATCTCTTTGGTTGGTGTGTTAAGGTGTTCTTTCATGAATTCCGGCAGGTTGGCTGCGGTACTCACTTCCACCCCTACATAAATAAAGATGCCAAGCATACCCAACACGAGTTGTGGGTATTTCAACGGGCTTCCGCGATCAATGATCTTATTTTTTCCTTCGAAGATCGTTCCCTGTTCTTCTTCTGTTGCAGTGTCTGCATCAATCTTATTGGGAACAGAGGAGAATCGGAAAATAATTGCCACGATGACAAATGCAAGACCCAGGATCAGGTAAGGAGTCTTGATGCTCTGTATGTCTGCTACAGTGGCGCCTCCGGTCACTGATCCGAAAATTGCAAAGCTGACAATTAATGGTCCTATTGTTGTACCAAAGTTGTTTACGCCGCCGGCCATGCTCAATCGCTGGGCGCCCGATCTCGGGTTACCCATAATGATCGCAAGCGGGTTGGCCGCTGTTTGCTGAAGTGAAAATCCGAGCCCGACGATGAAAAGACCCGTAATGAAAAGTCCGAACGATGAAGTTTGCGCCGCCGGATAAAAGATCAACGTTCCCAATGCGGAAATGATCAGACCCAATGAAATACCATTTCTGTATCCTATCTGGTTGAGGATATCGCCACCACGGGCCTTGCTGATAAAGTAATAGATGATCGAACCAACAGTGTACGCTACGTAGAAGGCTACAGCCACAAGCTGACTCTGCCATTGCTCGAGATGAAGGTTCTCTTTGAAAACCGGAATTAGGATATCATTACTGGCCGCTACGAAACCCCAGAAAAAGAAAACAATGATGAGGGTTCCGAACTGCGACCACTTGGTTTGTTGATTCATGCAGTCGTGTTTAAATTATGAAGGCCCAAAATAGAAATAAATACAGTAGCGAAAAATTTTTAGTTATAAAAAGCCCTTAATGGAAAAAAGCGCTTAATTTGAAAACAATTGTTAGTACTCAAACTTTTAGAATGGAAATCGTACACGTAGCGGCAGAATGTTATCCCGTTGCCAAAGCGGGCGGATTAGGTGATGTGGTGGGTTCACTCCCAAGATACCAGACCGAACTTGGTCATGTGGCAAAGGTGGTAATGCCTATGTACCGCACGAAATTTTTATATGACAATAACTGGGAACTGGTACACGAAGGCGGTCAAAGCATCGGTTCGCACTGGTTTCATTACAGCGTGATCAAAGAAAAGACGAACAAACTCGGCTTTGATCTTTATCTTATTGACATAAATGGATTGCTTGATCGCGAAAAGATCTACGGATATGATGACGATAATGAACGTTTCGTCGCATTCCAGATCGCTTTATGTGATTGGTTGAATCACTGGCAGCATCTTCCCGACGCCGTGCATTGCCATGATCACCACACCGGCCTGATCCCGTTCATGTTCAAATATTGTTACGCTTTCCGTGATAAACTGGCAAGCGTCCCCACCGTATTCACTGTACACAATGGTCAATACCAGGGTTGGATCAGTTGGGATCAGTACTATTTCCTTCCGGCATACGACAGTTGGAACTGGGGAATGCTGGACTGGAATAACACGATCAACCCAATGGCATCGGCGGTGAAATGCGCCTGGAAGGTGACAACAGTCAGTCACAGCTATCTCGATGAGCTCCGGGAATCCGCCAATGGTCTCCAGAACCTGTTCGAATATGAACGGGGAAAGAGCAGCGGCATCCTGAACGGTATCGATACAAAAGTTTGGAACCCTGAAACAGATGGTTATATCATCCGGAATTACGATAAAGAACTGGTGGAAAAAGGCAAAAAGAAAAATAAAAAGGAACTGGCCGGACAGTTCGGCCTTGATCCTGACAAACCACTGATCGCATTTATTGGCCGGTTGGTGGGAGAGAAGGCCGCCGACCTGCTGCCCGATGCGATCAGCCAATCGATCTATCAGCACCATGGAAAAGCCAATTTCATCGTATTAGGCTCCGGGGACCCGGAACTGGAAGACCAGCTGGATAATATGCGCCACCGGTTTAATGGGTATTTTAATTCCTATATTGGATACAGCGAGGCATTAAGTCACCTTATCTATGCAGGATCAGACTTTTTGCTGATGCCCAGCCGTGTAGAACCCTGTGGACTCAACCAGATGTATGCACTCCGCTATGGTACTGTGCCTATGGTAAGAAATGTTGGCGGTCTGCGGGATACGATCACTGATTTCGGTGACTGGCAGGGCTTCGGCATCCGTTTTGATCAGGCATCTGTCAATGATATCACGTACTCTGTAGGACGGGCCATCGATCTTTATACAAACAAACCTGATCTTTATTCCTGGATGCGTA
Source organism: Chitinophagaceae bacterium (assembly GCA_040509495.1). GTDB lineage: Bacteria > Bacteroidota > Bacteroidia > Chitinophagales > Chitinophagaceae > Terrimonas_A. The sequence goes on along the minus strand of JBEVKW010000178.1, from coordinate 24,674 downwards.
GTCATATGATGACCATCGATCACTCCTGGGATTCATCAGCACAACAGTACATAGATATCTACCAGTCCTTTAAGGAAACAGAAAAGAAGTAAAAAGTCAAAATTAAAAAGTAAAATAAACAAAACACAGGAAGTCAAAACCGAATAACAAATCAGAATAAATAAAGAATGACAGAACAGGACGTATTTTGATTTTTAAATTTTTACTTTTGACTTTGAAAAAAGTTTGCCTATGTCCATTACTAAGGAAATCCTGAGCGTGATTCTTGGCGGCGGTGCCGGATCAAGATTGTATCCATTGACAGCGAGCCGTTCCAAACCCGCTGTTCCTATTGCCGGCAAATACCGGTTGGTTGATATTCCGATCTCCAACTGTATGAACTCAGGCATCAACAGGATGTTTGTTTTGACGCAATTCAACTCCGCGTCATTGAACCGTCACATCAAGAATACCTACCACTTCAGCGCATTCAGCTCCGCCTTTGTAGATATCCTTGCAGCTGAGCAAACGCCTGATAACCCGACATGGTACCAGGGCACGGCTGATGCCGTACGGCAAAGTCTCCGGCATATCGCACCGTTCGACAGCGAATATGTACTGATCCTTTCGGGCGACCAGCTTTACCAGATGGATTTCCAGGATATGCTGGACAACCATAAAAAAAGCGGCGCTGACATTTCGATAGCCACCATTCCGGTAGGTGATCGTGATGCACCGGAATTCGGCATCCTGAAAGAAGAAAATGGTTTGATCAGCTCCTTCATTGAAAAGCCGAAAAAAGAATTACTGGCTGACTGGGTGAGTGATACCGGTCCTGAAATGCAAGCCAAAGGGCGTAATTATCTCGCCTCAATGGGTATTTATATATTTAACAGGGAGCTGTTGTTCGACTATCTGCAGAACGATTACCTGGAAGCGACTGATTTTGGTAAAGAGATCATCCCGCAATCGATCGGAAAATGCAAAGTAGCCAGCTATCAGTATGACGGATACTGGACAGATATCGGTAATATCTATTCGTTCTTTGAAGCGAACCTGGGCCTTACCGACGAGATCCCTGAATTCAATCTTTTCGATAACAACCGTTCCATCTATACACGTGCACGTATGCTGCCGCCTGCAAAGGTGAGCGGAACGACGCTCGACAGAACCGTGATCGCAGAGGGTTCCATTATCAATGCTGCACGGATGGAGAAATGTGTGGTCGGCATCCGGTCAAGGGTGGGACATGGTTCAACCGTGACCAATACGTATATCATGGGTAGCGATTATTATGAAACGCTGAGTGATATTGCCGCCGATCAGTCGAACGGCATTCCACTGCTGGGGATCGGCAATAATTGTTTTATCCAGAATGCGATCCTCGATAAGAACTGCCGCATCGGCGATAACGTAACGATCAATGGCGGTCATCATCTTGAAAACACAGACCAGCCTCTCTATACGATCAAAGACGGTATTATCGTGATCAAAAAAGGCGCGATACTGCCGAATGGGTTTTCGATAGGGAAGGATTGAGAGAGTTTAAAAGTTTTATAGTTTAAGGGTTTAAATGTTTATGGCATTTAGACCCTTTTTCATTAAGCGGGTTTGAGTGGTCTTGTTAAGCTGCATGATGTGATCAACGCAGAGAGCGTTAGGGGCCGGAAAGGCTGCAAAGGGTACAATGCTTTGCGCACTCTGCATTTCCTTCCGCACGCTGCGTTGCTCCTGCGTTATGCATTTCCGACGCTGTCAAAAGCGCTGAAATTTCCCTAAGAATGTGTACATGTTACATATTTCTGTATCTTGCCCCAGCCTTCGCTGAACCTTCGGCGGGCGAAGCCAAAAAACACGATTTGCTTATGTCAACCTCCTTTACAGGCATTAAACCCCGCCTGAGTATCGCTCAGATCATCAATATGAGCGTGGGATTTTTCGGTATCCAGTTTGGCTGGGATCTTCAACGGGCGAATATGGGCCGTATCTATGAGAACCTCGGCGCCAATCCTGAAGAAGTTCCTTTATTGTTTCTCGCCGCACCACTTACCGGGCTGATCGTTCAACCAATTATCGGTTATCTAAGTGACCGTACCTGGCATCCGCGCTGGGGAAGGAGGCGGCCATATTTTATGATAGGTGCGATCCTGAGCTCGATCGCACTCGTGTTCATGCCGCACAGCAGTGCATTGTGGATGGCTGCAGGCCTGTTATGGATCCTGGATACCTGCGGCAATATTGCGATGGAACCTTTCCGCGCCTTTGTGACCGATAAACTACCAGATTCACAGGTGAACCGTGGATTCATCATGCAAAGCCTGATGGTTGGGATCGGTGGCAGTATCGCCTCCGCATTACCCTGGATCATGAAGAATGTGTTCGATATCTCCAATACTTCAGAAAGAGGGGTGATCCCTGAAAACGTGAAATGGTCCTTTTATATCGGCGCCTTCTTTTTTCTCTCTGCCGTGATGTATACCGTGTTTACAACAACAGAGTATCCGCCATCGGCAACCGAAGAAGAAGAGAAAGATGCTAAAAAAGGAATTGCCGGCGGCGTATCAGAGATCATGTCAGCCCTGGCGAATATGCCTGGCCAGATGAAACGCGTTGCACTCGTGCAGTTTTTTACGTGGCCGGGTTTGTTCCTGATGTGGTTTTATTATACAACGGCAGTTGCCGTAAACATCTTCCATGGTGTGGATGATAAAGATCCGGCGTATGCTGCCGGGGCCGACTTTGCCGGTCTTACCCTTGCGTTCTATAATGTGATCACATTTGCGTTTGCATTTGTGCTCCCTTTCATCGCCGATAAACTGGGAAGAAAACTTACGCATTCTCTCTGCCTGCTGGTCGGCGCGCTTGGTCTCATCAGCGTAAGCTGGGTGGAGAACAGGTATATGCTGTATCTGTCGATGGCTGGTGTGGGTATCGCCTGGACGAGTATCCTATCCATGCCCTATGCAATGCTCAGTGGAAGCCTGCCGCGCAATAAAGTGGGGATCTACATGGGTATCTTCAACTTCTTTATTGTGTTACCGGAGATCCTGGCATCGCTGGGTTTCAAAAGTGTAATGGTGCACGTATTGAATAATGACCGGATGCTGGCTATACAGGTTGGCGGAATGTTGTTTGTTGTAGCTGCGATCCTGTGTTATACGGTCGTAAAAGAAAATAAAAAGCCAGACGAAGAAGATCTTGCCCGTATTGAAATTGAAGAACAACGTCCTATCTGATTAATTCTATCTCACATAAAAATCTGCGCATGAAAAAAGCTGCCGCATTTATTCTCGTTATCATCCTATCGCTCCCTTGTTTTTCGCAGGAAATGCAATTGTTCCCGACCAACTGGTTTACGGGTTTTAAGAACAGTAAATTGCAATTGATCATCCATCGTGAAGGCGTTGCGAACGATGTACCGATGTATAAACTTACACCTGCCGGGATGAAACTCGCAGACGGCATTACCATGAAAATGCTCCATCGCGTAGAGAATCCCAATTACCTGTTCCTGGACCTGGTGATCGATAAAACTGCTAAGCCGGGAATAAGAAACATCAGGCTTGGCCGTTTGAATTTTCAGTACGAACTCAAAGCTAAAAATGCCGCTAACGGGAAAACACGTGTACAGGGAATCAACTCGAAAGATTTTGTATACCTGATGATCCCCGATCGTTTTTCCAATGGGGATGAATCGAATGATATCATCAAAGGGTATCGTGATGAAACGGTTGACCGCAAAAATAAATTCTCGCGACATGGCGGCGATTTCAAAGGCATCCAAAATCATCTTGACTATTTCAATACACTCGGCGTTACCGCGATCTGGATGACACCTGTCATTGAGAACAATGTGACACTGATGCATGAATGGGGTAATAATGTAGCAGGATATCACGGCTACTGGTTCACTGATCATTACCAGATCGACAAACGCCTGGGTGGCAATGATGGCTATCTTCAGCTTTGCGATGCGGCGCATAAGAAAGGTATCAAGATCATCCAGGATGCGGTATACAATCACGTGAATAAAGAGCACTGGTCAGTACTTGATCCACCAATGGCCGACTGGCTGAACAACTGGCCGGCTTTCACTGCGCCCAATCACCGTGAGGAAACATTATTTGATCCCTATTCTTCTGCGTACGACAAAAAGAACATGCTCGATGGCTGGTTCACGGATCATCTTCCTGATCTGAACCAACGTAATCCATTTGTCGCGAATTTCCTGGTACAACATGCGCTCTGGACAACGGAAACTTTTGGCATCGATGGATGGAGAGTGGATACCTATAAATATGCCGATGAACCATTCCTCAATAATGTCAACAACGCATTGTATGCGGAGTTCCCGGCGATCATGGTTTTTGGGGAGGCGTGGGTGAATACGGTGATAGGCAATGCGTATTTCACAAAGAACAACCTGAACGCACCCTTCAGCCATAATGCCAGAGGTGTGATCGATTTTCAAAGTTGTTTTGCGATGCTTTCCGCAATGAACCTGGCAAAAGGATGGAGTGATGGTGTGAGTAAGATCTATATGACGCTTGCACAGGATCTCGTGTACAAAGACCCGCTGAACAACTGCATCTTTTTGGATAACCATGATATGGACCGGGTGTTCTCGGTTATCGGTGAAGATTGGGATAAGATGAAAATGGGATATAATTTCCTGATGACATTACGCGGTATCCCGCAACTCTATTATGGCACGGAGGTATTAATGAAGAATCTGAAAACAACTACCGACGCCATGGTGAGGGAAGATTTTCCGGGAGGTTGGAAAGGTGATACTGCTGATAAGTTCACAGACGGAGGAAGGACTGCTGCGGAGAAGATCTCTTTTGATCATATCAGTAAACTCGGGCAATTCCGTAAATCATCTTCTGCCATTACAACAGGGAAGACCACGCAGTTCGTGCCGAAAGATGGCGCTTATGTGTATTTCAGATACGACGCGAAACAAACCGTAATGGTAGTAGCAAATACAGGAGAAAAGGCTTTCAGGCCCGACTGGAATGCATACAGTGAACGAACGGCCGGATTCACGAAGGCGCGGGATGTGGTGAGTGGCCGCGAGATCGCCCTCGCTTCGATCGAGCTCAAGCCGAAGGAGAGTTTTGTATTCGAACTGATCAAATAATCTTGCTACAGTTCTTCCGTGTTCGCGGCTGCAGCCGCGTTCCTGCCATGTTCGTCAGCTCTCGATAACGGAACCAGACCATTAACTCAACGTTTTTTAGCTGGTCCCGGGAATCGCGGGTCGTTGATGATCTTTCGGATTTGCTCACTATGGCGGATGCAGTGTGACAGCATCCACAATGCCTGCTGATGCAGGTCACGGACATCCCTTTTACCTGATGCATCTTTCCGGAAAACGTAGTAAGCCCGCAGGTTGATGCCGCTATTGCGTACAAAGAAATCTTTCGAAAGGCCCCTTGCCGTAACCAATACTTTCCAACAGGTTTGTTTGTCACAATAACGTTTCAGGGGAAGATTGGTTCCCCGTGCATGGCCCTTTGCCGGATCGGTTGCGTATGCAAGGGCTTTTTCATCGCCACCTCTCGTGGAATCCTGGTAAGACGCGGGCATCTCCGGTTGAGAAGTTGCCCACCAGAATTCACGGACATAACCCTCTTCAATTAGACCGAGATGTTCGATGACATCGTTTACAGACCAGGTGTTACTATCCGGCCGATAGAAAAATTGCTGCTCGGATAATGGGCTGATAAGCGCATAAATAGAGTCAAGTGTTGCATCAAGCGATTGCATGATGAAAGCTTTTTCTTCGGCAGTCCATTGTTTCATTGGGGACTGTGCCTGAACACCAGGTAGCCATTGCATGGAAAGTAAGAGAGATAAAATGATTGTCCGCATAGAATTGTTTTGACAGTTAACGGGTAATGCCTGGAAGTGCATACACCCGAACCGCTGTAAATTAAAGGTGATTCCCGTCATTCGTTTAAAGTGTTTAGTGTTTGGAAGTTTGCTGCTGATCGTTGACGGTTTTGACTCCGGATTTTCCTGTAAAGCTTCGATGACTCATGACCGTATACCGGTAGGATGGTGAAGGTGCTGAGACAAAATTCAAGTGGACGGCCAGGGAGGCATCTTTCCGTGGTACGCCCGCGAAATCGTATGTTTGTATGTTGTAGCGCACACAAACTTCAACAGGTAGACGGAATTTGTGTGGCTTAAACAAGAAAGGGTTATTTATGGTAGCAGGAAAAGTTTTGATCATAGACGATGAAGAGCAGCTGCGTAAACTGCTTTCACGCATCATTTCACTGGAGGGTTTTACTGTTAGCGAAACGGGCTCTCTCAAAGATGGACTGGCCCTGCTGCATCGCCAGGCTGTTGATGTGATTTTATGCGATGTCAGGCTACCGGATGGAAATGGCGTCGACTTCGTTAAATCTGTTAAAGCTTCGTTCCCTTCTGTTGAAGTGATCCTGCTGACAGCTTATGGGAATATTGCTGACGGCGTTAAAGCGATCAAGAATGGCGCTTTCGATTATATCACCAAGGGCGACGATAATGACAGGATCATTCCTTTGCTTCATCAGGCGGTTGATCAGGCCATTCACGCAAAAAAATCGGCGATAAAGATAAGCCAGGCATCCGTGGTTGATTTTGGATCTATCATAGGTGAGAGCCCTGCGATAAAAAATGCAGTCAGGCTTGCACAACGGATAGCGCCAAATGATGCAACTGTACTATTGTTGGGCGAAACAGGATCCGGTAAGGAAGTGTTTGCCTCAGCGATCCACGAGAACAGTTTACGTAAGGGGAAAGCAATGGTAGCGATCAACTGCAGCGCCTTTAATAAAGAGTTGCTGGAAGGAGAACTGTTTGGACATAAAGCCGGCGCGTATACCGGCGCAATGAAAGATAAAAAGGGTCTCGTTGAAGTGGCAGACGGCGGCACGCTTTTCCTGGATGAGATCGGTGAGATGAATATCGACCTGCAGGCAAAAATGTTAAGAGTGCTGGAGAACGGTGAATATATTAAACTCGGTGATACAAAGATATCCAGGACCAATGTAAGGATCATCGCTGCTACCAACAGAAACCTGGAAAAAGAGATCGCGGAGGGACATTTCCGGCCAGACCTGTTTTACCGCTTGAACGTATTTACGATCGATCTTCCATCACTCAATGAACGAAGAGAAGATATTCCACTGCTGGTAAAATACTTCCTGGATCAGTTTTCAGAAAAGACAAATAAGACCGGCCTGATAGTTAGCTCGTCTGCAATGCAACTGCTTCAATCCTATTTCTGGAAAGGCAATATCCGTGAGCTGAAGAATGTACTGGAGCGTGCTGTGATCCTGGTAGACGGGAATGAAATTCTTCCTGAACATTTGCCTTACGATATTCAGCAACAAAACGCTGCACCGCATTTGCAACTATCGCTGGCTGCTGTCGAAAAGCAACATATACAAAAGATACTGGAACATACGAACGGAAATAAAGCAAAGGCCGCCCGGCTTTTGGAGATAGGCCTCGCGACCCTCTACCGGAAAATGGAAGAATACGCGATACCTTCCGTCTTATCAAAATGATAAAACACCTTCTCAAAATGAGAAGGTGTTTTTCTTTACGGCATATTCATTTATTGCCTGGTCTCCACCAAATGCTTGTACAGCAAGCCTTTCAGAAAAGCTCCCCGCTTTTGGGTTCCCGGTATGGCATTTGGGCATCAGCGAACAATGGAAAGCGTAAACAAGCTTCATCAATAAAAACAATCGATTATGTTATACCTGCTCCTGATCGTATCCGGACTTATCCGCTTCCGGATATTTTATAAAACAATTGACTGGTTCGAAAAAATCTAACTCTTCTTATGACTGTATTATTCATTTTATCAATCGCCGTATTTGGATATCTCATTTACGTGCTGATTAAACCCGAAAAATTCTAGCTATTATGACTGGCGAAATAACAGGTGTGATACTTATGTTTATTCTTACTGTGGCGCTCGCACATCCACTGGGGAAATATATCGCAAAGGTTTTCAAAGGCGAGCGCACGCTTTCAGATTTTATGCACCCATTCGAAAGATTTTTGTTCAGGGTATGTGGGATCAAACCCGAAGAGGGAATGAACTGGAAACAATTCTTAAAGGCCATGCTTACGATCAATATGCTTTGGCTGGTTTACGCATTCGTCTTACTCATTTTTCAGGACAGGCTGCCGCTCAACCCGGACGGCAACCCGGCGCAAACGCCCGATCTCGCTTTCAATACCGCCATCAGCTTCCTGGTTAATTGTGACCTTCAACACTATTCCGGTGAATCGGGCGCAACGTACCTGACGCAGTTATTTGTAATGAACTTTTTGATGTTTGTAAGTGCTGCAACAGGGATCGCCGCGCTGATTGGCGTATTGAATGGGCTCAAAGAAAAAAGTACGCAAAATCTTGGCAACTTCTGGGTCATCTTCACGAAAACCATAACAAGGCTACTGCTGCCTTTATGTATCATCGGTGCGGTAATGCTTGCGTTCAATGGAACGCCGACAAGTTATGATGGAAAAGACTCTATTGTAACCTTACAGGGAGACAGCGTACAGGTATCAAGAGGTCCTGCCGCCGGGATGATCGCCATCAAGCATATCGGAACCAATGGTGGTGGCTGGTTTGGCGCAAACTCTGCACATCCGCTTGAAAACCCCAATTATTTTACCAATGCGATGGAAATGATCATGCAGATGATCATCCCGCTGGCGATGATCTTTGCACTGGGCTTCTTTCTGAACAAACGGAAATGGGCGAAAGTCATCTTTGGTGTAATGACCATCGGAATGCTTTGCCTCCTGATCCCCACTATCGTTACTGAGATCAATGGCAATCCCGCCATTGACAAAATGGGCATCAGCCAGGCAATCGGGGCAATGGAAGGAAAAGAAGTCAGGTTTGGCCCGGCAGCTTCAGCATACTGGAGCATTATGACCACGATCATCTCGACCGGTTCTGTTAATTCAATGCATGATAGCTCAATGCCCGTGTCTGGCTTGATGCAGCTGCTTGGGATGATGATCAATGCCTTTTATGGCGGGTGCGGAGTAGGAATACTCAACTACCTGATCTATATCATTATTGCCGTGTTTATCTCCGGGTTGATGGTAGGCCGTACGCCCGAATTGATGGGCCACAAAGTGGAAGCCAGGGAAGTGAAAATAGCGGCACTGGTAACTTTACTATCTGCATTCCTTGTTAAAGCTTTTACAGCACTCGCGGCTTATATGGTTGCCCGGCATCCTGAAACGGGATGGGCCGTGCAGCCAGCCAACTGGTTGAATAACCCTTCTTACCATGGATTCTCAGAAATGCTTTATGAGAATACTTCGGCGAATGCAAATAATGGAAGTGGATTTGAGGGACTGGGCGACAATAATATCTTCTGGAATGTAACAACCGGAATTGTATTGATACTGGCAAGATTTATCCCTATCATCGGGCCGGTTGCAATAGTAGGCCTGCTCGCCAGTAAAAAGTTCATTCCTGAATCTCCCGGTACATTGAAAACCGATTCATGGACATTCGGCATGATGACATTTGCCGTGATCATCGTCATCAATGCCTTGTCCTTCTTCCCGGCATTGGCGCTTGGCCCGATCGCAGAGTATTTTTCTTTAAGATAACCGAATACATAACATATGACACAACGGAAAAGCAATATAAAATTATTTGATCCATCCCTGGTTGGTACTGCAGCGAGGCAGGCATTTGTAAAACTGGATCCGCGGATGATGATCAGGAACCCGGTGATGTTCACAGTGGAGATCGGTACTGCTGTAATGCTTGCAGTATTGGTTTATCAGCTTATCACCGGAGATCTGACCCAGGGAGCTTTATGGTATAATACAGTCATCTTCCTTATTCTCTTCATCACTGTTCTTTTCGCAAATTTCGCTGAAGCTTTAGCGGAAGCAAGAGGCAAAGCCCAGGCAGAGAGCTTGAGGAGAACGAGAGAAGATACACCTGCAAAAAAAGTGTTTCCGCTGGGCGAGATGTATGTGAACGAAGTGAAAGTAGTTCCATCATCGCAGCTAAAAAAAGGTGACCTGTTCATCTGCGAACCCGGAGATATCATCCCTATGGATGGTGAGATCGTGGAGGGCATTGCCACGATCGACGAGTCTGCGATCACCGGAGAATCAGCTCCTGTGATCCGTGAATCGGGAGGTGATAAATCTTCTGTAACGGGTGGTACAAAAGTGTTAAGCGATAAGATAAAAGTAAAGGTGACCACTGAGCCGGGAGAATCTTTTCTCGACAAGATGATCGCGCTGGTAGAAGGAGCATCCAGGCAGAAGACGCCAAATGAGATCGCATTGACGATCCTGCTTGCATCCTTCACGCTGATCTTTATTATCGTGTGCGTTACGCTCAAGCCATTTGCCGATTATGCCAACACTCCGATCACGATCGCCGCATTTATTTCATTGTTCGTTTGCCTGATCCCTACAACGATCGGCGGACTTTTATCTGCCATTGGTATTGCCGGAATGGACCGCGCACTTCGCGCCAACGTGATCGCCAAAAGCGGTAAAGCTGTGGAAACCGCTGGTGACGTGGATGTACTCTTACTGGATAAGACCGGTACCATTACAATTGGCAACCGTAAGGCAACTCATTTTTATGCAACAGAAACCAATGACGAAAAAGAATTTATCCAATACAGCGCATTGAGTTCTTTAGCTGATGAAACACCGGAAGGCCGTTCGATCGTTGAACTGGCTTTGACCAACGGCGTAAATGCGACCGTACAGCAGGGCATGCAGTTCATCCAGTTCACTGCTGAAACAAGATGCAGTGGTGTGGATCTGCCCAGCGGCCTGAAGATCCGCAAAGGAGCATTCGATACCATCCGCATGATGGTGGTCAACGCCGGCCATAAAGTTCATACCGTCACCGAACAGAAAGTCAGATCCATTTCGGCGAACGGGGGAACACCGCTGGTGGTGGCCGTGAATAATGAGATCAAAGGTGTGATAGAATTACAGGATATCATCAAGCCCGGCATACAGGAACGTTTTCAACGCTTGCGTAAGATGGGAGTGAAGACAGTGATGGTGACGGGAGATAACCCACTTACAGCAAAATATATAGCGGAGAAGGCTGGTGTCGATGACTTTATCGCGGAAGCAAAACCGGAAGATAAGATGAACTATATCCGTAAGGAACAATCGGCCGGCAAACTGGTGGCCATGATGGGAGATGGCACCAATGATGCTCCCGCACTTGCACAGGCTGATGTGGGCGTTGCCATGAACAGTGGGACCCAGGCTGCAAAAGAAGCGGGCAATATGGTTGATCTTGACAATGACCCGACTAAACTGATCGAAGTAGTAGAGATCGGTAAGCAATTGCTGATCACCAGGGGAACGCTTACGACCTTCTCTATTGCCAATGATGTGGCCAAATACTTCGCAATTGTTCCTGCACTGTTCATCGCGTCCATCCCTGCCTTACAGGCTTTGAACATAATGGGATTGAATAGCCCGGAATCGGCCATTCTTTCGGCCGTTATTTTCAATGCGATCATTATCCCCCTGCTGATCCCGCTGGCGCTAAAGGGCGTTGCCTATAAACCGATCGGGGCATCTGCTCTATTGCGAAGGAATTTATTCATCTATGGCTTAGGTGGACTTGTGGCCCCCTTTATCGGGATCAAACTGATCGACCTGCTGTTAAGCTTATTTATGTAATCACTAAAAGAACCTGACATGAAAAAGAATCTCTCTGTATCTGTACGATTAACATTCATCATGATCATATTGCTGGCCGTGCTCTACCCATTACTGATCGCGGCAGTGGGAAGGTTAACTCCCGGTAAAGGGAAAGGTGAAACAATATCCGTTGATGGTAAAGTTGTTGGCTATGAAAGGATCGGCCAGCGATTTACGGATGACAAATACTTCAATGGCCGTCCTTCCGCTGTTGACTATAACGCAGCTGGTTCAGCCGGCTCTAACAAAGGACCTTCCAACCCTGATTACCTGCGATTGGTGCAGGACAGGATCGATAGTTTCCTTGTGCATAATCCGGGTATCAGGAGAGAGCAGATCCCTTCTGATCTCGTAACGGCATCAGGCAGCGGGCTCGATCCGCATATCTCCCCGGATGCCGCGCGTGTTCAGATCAATCGGATCGCTGCCATCAGAAAAATTCCTGTACAGCGCGTGTCGGAGCTCGTGGAAGCGCATGTTGAACAGCCCGCATTGGGCCCTTCCTATGTGCATGTGCTGCAACTCAATATTGCACTGGATGCCCTGAAGAACTGATCGATCATAACCGTGATCACTCCTTCCACCCGGGAGCACCTGTGAAGACGGACCCGTAGCAGGGCGATCAACGTACCCATAAAAACGTCAATTACGTCAGCCGTCTCATTTTTTTTTAACCAAACATGTATTCAACCAACGTATCAAAACAGACAAGAATGAAAAAAGTATTTTTAGCGATCCCGGCGATGGCACTCGCTTTAAGTTCGCTTGCGCAGGATTCAGCAAAAGTGGCAAAGATCCCGTTCGGGGGAATGGACCTTTCCTGGGTGAATGGGCAGAACCGGCAGAAAGATTTTCCACTGGTAGTAACAGATAAGAACGGCGAAACTGTATTGACAGGTGTCGTTCTGTTAGACGGTTATTTCAATTATAATTTTGCCCGGCCCAAAGACAACACGCAGACCATCTCAGCCGCGACTGGCCGCAGCAATGAGTTTACACTGAACCAGGCAAGTATCGGTATCGAAAGCAACTATAAGAACATTATCGGCAGGCTTTGGCTGCAAACAGGCAATAGCCTGAATATTGTCCAGGAAGCCGACGGGTCGGTTGGCCGCGGCCGCAATACCAGCACTGGTAACCTTAAATTCATCCGTGAAGCTGCTGCCGGTTATCATTTCAATGTAGACTACGGTTTAAATGTCGAGATGGGCATCTTTATGAGCTATATCGGCCTGGAAAGTTACGTTACGCAGGAGAACTGGAGTTACCAGCGTAGCCTTGTTTGTGATTTTACGCCGTTCTATTTCCAGGGAGCAAGATTGCAATATTATCCTTCCAGGAAGTTCAAAACAGAATTATGGCTGTTGAATGGCTGGCAATCCTATAATAGCTGGAGCAAGAACATTGGGTTGGGCAATTCAAACTATTTCCGCCCTTCGGAGAATGTTCAACTGGTAGCAAATTTCTACTATGGAAATGATAGCAAAAGCGGCAGGCCGGAACTTTCTAAAGTGAGAAGGTTTCATCATGATAATAGCATCGTTGCCCGTTATCATAAAAAACAACCATCAGAAGGAGGGATCACACAGGCGGCTTTCAGTTTGAATACGCACTACGGTTTTCAAAGTGGTGATGGCATTAAAAGGAAAGATAACTACATGGCCGGTACTTCGCTGGCGCATCGTCTCTGGTTCAATCACAATAAGCTGGCATGGACGGTAAGAGGCGGCTGGCTGACAAACCCCGGCGGCTATCTGGCCTTTACGCCGGCTGCAGCCGGAAATATCCCGAACGACTATGATGTGGCGATTGCTTCAGGGAAGGATCTGAAAGTGGGAGAACTGAGCACCACCCTCGATATCATGCCCAGTGATTTTGTGACATTCCGTTTTGAATACCTCTATCGGAAAGCGAATGTGCCCTATTTTGCCGGAGCAGGTGGTACAACTTCACAAACAGGATTCAGCAATGATCCGATCGATCCCACCTGGAAAGCAGATCTCAGAACTTCAGAGAACCGGGTGATCGTTGGAGTGAACTTCCGCTTGTGATCATAAACAAAATGTTGACGGATGGCAGTACGCATGCGCGGCTGCAATCCGTCAACCCGTTTATAGCATGCCTTCGGTTGCGATTGTCAAATTGAGAAGACCTTCTCAATTTGAGAAGGTCTTAAAACGCGATTGAAGAACCAGGAAAATACAAGCAATTGATCTTGTGATACCTGGGAGATATAATGGCCTTTCCTTTTTCAGGAACGGGTTTGGCAATACGATCATGAAAATAATTTTCCAACATCTCAAACCTGTTACAATGATCACACAATACGAGGTGAGCAGTTTGTTAAAATCAACGATCCCTCCATTATCTGCCAAAACTTATCCTTCAAAAATATCCCTGGAGGTGTATGCCTGTATGAATTACTTTTCTGACTATACGAAGCAGGCGGTTGAAGAACATAACTTTAACCTGGCTAAAAAGTGTTTTAATCTCGCAGAAGCTTTATTCCGTGATGGCGACAAAGTAGTAAAGATGCTGATTGAAAATGTGTTCGTGTACGGCTTCTCTTCGATGCTTCCGGACACGAAAGAAGAAAGAGCATTCATACGGTCCATGATCCCTGGGAGATTGTATGCTCTTTACACTAAACAGGTATCACAACCGGGTTGTTAATTCAAAGAAGTAAACATAACAAGATGAACACGATTATTGTGCGCACTGCTACGGAAGACGACGCTGTCTTTGCTGAAATGATCGCAGCTGAGATGGAAGCCTCAGCCATTGCGCGTGGATCTGGCATATCAAAACGTTCCCCGTCTTCATTGATCAGGAAAATGAAAGAGGGTAAAGCAATTATTGCTGTAACAACAGCGCATCAATGGGCCGGTTTTTCCTATGTGGAGATCTGGTCAAACGGAGAATTTGTTTCGAACTCAGGACTGATCGTTGCACCGGTCTACCGCGGGAATGGTGTGGCCAGGCAGATCAAGCAAAAAGTGTTTGAGCTGGCACGGCGGTTGTATCCCAATGCAAAAGTATTCAGTATCACCACGGGTCTTGCGATTATGAAAATGAATGCCGAACTCGGATTTGCACCGGTTACATTCAATGAGCTTCCGCACGACCGCGCATTCTGGAAAGGATGTAAAAGCTGCGTGAACTATTCTATACTAACGGGAAAAAAATGTGGGAATTGCTTATGTACAGCCATGCTGTATGAGCCGAACCCTGCTGTTCAGCAATTAAAAGAGATCAGTTAATACTGTTTGGGTATGCAAGAAAGATCAGCGGAAAGTTGGACGAATGTTTTTCAGTCTGGCCATCAGGGCAAGTTGAAGATCTATATCGGTATGAGCGCCGGCGTCGGGAAAACATTCCGGATGCTGCAGGAAACGCATAACCTGCTGCGAAATGGTGTCAACGTGAGGGTCGCTTATGTTGAAACACATGGCAGGAAAGAAACACAGGCACTGATCGACGGGCTGCCGGTGATCCCCCGTAGAAAAGTTTTCTACAAGGGAAAGCAACTGGATGAACTGGATGTGCAGGCTGTGCTGTTACTGCAGCCGGACGTGGTGGTCGTGGATGAACTGGCTCATACAAATATACCCGGGAGTAAAAATGAAAAAAGATGGCAGGATGTGATCGAGATCCTCGATGCGGGAATCGATGTGATCTCTGCAGTGAACATCCAGCACATCGAAAGCATCAATGAAGATGTAAAAGCTATCACCGGTGTTGAGGTGAAAGAACGGGTGCCCGATAAGCTGTTACAGATCGCAGATGAAGTAGTGAATATAGATCTCACTGCGGACGAACTGATCACCCGGCTCAAGGAAGGTAAGATATATGATGATAGTAAGGTGCAGCAGGCGCTGCAGCACTTCTTCAAGCCGGAGAAGATCCTTCAGTTGCGTGAACTGGCTTTAAAAGAAGTGGCCGGCCAGGTTGAAAGGAAAGTGGATTATGAAGTGACTGCCGGCAATAATGGTTGGCGGCATGAGCGTTTTTTAGCCTGTATTTCTTCCAATCAGGAGATCGCACAGAATATTATCCGCAAAACTGCGAGGCTGGCATCTTATTACAACAGTAAATGGTATGTGCTGTATGTTCAGACGCCAAAGGAATCACCCGAGAAGATCCCACTGGCTGCCCAGCGGCACCTGATCAATAATTTCAGGAATGCTATTGAATTAGGCGCCGGGGTAGTGCAGCGGAAAAGTGACGATATCGCCCGTGAAATCATCGCGATGGTCGAAGAAAAGGGCATCACCACTGTTTGCATCGGGAAACCGCACCTGAAACTGTGGCAGATCATTCTCAAGACCAGCGTCTTTAATCAATTGCTCAAAACACTTTCAAAAAATGAAGTTGATCTGGTAATTTTATCCTGATGGCAAATTCTGTAAAAAGCAAAATACGACTGGGAACACTCTTCCTGTTCCTGCTACTTCTTTTATCCGGCGGGGTGTGTATATTCCACCTGGTCAGGTTAAAAAATGACGCAAGGGATATACTGAAAGACAACTATGAATCGCTTGACTATGGCCACAAGATGCAGGGCGCGCTCGATAGTGTGAAGATAGATCCCTCACGGTTCATGGAACGGTTTGAACAGGTGCTAACACTACAGGAGTCCAACCTCACAGAACCAGGGGAGAGGGAAGCAACGGTCAGTATACGCAAATACCTCGATCTTATGCGGGCCGGACGTGATTCATCGGTGACCGATCAGCCCATACGTGCAGGAATACAACGCATCCTGTCTGTGAATATGGCCGCTATAGAGGCAAAGAATGAAAAGGCAGGCAAAACAGCTGATAACGCATTAACCTATATCTCCTTTCTTGCGGCCATCATTTTCATTGTCGGCATTACCTTCTCTTTCAATTTTCCCGCAGTGCTGACCACCCCGATCAACTCTCTAACAGAAGGCATAGAAGAGATCACAAAAAAGAACTACCGGTTCCGGATCAATCTGCAGCGGAAAGATGAATTCGGGCAGATGGCCAATGCATTCAATAATATGGCCGGGCGGCTGGAGTACTTTGAGAACAGTAACCTCAATAAGATCATTTTTGAAAAGACAAGAGCAGAAGCGGTGATCAACAGCCTGAAGGACGCAAGTATTGGTCTCGATAAGAACGGTGTGATCCTGTTTGCTAATGATCAGGCCTTGCAGCTTTTAAGTTTGCAAGCGAAAGAAGTGGTGGGAATGGCTGTTGATGAAGTTTCAAAGAGAAATGACCTGCTGCGGTTCTTACTTGAAGAAAAAGGAAGCATGCCGTTCAAGATCGTTGTAGATAACAGGGAGAACTATTTTACGAAGGAGATCATGGAGATTGCGCAGGATAACTCCAACAGTAAAGTCATCGTGTTGCGGAATATCACCTCCTTCAAGGAACTGGATGTTGCAAAAACAAATTTTATTGCGACGATATCCCATGAGCTAAAAACGCCGCTTGCCTCTTCTGATTTCAGCCTGAAGTTGCTGGATGATGAGCGCATCGGCAAGCTATCTGCCGATCAGAAAGAACTTGTTCAGCATTTAAAGGATGACAATCAACGAATGTTGCGGATCCTGAGTGAACTGCTGAACATGTCGCAGGTAGAGTCCGGCAAGATCCAGCTGGATATCACGGAAGTCAGTCCCGGCATGATCGCAGATAGTGCCATTGCGGCAGCAAGCACAACTGCCAGGGAAAAGAATATTACCATCCGGAAGCAGTATGCTGACGATCCGGGCCTGATCAGGGCAGATGCGGAGAAAACAGGTTGGGTGCTGAACAATTTCCTGGTCAATGCCATCAAACACTCGCATCCGGATAGTGCGATAGTGGTAAGCATCAGGAAGACCTCTTCGGAGATTGAAATGTCTGTAACGGATGAAGGACCCGGTATTCCGTCGGAATATTCAGAAAAGATATTTGAACGCTTTTTCAGGGTGCCGGGTGCGAAAACCGGGGGAACAGGCCTCGGACTTTCCATTTCAAAAGAGTTCATTGAAGCGGAAGGGGGGCGTATCTGGGTAAAAAGTGAGATCGGCCTCGGCAGTACATTCGGATTTAACCTGCCACTCGGTAAATAGACAAAGCTGTTGCATTCCGGTCAGATCCGGCCAGTTGGATCCGGCGGCAGCCATCATTCCTTGCCTTATGGTCAGTCAGCATCAGTTAGTATGGTTTTTGTTAGGTACCTTCCGGCAAATACCGGATGTATTATGACATGGGACATTATTCTGACTATCGTGCTCGTTCTGTTGAATGGATTTTTTGTTGCGGCTGAATTTGCGATCGTCAAAGTGCGGGTTTCCCAGATCGAAGTGAGTGAGGGGCGCAATAAAACCATTTCAGCTATTGCAAAGAACGTGGTGAATAACCTGGATAATTACCTTGCGGCCACTCAGCTGGGTATCACACTGGCTTCACTGGGCCTTGGCTGGGTTGGGGAAGATGTTATGACCAGTATGATCCTTTCCATCATGGATGGTGTGGGCCTGCAGATGCCTCCGGAAACAGCCCACAAGATCGCTTTACCGGTAGCTTTCCTTGTTATTACGATCTTGCATATCGTATTCGGTGAACTTGCCCCTAAATCGCTGGCCATTCGTAAGCCGGTTCCTACAACGTTTGCAGTGGCCGTGCCGTTAAAGATCTTCTTTTTTATCTTCCGCCCTTTTATCTGGATCCTTAACGGATTTGCAAACTTCATTTTGCGCCTGATGGGGATAAAACCAGCAGGCGAACATGGCGATATTCATTCGGAAGAAGAATTGCGGGTGATCATCGCGGAAAGTCACGAAGGTGGTGTACTGGAAGAAACAGAAAGAAGCCTGATCCAGAATGTATTCAGCCTGGGAGACCGGCAGGTGTCGGCCCTGATGACGCCGCGTAACGAGATCACCTGGCTTGATCTCAATGCAGACCCCCTTATCAACAAGAAAAAGATCCTTTCTACACGCCATACACTTTATCCTTTGGCAAAAGATTCGCTCGACCAGGTAGTGGGATTTGTGTATTCCAAAGACCTGATCAGCGAAAACCTGGACGATCACCTTCACAAGTTGTCTACACTACAGCGCAAAATGTTGCTGGTTACACCGCACAACCGTGCCTACCAGGTGCTGGAGCAATTCCGGAGAGAAAAGGTTTACCAGGCCATGGTCGTTGATGAATTCGGTTCTGTAAAAGGGATCATAACCATCAATGATATTGTAGATGCACTTTTCGGAGATATTTCAGAGAATGATGAATTTGAATACGCGATCCAGCGAAGGGCAGATGGAAGTATGATGGTCGACGCCCAGATCCCTTTTGATGAATTTGTGGAGCGATTGGATATGCAGGCCGACCGTGCTAAAGATAACCTTACCGGCTATGTTACACTCGGTGGCTTCCTTTTAGAGAAACTCGGCAGGATCCCGAAGAAAGGCGACCGCGTGAAGTGGAGAAATATGCGCATTGAAGTGGCGGAGATGGATCAGTTACGTATTGCCAAGATCTTAGTGGTGCCAGGTGCCGCTTGAGTGCTGAAATCACCGCGCATGAAGACTGAACGAACTTAAAATACAGAATGCGCCACTGGATCTGCTTCGGTCGGATACTGAAGCGCATTACGGCATTCTGCCCCTTATCTTATATGCTCGCGATCTGATCGCTGATCTTGCAGGTTCAAATCATATCGTTATACCTGCTACCCCGGGTTCAAACAAATTGCTGCTCCCGGCACTGATGCTAACTCAACAAACAATCACCTGCAGAATGATCATGGCCGGTCTGAATGCCGGTAAGTTTCTCCTGTACAATATAAAAGTTCAAAGGCCCGGGAAGGAAAGCGTGCCCTGATCTGTTGAACTTTTATGCATGGTGTTTGTGTCGTAACTGCATTTAATATTCCCTTCGGATCAAATACAAATAAAGCCGAAAGATTTTCGCTTTCATGGCATACCTTGAAATCTCAATCCTGCAACCCCTCCGCTACCTTTTAAAAATCCCCCGATTGAGGGCATTGCCACGCTTGCCGATCTTCGCAAATTCACATCATGGAAATAAGAGTTACCGTATTTGAAGACAATCCTATTATGCTGGATGCATACAGGGCCGTGCTTAATGGAACAGAAGGTTTTCATTGTGCAGGAGCTTACAAAGATTGTAATGACTGGAAGTATCTCATAGAGCGAACGACGCCGGATGTTGTGCTGATGGATATCGAGCTGCCGGGATTAGACGGTATTGCCGCTACAAAGCTGATACATGAACAGTTTCCTGAACTTCGATTATTGATCCAGACAGTATTTGATGAGGACGAAAAGATCTTCGCAGCATTATGTGCGGGCGCTCATGGTTATGTTCTGAAGAAAACCTCACCGGCACAACTGCTCGATGCCATTACCGAAGTATACAAAGGAGGAAGTTCTTTTAGTCCGGCCATCGCAGCTAAAATAGTTCAACTGTTCCGTCAGTTTGCCCCACCCGTAATACCGGTGGCCTACGAATTGACCACGCGCGAGAAACAGGTACTTCAACTGATGACGGAAGGTAAAAGTCTGCCGGTGATAGCGAAAGAGATATTCCTGGGATATGAGACCGTCCGCAGTTATGTTAAGACCATCTATCAGAAGCTGCATGTGGCCAGCGCAACTGAGGCAGTAGGGAAGGCGATCCGGGAACGATTGGTTTGAATACAGAACCATTAACCATTTAAACATATCATCATGAAAATGCACCTCTTCAGTTTTCTGACTGGAACCTTCGTAGCCTGCGCTACGCTCGCCTTCATTTCCTGGCAGGATAAAAGCAGTATAGGTCAAAAGCCGGACAAGGGCAAAGATCGCTGTTTCTGCGATTCTGCTGCCGACTATGATCGTATCACATTCGAAGATGCACTTAAGATCGTTGGAAATTATAGCGACATTGAACGGTTCACTTCTGAACTGGTTATAAATACTTCCTCATCCGAACGCCTTTTTCCCTGGAACACAGGTCTGGAAAGTAATGAGATCTCCCGGCTGAGGAAAGTTCACAAACGGGACGATGCAAGAGCCATCTGGTTCAGCCTGGACAAATTGAAAGCTTATATCTGCGCCATTGAGCGACAGGTATCGAAAATAGATACAAAGGCATGCAAGATCAGCAATCTTGGCATAAGGATGTATTACGGCCGCTATACCGGTGATGTGAACGAAGTGGCCCTGGACTATATAGACCGTCATACGATATTCATGGTGCCGACTTACCTGTCGGACAGTATCCCTGTGAGATTTGATGGAGATGTTTTCTACCGGTATAAACACCAGGATTTCGATCCATGGGCATCATCAGGATGCAAGATCAACACGTTCCGCTATCCACCTGGCCAACTTCCCAAAAAACCACTTGATGCAATACTAAGTATTTCGTCAAACTATGGCAGAAGGATCCGTCTTCTCTGGCCGGGTATAGATTCACTGCCACAAACCAATGGACCGTTCTCATTTGAGACATCCCTGTATTACAATGAACCTTTAATGAACCAGGGACAATTAACGCCGCCCTTTTCCGGCGGAACTTCATTCTAATAAGCTTATATGATCCCGGATATTAAAAACATTCTGCTCGTCTGTGAAATAATCGCCGCTGTTGCCGGACTGATCTATTACCGGAAGAACCCGATCACATTATTCTCGTGGTTCCTGGTGGCAGTGGCGATCATTGAGCTGACAGGATTGTACATGCGGCTTAAGGAATGGTATGGACCCTTGTTGAAATTCTATACAATGATCGCAATACCCTTGCAGATGATCATGCTGCACGGAGTATTTATCATCTATTTCAGGTCCACCAAAAAGAAAGCGGTGCCATGGATCTGCCTGGCGGTATATCTTTTGTCGTTTGCGATGGAAATGCTATTCCTTACAGGTGCCAAAAACGTGTATCTCTCTGCCAGCTATTCAACGGGTAATATTTGCCTGTTGGTGCTCATTATG
Source organism: Chitinophagaceae bacterium (assembly GCA_040509495.1). Classification (GTDB taxonomy): domain Bacteria; phylum Bacteroidota; class Bacteroidia; order Chitinophagales; family Chitinophagaceae; genus Terrimonas_A. The sequence continues at coordinate 2,995 of JBEVKW010000178.1, read as the reverse complement.
CTATACTTCCAGCATATTATGAAAACGCCGGAGATATTCAATCTCAGATCGAGTATGATGTTTTATATCTGTACCGGGCTGTTGTTATTTTATCTCGGGTCCTTTCCTTTTTTTGCTTTGTTCAATTACCTCGTTGAAAACTATACTGCCTTTCAAAAAAATTATTATTGGGCAATGATGACCCTTAGCTGCCTGATGTACCTCACCTTTACAGCAGGTTTTATATGGAGCAAACCGAAATAAACATCTTCCTCATATTAGCCAATGTAGTGATACTCGTCTTTATAGCGGGTATCATTGTATTTATTTTACAGTATAGAAAAAGAATGTTGATCCACAGGCGTGAATTACTGGAGAAGGAATTTGCCACCCGGAAAGATACGTTATACCAGGTCAGCCGCGATCTGCATGACGATATCGGAGCGGGCATGAGCGGTATCAATATGCTGCTGCAACTGGCTATTGCGCAAACGAAGAACGGACAGCAGCAACCTGCTTCAGATTCTCTTCAGCATATACAGGGCTATACCGCAGATGTAATTGAAAAGATCAGTGATCTGTCCTTCCTTTTGCAACCCAAGGCTGAAACGATGAGTATTGTTTTCGACCGGTTAAAGCAGTACGCGGAAACATTATGCAATGCGAAGGGGATACAATTTCATTCTGCCAGCATTGAAGAGATGAAGCTTTTACAACTTGACCTGCTACACCGCCGAAATATTTTCCTCGTTTGTAAAGAAGCGATCAATAACGCCATAAAATACAGTAAGACCTCAGGCCTTTTTTTCGGCATCGCAATGCAGGATAACAGGTATACAATAACGATCAAAGACGACGGGGTCGGATTCATGGTCAGCAGATCTTCTTCCGGTAACGGGATTGGAAATATGCAGGCACGATGTAAAGAGATCAACGTGCTGTTTGAACTCTCCACTGAATTGGGTAAAGGTACTACCGTCCATATCCGCATCCCTTCATAGATCGTGCTGATGATCTTCCTCTGTATGTTGACCATTACAATAACGACGGCCTTCGCGGAATAATGCACTGCGCTGATCAATTACATCAAATAAAGTCGGGTCTTCAATAAATACCCCCAATTGCGGGGTTGAAAACGCATGCTACTTGCTTCAACTTCGAAGAAAAAGAATATGCACTCATTCAACCCTTCTTCAACACCAGCTAGCGATCTGCGGAAACTATACAGGTTTTTCTTCAAGGCTCTTTCATGGGTGTTGCTGCTGATCACGCTGTTCTCTTCCTGCGATTCTGTATTCCGCATTGCGGGAGCGAACGAAAATATTAGTCTAACGGAAGCGGCCAGCGACACAGAAACGCTGCTGCAGGATGCGATCAATACGCTCCAGGACGAATCGCAGAGCTGGCAAACAACGTTGAAGAATCTGGCGGATCAATTGGCCGGCGAAACGCAAAGCACCATCAGGAATGAAGTAACAAACCTTATTACAAGGGCACAGGCGTCAGCCGGTGTGGAGTTGAAATGTTACACAGATTTCTTCAGAACAAGAATGAAGCAGGAACTTGCCCGATTGATCGACATGGTCAGAGGCCGGAACGACCTGCCCTCATTAGATCCCATCTTCTGTACAGCAGTGCCTTCATCCATCGATATGAACCTTGCGCCAGGCAGAAGGAATAAAATAGAACTCTTCGGATATGATTTTGACAGGTATAATACTGCCGGTGCGAATATTAAAGCAGCATTGATCAGTACCTCCGGGTTGATAGATGTGACCGAACATCTTACACAGCAATCCCTTTACCTGATGACACTGAACCTGGGAAGCAATGGTATTCAACTCACAGAAAATTCATCGAAGATCAGGTTTGCCAGTGGTGGAAAATTGATTGCTGAGTTACCTGTTATCCAGCAGACGATCGCAAGATGTGCCATCACTGAAGAATATCTTAAGCCGATCGAAGACGTCCTGGACTTCGTTCCGCGGAAGGTAGGCACTGGTGATCGCGACTTTGGAGGTTCAGTGAAGATCAGGATGACATTCAGGTTATCTGTTTCCAGCGATGGGCAAAGTGTTTCCGCAGAAATTTTCATGAAGGCAAAAGAACACGAAACAATGGCCAATGATCACAGCCAGGCTGAAAAGACAGAAACTTTTACGTTGTACCGGGCACCTGCCGGCTACCGGATCAGGGATATACTCAGTGAAAAAAATTACATCTATGAAGGTATTGATAAGGATCATGATGCGGAGATCTTCAATATCGCCGGTGGCTACGCTATAAAAAAACTTAAGGTGTACGGAGACCGCTGGGGAGAGGATATAGGGAGTTACACCAAAGTAAGTTTTTATCTGCAGGATATCAAGGTCAGACTCAGGCAGTCCCGGAACTGCCGGTAAGGCCGCGCTCAACCATGTATTTATTTTTTAACCTTTAAATAGTACGATCATGTCTGATTTTCTTATTACCGATGTCTCAACGGCACAAATCAATGATGCCCAGGTAAAAAAATTTGTAGACCATGTTGTTGATTACCTCAAGCCACAGATCTATGAGGCATTATACAACAGGTCGGAGAACAAACCGGCGAATTATGAACCGCTGTCTGCGGGTGTTAAACAAGCGAAAAATTACAAATCGCTCGCTGCCGTTGTTCATGAACGGCTGGCTGCTAAAAGTGTTGACCAGGTGAAGGCTATGCTGTTAGACAGGGGACCAAGGCTGGAGCTTGCACGCGCCACCCGCGTAAATTTTGAACCGGAAGCATATAAAGATGCGGTGGCAAAATTTAAAAGAACTGATTTTAAAACCGATTTCCGGTATGTGAATGACAGCCTGTTCACCAGGCGGTTCGCCGGTATATTGGAATTGCAGGACGATGCCGCACCCGGAGAACAGGCAGCAAGTGTAGCGCCTGCATCCATTGTTTCCGCTGCAAGAACATTGAAGCTTATGTTGAAGACGGTGAAGTGCGTGGATGAGACCGATCCCGAATGGTGGGGCAAAGATTCGA